>CAYYFR010000150.1:3402-14649 GCA_964470865.1 uncultured Burkholderiales bacterium | reverse complement strand
CGCAGCCATCGAGGCCAGCGTCGCGTCGATCGAGGAGCAGCACCGGTAAGCTTGCCGGCGCTCAGGGCGCCGGCGCCGCGCGCTTTGAGCCACGGTCGCGCCGCATGTGCTCCCGGAACACGTTGAGATCGCGGGTCGCCTGGATTGGCATCTAGAATGCGGCAAGTCGGCAAAGGGGAGCGCCCGCAAAGGGACGGGCCGGCGCGGAGGAAACGCATGACAGCCATTGATCGTTGCCAAAAACATGACAGCCGCGCCAGAGGCATGTTTTTGTCATGAATCGTGCAATTCTCATTGACACGCGCGGCGGCGAGGCGCCCGCCGCGACGGACGGCGATCACCCGGTCGATTGGGCGATCTCGCGCACCTTCCTCAAGTTTTCGCTGGCCTTCATCATGGTCGGCGCCGCCGCCTATCTGTTGGCGATACTCGTGTTCGCGCGGGATCAGGAGTTGCGCATGGCGCTGGCCATGTCGTACATGTCGGTGGCCGCCGTCTCCTGGGTGTTCCTGGCACGCGATCGAGTCCGGGTGGCGGTATGCGTGCTGGGGGTTGGCCTGTGGCTGTTCATGACGGGCGCGGCGATCTTCCTGGGCGGCGTTGCAAGTACCTCGACCATCATCTACCCGCTGGTTATTTTGCTGGCCGGCTGGATGGTGGGCGCGCGCGCGGCGGTCCTGGTAGCCATGACCACGGTTTCCTTGCTGTTGTTCCTGGTGTACGCCGAATCGCAGGGCTGGCTGCCGCCGGCGCCCAGGACATTGCCGCTGATGCGCTGGATCGTCCAGGCTTCGGTGTTCTTGCTGACCGCGCTTTTGGTCGGCCATTTCGTGCGCGCCTATCGCGAGCGCTTGGCCGAGGTACGCAAGCTGGGCGACACGCTGGCGCAACGGGCCGCCCTGCTCGAGGCCAGCGCGGCCGATCTGCATCGCGCCCAGGCCCTGGCGCATGTGGGCAGCTGGGTGGTCGAATTGAGCGACGGTCGCATGCGCCTGTCGGACGAGACCTGCCGCATTTACGGCGTGCCGGCCGGCACCATCGGCAACCATGCAGGTCACCTGTCGCGGGTCGATCGGGAAGACCGTGCCGCGGTCGACGCAGCCTGGCAGGCCGCGCTCGCCGACGGCACGCCCTTCGATTGCGAGCACCGCATCGGCAACGCCGGGCAGGTGAGTTGGGTGCGCCAACAGGCTCGCTTCGACCGCGATGCCGCCGGGCGCTTGGTACGCGCGGTGGGCACCACACACGAAATCACCGAGCGCAAGCACGCGCAGGCCGAGATTGCGCAACTCAACGCCTCGCTCGAGGCGCGGGTGCGCGAGCGTACCGCGGCGCTTCTGGAAACCAACCGGGAGCTTGAGAGTTTCAGCTACACCGTTTCGCACGACCTGCGCGGCCCGCTGCGCAGCATGGTGGGGTTCGCCGGGCTGCTGATCGAAAACCTCAACGGCAAACTTGACGACGAGAATCGCGCCCATCTTGCGCGCATCGACGCCAGCGGCAACAGGATGAGCCGCTTGATCGACGGCGTGCTCGACTATTCACGCCTGGCGCGCAGCGCGCTCGGGCGCCGCAAGATCGATCTCGACGCCCTGGTGCGCGACATCGGCGGCGAATTGCGCGAGCGCTACCCCGCAACCGAGATCGTCCAGGGCCCGCTTGGCAATGCCAGTGCAGACCCGACCATGATGCGGCAGATTTTTCACAACCTGATCGACAACGGCCTGAAATACTCGTCGAAGAATCCCAAGGCGCGGGTCGAAATCGCCGTGCAGCGCAGCGCCGCCGGCGTCGAGTATTTCGTACGCGACAACGGTGTCGGGTTCGACATGCAGTACGCGGATCACCTGTTCAAGCTGTTCACCCGGCTGCACAGCGATGCGGATTTCGAAAGCACCGGCGCCGGCCTGGCGATCGTCAAGCGCCTGGTGGAGCGGCATGGTGGCGCGATTCGCGCCGAGGCGCAGCCGGGGCGTGGCGCCACTTTCAGTTTCCGCTTCTGAGTTTGCAACATGGCCGCAGGTGGAGGTAGCGGCGCGACTTGGCCAGCGTCGGCGCGCCCGTCGCAACACGCCCGCAAGTGCGCTGCCTCAGGCGAGTACCCCCGGGGTATCCAGCGTGGTGGTGCGGCGCAACTCGCGCCGGTACTTCACGTCATCGAAGGGGCGCGCCCGGTGCATGGTGCTGCGGTTGTCCCAGATAACGAAATCGCCGTCGCGCCAGGCGTGGCGAAACACGAAGCGCGGCGCGGTGGCGTGCTCGATCAGGTCGCGCAGCAACAGTCGCCCTTCGGCCACCTGCCAGCCTACGATCGAGGACGCATGCGAGGCCAGGTACAGCCCGCGCCGGCCATCCCTGAACGTGCGCACCAGCGGATGCACCGCGCCCTCCAACTTCTCTTTTTCCGCGGGCGCGAATTCGAAGCCCAGCAATGCGCGGGAATAGGCGATCGAGTGATGTACCTTTAGGCCCTCGAGCGCCGCTTTGGTGTCGGCGTCAAGCGCCTCGTACGCGCCGCGCATGTCGGCGAATTCGGTGTCGGCCGCGACCGGCGGAATCACCCGCGCCGAGAGCATCGAATAACGCCCCGGCGGGTCGACGAAGGAGGCGTCGGTATGCCACAGGCGGTTGGCCAGTGAGCTGACGCGGCGCCTGTCCTCGGGTGGCAGGATGCGGCCATCGGCGCCGACGTTGGAAATGTCTGACAAGGCCTCGTTGCCGAAGCGGTTCCTTGTCAGGACCGCAGTCGAGGTGCGGGCATGCAGGGTGCCGTCGAAGGCGGTTGCGAAATCGATCTGTTCGGCATCGCTGAACGGCTGATCGCGAAACACCAGCACGCCGTAACGGTCCATGCCGCCGCGGAGCGCCTCGAGGGTTACCGCGTCGCGCGTGGTGCGCAGGTCGATTGGGCTGGCTGCGGCGGCAAACAGCGGGTGCAGCGGGGTGAATGCGAGTGCCATGGCGTCTCCGTCGCAGTTTTGCAATGGTGGCAGGCAGCGCCACCTGAGTAAACGTTGAACCGCTCCGCAGGTCGGGAAAGTCGCTCTTGCAAGATGTCGAATCGAAAAGGTTCTTTGTTCGACAATCCGCATGCCAGGGACTGGTTCAGGGTTTTTCTGCCGCCATTTTGCACCGTTGTCATGGCGCCTGCCTGGCGCCGGCTGGCGCAAGCTCGCGGTCAGGCGCGGCGAAGGGTTTCTCAAGGCGGCCGGCCTTGCGCTAAGATCGACTGCGGATCGCTGCCTTGACCTACCGCGCCAGTCGCCGCAGGGCGGGCGCCGGATCGCAGCACAAGCGCGCGCCGTGCCGCAGGCGCACTGGACTCAAACCAAAGGGAATCCTCATGAACGCCCCATTCGACGCCGTCATCGCCGTACTGCAGGACTACTTCGAGGGCCTGTACCGCAGCGACTCAAACATTCTCCGCAAGGTGTTTCACCCCGCCGCGCTGTATGCCTGCGCCAGCGATGGCAGCCTGCTGGCGCTCAACATGGAGGAGTATTTCGCGGTGGTCGACCAGCGCCCGTCGCCGGCCAGCCGCGGCGAGGCCCGCACCGACCGCATCCTGTCGATCGATTTCATCGGGCCGGTGACCGCGCTGGCGCGGGTGCAGTGCTCGATCCTGCCGAAGCTTTTCACCGACTCGCTGACATTCGTGCTGCTCGATGGCCGCTGGCAACTCATTTCCAAGGTGTTTCACTACGATCTTGCCGTCGATGCCCCGGCCGCGAAAGCCTAGGGCTACGGCAGGAAGTTCCCTTGGGCAAGTACCAGCGAATTCTCGCAGTCGCGCTGTTTTTCATGCTGCTGTTTGCATTGGCCGAGATTTCCGGCCTGCGCGAGCATTTCAACCTGCCCTACCTGCGCGCCAAGCTCGATGCCAACCGGCTGAGTGGCTTGGGCCTCTTCATGCTGCTGTTTGTATTCGGCAACCTGATCCACATTCCCGGCATGCTTTTTCTCGCGGCGGCGATCCTGGCGCTGGGGCAGGTGTGGGGCGGGCTTGTCACCTATGCGGCCGCGGTGGTGGCAAGCGGCGTCACATTCTGCACCGTGCGCTATGTCGGGGGCGATGCGCTCGGTCAGTTGAGGAACAAGACGGCGCTACGGATTCTTGCGCACCTGCATGGCCGTCCGATCCGCAGCGTTTTCCTGCTGCGCCTCTTGTTCCAGACCCTGCCCGCGATCAATTATGCGCTGGCGCTGTCGGGTGTGCGCTTTCGCAACTACATGATCGGCACCATGCTCGGGCTGCCGCTGCCGGTGTTGGTGTTTTGCGTATTCTTCGAGGCGCTGTCGCGCCTGGTGCTGCGCGCCTATTGATCGTGCGCAAAAACATGACAGCCTCGCCAGAGGCATGTTTATGTCATGAATGATGTAATTCTCAATAGTTGCGTGCGCCGTCGAGCAGCACGAAGCAGATGCGCGCGGTCCTGGTCGAGCGGTTGGCCCAGGCGTGGTTGGTGCCGCGCTGCACCAGGATGTCGCCGGCGCGCATCAGGGTTTCGTCGTCGTCCATCACCGCCCAGATCTCGCCTTCGAGAATGATCGCGTAGTCCACCGTGTCGGTGCGATGCATGCCGGGGTGGGCGCCGGCGCGCTTGTCGTGGTCGGCGTCGGCGAAGATGCCGCCGAAGGTGGCGGCAATCTGGCGCTGGCGTTCGGCCGGATCCGCCGCTTCGGGCGGGTAATCGATGACGCGCAGGATCGAGCCGCCATTCTTCGGCGGCAGGATGCCCTGGTGAGCGGCGACGCTGTCGGGGGAGTCGATCGGCGCCGGGGCGGCCACGGTGCGCCACACATTGACCGCGCGGTAGTTGGGGCGCTCGGGCACGGTGCGGATCGCGGTGGCCGGCGCGTCTTCGACAATGCGCGAGCGGCCCAAGGCGTTGTCTTCGGTGACAATCCGGCGAATCGGCGGCAGGCTTCTACTCATCTTGGTCTCCCTGGAAAGCGCGCGATGATACCCTGCGGGTATGCGCCTGGCGCCGCCCGGACCCAGGCATCGGCAATTGCGGGGCACTACACTTGTATCATTGATGTCCCGATTCCCGCCTGCGCCCGCCGGGCGCCGAAGGAACGCAGTTGAACCCCAAAGACCTGCACACCGGTACCGTTGGCCCGATCGATCAGGATTGGATCGCACAAGCCCGGCTGCTGACCCCGCTGCTCGACGCCGCCGGACTGCGCATCGATGCCGACAAATGCCTGCCACCCGAGGTGCAGGACGCGCTGCATGAAGCGCAGATGTTCCGCATGCTGTTGCCACGCTCGCAGGGCGGCGCGGAGCTCGATCTGCCGACGTTTTTCCAGGTGATCCTGACACTTGCCGAGGGCGATGCCAGCGCGGCCTGGTCGGTGGCGCAGAGTTGCGCCTGCTCGATGTCGGCCGCCTACATGGAGCCGGACGCGGCCGCCGAATTGTTCGGCAATCCGCGCGCGGTGCTGGCCTGGGGCTTTCCGCAGGGGCCGTGTCATGCCGTTGCCGCGCCCGGCGGCTGGCGCGTGAGCGGCACCTGGGGCTTCGGCAGCGGCAGTCGGCATGCGACCTGGCTGGGCGGGCATTGCCAGGTGCGGGAGGCCGATGGCACGCCAATCAGGAAGCCCGACGGCACGCCAGCCGAACGCACGGCGCTGTTTCCGCGCGCGGCCGTGCGCATTGTCGATGGCAAGTGGAACGTGATCGGCCTGCGCGGCACCGGCAGCGACACCTACGCGGTCACTGATCTGTTCGTACCGGCCCGGCATTGCGTGGTGCCGCGCGGAGTCGGGCGCGATCTGCAACGGCCGGAAGATGCGGTGCCCGAAGTTGAAACCGAGCGACGCGAAGCCGGCCCGCTGTATCGCTTCTCGCCTACAGCCATGTACCAGGCCGGCTTCTCCGCAGTGGCGCAGGGCCTGGCGCGCGCGATGCTCAACTCCTTCGTGGCCCTGGCAAATGAGAAAACGCCTTCAGGCGCCGGCGTCATGCTGCGCGACAACCCGATCATCCAGAACCGTGTGGCGATTTCCGAAGCACGCTTGGCGGCGATGCGCGCCTGGCTCAAGCAATGCGTGAGCGAATCCTGGGAGTCATGTGTGGCATCCGGCAAGCACGCCTTCGAACATCGGGTGAGCATGCGCCTGGCCGCAACCTATGCGATCCACGAGGCCGCCAGGGTGGTCGAAGATGCGTATGCCGATGCCGGCGCCACCGCGATCTTCGAGTGCAATCCGTTCGAGCGTCGCCTGCGCGACATGCATGCGGTGACCCAGCAGGTGCAGGCCAACCCGATGCACCTGCAAACCGCCGGCCAGCACTACCTCGGCATGCAGCCCAACACACGCTTTATCTGAGGTCCCGCATGCGCTTGCACCCGCCGCCGCATGCACAATCACCACACCCGCAAAGGAATTGCCCGGCATGAGCAAGAAGACCACCAACAAGACCGTCAAGCGCTTTCCGCTCATGCAACCCGCGCAGATGAACAAGGCGCAGGCCAAACTGATGAAGTCGGTGCTGGCCGGGCCGCGCGGCGGCGGCGATGCCGGTCCCGAGGCGATGCAGCGGTTTTTGAGTGGCGGTCCGTTCAACGCCTGGCTGCGCAGCCCCGACCTGGGGGATCGGCTGCAGAAGGTCGGCGAGTACATCCGCTTCAATTCCTCGCTGGAGCCGCGCCTGAACGAATTGGCGATTCTCGTCACCGCGCGCTACTGGACCTCACAGTACGAATGGTTCGCGCATTTGAAATTCGCGCTGGCAGCGGGGCTTGAACCGAAGATCGCTGCCGCGCTTGCGCGCAACAAGCGCCCGTCCGGCATGCGGGAGGACGAAGCGGCGGTATACGAGTTCTGCACTCGGCTGCATCACAGGAAGAAGGTCGGCGATGCGGTTTACCAACGCGCGGTCGCGCTGTTTGGCGAGCAGGGGGTGATGGATCTGATCGGCGCCTGTGGTTACTACACCGCCGTTTCGATGACGCTCAATGTTGCCCGGGTGCGGGTTCCACAGGGCAACAAGAAGCCGCTCAAGTAGTCAATCGGCTCCGGCGCCGGCCGCAGGCGTTGCCGCTAAGGCCTGTGCAGAGCCGGTGTGGCGCGTCAGCCCGGCAGGTGCGTGGTTTCCTGCGAAAAGTCTTCCGACACGAATGTCAGCGTCACCGCGCCGGAAAGACACACTTCCGCGCCCGGCCGCAACGACACCATCTCGCCCGGCACCAGGGTGCGCCCGTTGAGCGCGGTGGTGCCGCTGGCGGTGATCGAGCGCAACATGTAGCCGTCGCCCTTGCGATGCAGTTCGAAATGCCAGCGGCTGACGCGGATCAGCAGTTCCGGATCCGCCAGCTCGATGACGATGTCGTTGGCGGCGATGCCGTTTTCTTCGCGCAGGCGCCCGAAGCGGATCACGTCGCGCGCCGGCAGGTGCTGCACGCTGCCGTCCTCGAAGCCGACCAGGGTGGGAAAGCGCGCGGGATCGAGCCAAGCCAGGCTGAACAGGTCCTGCGGCGCCGCGACGCCCTTGAGCTGGACGCCGCGCACCGGCTGGCAGCGTCGGCGCAGCGCGGCGTCGCCCAATTCGGCGTGGGCCGCCGGCGTCAGGCGCAGATCTTCGCGATCGGCGGAACTGGCCACGCGGTTGCAGAAATTCACCACTTCGCCCGATACCAGGGTGCCGTCGCTGAGCACCGGGCCGCAGTGCACGCCGATGCGCACATACAGCCGATGCGCGGCATTGCGCGCATCGTTGTCGCGCAGGATCGCGCGCTTGAGCGCCATCATCGCCCGCACCGCCGAGGTGACCTGATCGAAGCACAGGAACACGCCGTCGCCGGCGGTATCGACCACGCGCCCGCCTTCGGGCGCGATGGTGGCGGCTACCAGGTCGTAGTGGCGCTGCTGCAGCTTGCGGCCGGCTTCGTCGCCGTAGGCGGCGAAGTAGGCGGTGGAATCGACGATGTCGCTGAATGCCAGTGCCAGGTGCTTCTCGAAGCGCCGCACGATGGCGCGCGACAGTGCATCCTGCAGCCGCATCAGCTCAGTCATCGACAACTGTTCAGCGAGTCCTTCGAAATCCGTCAATCGCCAACTCCGCATGCATTGACCAGGACGGCGCGCGCCGACACCACGCGACCATGCGGGAGTATAGGCCAGGCGCCGGCCAGCGCATGCAGGCGAGACGTCAATGCCTGTCAAGCCGGCGGCCGGCAGCGGCGAAACCTGCGACAGCATCCGCTTGCGCGAGGGCCGCCACGGGTTCCCGGTTTCGAGCCGGCCGGCCAGCGGTGGCGAATTCGCGGCACATGGCGGTTCGTCGCGCCAAGGGTGTCGACCGCGGTGGCGCTGGCGCTTGCGAGTGTTTGTATGGTGGTACAAGAGCCGTGCTTGTGAACACCGCCGCCCGTAGCGCACTGCGCTATGATGAAACGTTGTCGCCGGATTGCCGCGCGACCACTCGCGAAGGCCGCACCTGATGAACATCGTCATCCATTACTGCGGCGGCTGAGGCTACAAGCCGCAGGCTCTCCGTGTGAGAGACATGCTTGCCGAACTCGGCTTGGTCGCAGTCGAATTGCGCCCGGGCCGCTCCGGGCAATTCGATATCGAGGTCGATGGAACGCTGCGTTACTCGCGCGCGCAGACGCGCGGGTTTCCGACCGAGGCCGAAGTCGCGGGGTTGGTTCCCGAAGTGCCGGGTTGAATTGCTGCCAGGTGATGTGGCGGCTTGCAGGGGTGTTCAATAGGGGCCGACAAAATTCTCCGCCCGCAGCGCTCGGACCAGCATCGGTTAAATCCGCTTGCCAAGCGCATGCAGCGCCCCGGATGTACATTTCAATCTTCATCGACTCACCGGAGCAAACATGGACAAGCACATCGGATTCATCGGTTTGGGCAGGATGGGCGTGCCGATGGCGTCGCGCCTGATCGAAGCCGGTTACGAACTCACCGTCTACGACGTGCGCCGCGAAGGCGTCGATCTGCTGGTGGCCAAGGGCGCGCATGCCGCGGCCTCGCCGGCGGCGGTGGGTAGTGCTGCTACGACGGTGCTCTTGAGCCTGCCCGACCCGGCGACCGTGCGCACGGTGGCGCTGGGCGCCGACGGTGTGGCGGCCGGGAGCAAGGTGAAAACCGTGCTCGATCTTTCGACCACCGGCGCCACCGCAGCGCGCGAAATCGCGGCCGCGCTTGCGGCCAAGGGCATCGCCGCTGTCGATTCACCGGTCAGCGGCGGCGTGGCGGGGGCGGTCAAGGGCACGCTGGCGGTGATGGTGGCGTGCCCGCAGGCGCTTTTCGCCGAGCTCGAGCCGATGCTGGCGCACATCGGGCGCGTGTTCTTCATCGGCGAGCGCGCCGGCATGGGCCAGACCATGAAACTTGCCAACAACCTGCTCTCGGCCACCGCGATGGCGGCCACCTCCGAGGCGGTGGTGTTCGGCGTGAAGGCCGGGCTCGACCCGGCGATCATGATCGAGGTGATCAACGCCGGTAGCGGGCGCAATACTGCCTCGCAGGACAAGTTTCCCAAGTCGATATTGCCGCGCAGCTTCGACTTCGGCTTCACCACCGGCATGATGTACAAGGATGTGCGCCTGTGCCTGGAAGAGGCGAATGCGGCTGCGGTGCCGATGCCGGTGGCCAGCGCCGTGCGCGACCTGTGGCGGCGCGCTTTCGAGGAGATCGGTGGCGAGCGCGACTTCACCACCATCGCGCAACTGGTGGAGCAAGCGGCGGGCGTGGAGATCGGCAAGCGCTGAGCCCGTCTCGACACGGCGGGAACACTCGGTTTGCGCGCCCTTGCGCAAGGCAATCGCGCTACGCGCACAGGCATGTCTAGCGGCGACGCGCCAAATGCTGCGATCGCACTGCCGCTGTGCCTGCCGCGCTGCGGCTTCAGGATTCGGCCGTCTTGCGCCGCGAAGTTATCCCCAGTTTCTGTGGATGGCAGGCTCGCCGCATGCGTGGCGACGCATGGTGCGGGCCAATGTCAATGGATTGATCAAGAAATGAGCAAGAGTTCATCCGAAGTGATCGATGGCACTGCCGATAGTCGGTAATCGGGGCGAGACGTGCGGAGAGTCATGTCGATCATGCTGCCCCATGCATGGGTTTGGTGCCTCTCCGGCTGCGTTGCTCGACCCGATCTCGGCGCGCTCGCGACGAGACCTTCTCATGCTCCGACTCGATCACATTGTTGGCCTGCAGCAAGAGGCCGCAGGGAACGCTCAGGACGATTCTGCCGGCTGCATCGAGGTTGACCGATCAGCTCGAACCGGGTCGGCTGCCTGAAGAGCTGCGGCGAGAGCGCCCGTGCATCGGGACTCGCTATTGCGCAAGCGCTGCCGCTCAGTGCGGCCAGGGCGAGGCAGTGAAGCGCGGCGAGTTGAAATAGACGTGCGCCATGAACGCCACCTACGAACTTGCGGCGCTGCAGGAATGGCGCGTCCGATTCGATGGCGCCGGCATTCCCGATATGCCCACTGGTTCGCGCGCCCCGCAATCGACTCTTAAAACAGTGGACCGCGAGCCTGGATGAAAAACCGTCGCACACTCCTTGTTGTCGCGGGCTGCAAGAGGCCACCACTGCCATACCGATCGTCATGACCAGCGCCAGCGACCCGGTCGGCAGGGGCCTGGTCAGGAGCCTGGCGCGGCCTGCGGGCAACATCACCGGGCTTTCGATTGTGACCGGCTACCTCGGCGCCAAGCGCCTGGAAATCCTGCGCGCCATGGTGCCCAAGGTGTCGCGCGTGGCGGTGCTGGTCAATCCTGCCAACCCGTCGAGCGCGGCTGGCCTGGAGAGCGTCCGCGCCGGTGCGCAGCATCTCGGTGGGACCATCCTGCCGGTGGAGGCGCAGAGCGCAGCGGAGATAGAGCTTGCGTTTGCGCAGATGCACAAGCAGGGCGCGGGCGCCCTGATCGTCTTGCTCAACCCGCTGGTCCAGCAACACCGCAGCCGCATTGCGGCACTGGCCTTCGAGCATCGCCTGCCGACGATGACCGCCGACCGCGACTTTGCCCAGGCCGGCTGCCTGCTGAGCTATGGGTCAAGTCTTCCCGACAGTTTCCGCCGCGCCGCAACCTACGTGGACTGCATATTCAAGGGCGCCAAAGCGGGCGACCTGCCGATCGAAGAGCCGGTGAAATTCGACCTGGTGGTCAACCGCGGCACCGCCAGGACGCTCGGGCTCACCATTCCTCAAGCGCTGCTTGTCAGTGCTGAAGAGGTGCTTGAATAGCCGGCTGCGGCCGGGCAAGGATGACCAGCGCAAT
>CAYYFR010000150.1:0-3302 GCA_964470865.1 uncultured Burkholderiales bacterium | reverse complement strand
GCCGGCTGCGGCCGGGCAAGGATGACCAGCGCAATGCCGCCAAGAATCGCGATCGAAGAGAGTACGAGACGCAGCGTCGGCGGTTCATCCAGCAGCATCACGCCGCCGGCAGCGGCGATCACCGGCACGGAAAGCTGTACCGAGGCGGCAGTGGTTGCTGTCAGTCCGCGCAAGGCGGTGTACCACACGGCATAGCCGAGCCCGGAAGCCAGTGCGCCGGAAGAAACCGCGTACCAGAAGCCGGCCATGTCGAGCGAAGCCCAGGGCAGCAGCGCCAGGCCCATGCATGCGGCCATGGGCGCGGCGCGCAGGAAATTGCCGGCATTGACCGCGGTGGCGTCGCCGCTGCCCTTGCCGCGCAGGGAATACACGCCCCAGGCAACGCCTGCGGCGAGCATCAGCAGCGCGCCCTGCACCGGCGGCGCCGCAAGCCCCGGCAGCAGCAGTGCACCCAGGCCGGCGCAGGCCGCGCAAAGGCCGAGCGTCTGCAGCTTGCCCGGGCGCTCGCCGGCCCACAAGGCATAGCCGATCATGGTCACCTGGACCGCGCCGAAGAGCAGCAGGGCGCCGGCCGCCGCAGGCAGGCTCACATAGGAAAAGGAAAATGTTGCGGCGTAGATGAACAGCGCCGCCGCCGATGGCCAGTTGCCAGGCGTGGCTGTCGCGCGCGTGCGCATGCGCACTACCAGCCAGAGCGTGAGGGCGCCGGCGATGAGGCGAATCGCGGTAAAGCTCGCCGGATCGATCGCGGTGTGTTTAAGCGCCAGGCGGCACAGGAGCGAGTTTCCGGCGAAGGCGAGCATCGCCAGAGTGGTGAGGAACAGCACTTGCGCGCGCGACACTACCGCAACCCCCGGGCCATTGATCCGAGGCAGCTTACAGGGCTTTCGTGGCGTCACGGCCGGCAGCGCAGACTGCGGGGGCGCAAATGCGTCACTCTGCCGGCGTTGGATGCGGCATGCTCAAGGTAGGTAAGATGCGGCACATATGTCTGACCAAACCCGCATTCCCTCTTTTTGTACCCAGTGCCGCTCGCGCTGCGGCTGCGTGGCCGTGGTGGAGGATGGCAGGCTCACCGCCATCGAGCCGGACCCCGCGCACCCCACCGGCGCCAAGCTGTGCCCCAAGGGGCGCGCCGCGCCGGAGCTGGTGTATCACCCGGACCGGCTGACCACGCCGTTGCGCCGCACCGCGCCCAAAGGCGCGGCCGATCCCCTCTGGCAGCCGATCTCGTGGGACGAAGCCATCGCCGAAATCGCCGCAAGGATGGTGGCGATCCGCCGCGACCACGGGCCCGAGCAGGTGGCGTTTTCGGTCACTACGCCCTCCGGCTCGCACCTGCAGGATTCGATCGCGTGGATCGAGCGCCTGATCCGCACGTACGGCAGCCCCAACACAATCTATGCCACCGAAATCTGCAACTGGCACAAGGACCACGCCACCCGCTTCACCTTCGGCCACGACATCGGCACGCCCGATTTCGCCCATACCGACTGCATTCTCCTGTGGGGCAACAACCCGGCCGTGACCTGGCTTGCGCGGGTGGCCGAAATACAGGGCGCGGTGAAACGCGGCGCGCGCATGGTGGTGGTGGACCCGCGCCCGATCGCCCTGGCCAAACAATCGGATTGCTGGCTGCAGGTGCGCCCCGGCACCGACCAGGCCCTGGCATTGGGCCTGGCCCACCTGATGATCGAAGCCGGCACCTACGATGCCGCCTTCATGCGCGAATGGACCAACGCGCCCCTGCTGGTGCGCACCGACACCGGCCGTTTCCTGCGCCAAAGCGATATCGAGGCCGGCGGCAGCGCACAGGTGCTCTATGGAATGGGCGATGGCGACAGCCTGGTTGCGTATGACGCCGCGCGTGGCGTGTGGCTGGCCGACCCCGCCGACATCGCGCTAACCGGCGCCGCGCACCTGCGCACACTGGCGGGCGAAGTGGCGTGCCATACCGCGTTCGAACTGTATGCAACGGTAGCCGCCGAGTGGCCCCCGGAACGCGTGGCCGAACACACAGGTGTGAATGAAACCGCGTTGCGCCAGGCAGCCGCCCTCATCGGCGGCGCGAAGTCGGTGGCCTACTTCGCCTGGAACGGCATCGGCCAAAGCGTTACCGCTACCCAGACCGACCGCGCCCTGACCCTGCTGTATGCCCTGACCGGCAGCGTCGGCGCGCAAGGCGGCAACGTGCCGGGCGGCGCCGCGCCTTTCGGCGACATCTCCGGCGCCGACCTGATGCCGGCCGCGCAGCGCGCCAAGGCGCTGGGCCTGAAACAGCGCCCGCTCGGCCCCGGCCTCAACGGCTGGGTGACCGCGCGCGATGTGTACCGCGCCGTGCTGCAAGGCGACCCCTACCCGGTGCGCATGCTGGTGTCGTTCGGCACCAACCTGCTGGCCTCGCAGCCAGACACCGCCCTGGCGCGCCAGGCCTTCGAACGCCTGGAATTCCACGTGCATGCGGACTTCTTTCTCAACCCCACGGCGGCCTATGCCGACATCGTGCTGCCGGTCGCCACCTCATGGGAGCGTGAAGGCCTGCGCGCCGGCTTCGACACCAGCCTGGCTTCGTTGAAGCGCGTGCAACTGCGCCAGGCCGTGGTCGCACCGCGCGGTGAAGCGCGCAGCGACACCGACATCGTGCTGGCGCTGGCCGAACGCTTAGGCCTTGCGGCACAGTTCTACAACGGCAACAGCGACGCCGGCCACAACGCCGTGCTCGCGCCCGCCGGCTTGTCAGTGGACCAACTGCGAGCACACCCGGCAGGCGTCGAACTACCGGGCGAAGTGGCGTTGAAAGCCTATGCGAAAGTGGTCGACGGCGTGCCCAAAGGATTCGCCACCCCCACCCGCCGGGTCGAGATCTACGCCGAAACCCTGTTCAACCACGGCATCGCGCCACTGCCCGCATTGGAAGCCAGCGACCTGCCCGCCCCGCCGCCCGGCTACCCGCTGCGCCTGGGCGCCGCCAAGGTGCTCGCCTTCTGCCACAGCCAGCACCGCAACATCGACTCGCTGCGCCAACTGATGCCCGACCCGCAAGCCGAAATCGCGCCGGAGACGGCACGCGCGCGCGGCATCGCCAATGGCGACTGGATACGTATTCGTACCAGCACCGGCAGCGCCGTGGCGCGCGTGCGCGTTTCGCGTGACCTGGCCGAAGGCACGGTGTGTGCGCAGCATGGGTGGTGGGTGGAGGGCGCTGCGGGGTCGCCTTATGATCGCGAGCATCCGCTGGCGGCCAACCTCAATCAGGTGATCGATACCTCGCGCGATGATCCGGTGTCGGGGTCGATTCCGTT
>CAYYFR010000149.1:4513-14685 GCA_964470865.1 uncultured Burkholderiales bacterium | reverse complement strand
AGGCCGAAAAGCAGGCCGTGATCGCTGCGGTGGCGCGGGTCAACAACAATCTGGCCAAGGCGGCCGACCTGCTGGGCATCAGCCGCCCGACCCTGTATGACCTGATGCACAGGTTCGGACTCAAATAGCGCGGGAGGCAAACCGCGCCGATACCTCCAGAATCCACCCAAACCACTGTCGAAAAATTTTACAGTACGCTCTTTCCAAGCGTCGCACCCTCCCTTTTCGGACCGTAACATTTTATTTTTTATCATTATTTTCAACGAGTTACATAGAATTCTCCAAACTTGGCACACTCGATGCTTTATTAGATTCAAGCAGGTCTTTATCGAAGTTTTTCACCGGAGGTTCAAATGTTCAATCTGAAAAAAGTGTTGGGTGGCGCTCTCACCGCCCTTGGTTTGGCAGCAGCGATGTCCGCGCAGGCGGTGACGATCGCAGGCGTTACATGGGATCCAAATCAACTTATCCCGCAGGATTGGCAGGCTTCTGGTTCCAGTTCCATCAGGTGGCTCTCAACCACCTCCACGATGGAGAATGCGTTTTCGGGAAATCTGCCTACGGATCCGGGCAAGATCGATCCATTGACACTCCCAGCCGTTCTTACGACACCAACGTATTTCTACGGCATCGGCTTGATCGACATCATGAACGGCAACGCCGCTTTTTGCGCAGGTTGCCAACTGGCTTTCGTCATGGACGGTTTCCAGCTTCTGAACGGCGGCGCTTCGCCGGTGATGGCTAACGGCAAGATCAGTTTCTACGTGGTCCCCGGTGCTGGAACCATCCCGACCAGTGGAACCACTGCCTACGGCCCGCTCTCGACCATTACGTCGTCACCTCTCTTTCTTGAGTTGACGGCCGTGGACGTCGGTGGTAGCGCCCGCCCCACCACTAATATCCAGAACTATTCCGGCTCCACGCCGCTGGATAATGACTTCCAGGGATTTTTCCAGGCAACTGGCGGTGCTGCAGCTTCGCAATTCGACACCAACACCAATCCGAATTGCGCGAACAGGCTGACGGCCGCCGTTTGCACCGCCGGGTTGAAAGCGGCGAATCCGTGGGATGTGTTCTTCGCGCTCAAGGACACCAACGGCAGCTTGAGTAGCAATGTGCTCTTCACCACCAGTCAGCAAAAGGGAGATACGGTTCCCGAGCCTGGTTCGCTGGCTCTGATCGGCCTCGGCCTTCTGGGCTTGGGTGCAGCGCGCCGCCGCCGTGCCTGAAGTCTCAACCGCAGCACAAGGCCCCGCCAGTTCGGCGGGGTTTTTTTTTGCCGGTAGTTTTCTCAACCGGTCCCCATCACGTTCGGGAAGAGTCCGCGAAGCATAATTTCGGTATATTGGAATTGCGAGCGGGAACGACACGGTGACAAAAATGCCTGCTACATCGCAGACATCGAGTGGCCGGTCCCGGCCCCCCCTGATCGCTCAGCCGCTACCTACTTCGTATCTTTGGAAACCGCCCAATCACCCATGAGCGACATATCGAGCATCCTGGCCCCGGCCGAATCCGAACCCTTCGCCCGCCCTCGCAGGGGCTTGAAGTTCGAGGACTGCCAGTTCTATCACACCATGGATATCCCGGGCGTCGGCACTGTCAAGGGCTTCGGCGACGGCAACTGGGACCTGCGCGGCTGCCTCGACCCGATGCTGGGCGGCATCGACTACGCGGGCAAGCGGGTGCTGGAAGTGGGGCCAGCAAGCGGGCAGCTTACCTTCGAGATGGAGCGGCGCGGTGCCGACGTGGTCGCGGTCGACGTGCCGCACGACCACGAGTGGGACATCATTCCCTTTCCGGCGAACCAGGACCGATGGCAGCGCGGATCGAAAGCGGGATGGACCCCGCAGACCAATGCCTGGTGGTTTGCGCACGAGCATTTCAACTCGCGCGCCCGCATGGTGTATGTGAGCGGCGGCGCGCTCGACCGGGCCTCGCTCGGGGCGTTCGACGTGGCCGTCATGGCCAATGTGCTGCTGCACACCCGCGACCACCTGAAAACGGTGGAAAACTGCGCCAGGAAGACCACCGGCCGCATCGTCATCGTCGAACAATGGCACCCCGACCTGGAGCACACCGGCTTGCCCTTGTGTTGCCTGAAAGGCCTGGCCAGCCGCCCGGACAACTGGAACGACTGGTTTCGCTTCAGTTCGGCGTACTTCGTGCGCCATCTTGAAATACTGGGATTCGGCAATTTCTGGGTGACGCGCTTCAGCGCACCCTGGAATGGCATGCCGATCGAGTATTTCACCCTGGTGGCCTCACGCCTCAACGCATAGGCCCGCGATCGCCGCACCCTGCTTGGGCCGGCAACTACGCCGCCGGTCCGCGTTTCAGCACTATGCGTCGCTTCGCAGTGCCTCAAGCCTTTTCGCCGTCGTGCACGGGGCTTCATAGGGCTGCAGTCCTTTCGCGACCTCTGCCTCGATCACATCAAGCGCGGCATCGATGTGGTCGAACCGCAGGGCGCCGAAATCCGCGATGCAATAGCGCCACCATTGCACGCGTAGCAGCCGCTCGACGGTCGCATCGGCAAAGCGCATGCGGATCAGCCGGGCCGGGTTGCCGGCAACGATGGCATACGGCGGCACGTCGTGCGTGACCACCGCGTTGGCGCCGACCACCGCGCCGTCGCCGATGGTCACGCCGTCCTTGACGACGACGTGATTGCCCAACCAGACATCGTGGCCGATGATCGTGTGCGCCGCCCAGGTGAACGTCAGCGGCTGGATTTCACACCCCTGGCCGCGCTGCGATTCGACGAACGGCACCCAACCGCGATAGCCCGGCGAATACTGCAACGGCGACACCGACAGCCAGTCCAGCGGATGAAAACCGTGGCCGATCTGCACGTCGCGGGCGAACGAGCAGTAGCGGCCGATCGTCACATCCTTGATGTAGCCGCCGTTGAGCTGGCTGAACGCGCCGAGCCTGAAGCGCTGAAACTGGCCGATCTCGGCATGGATGTCCGCAGGCGCCTCGATCTCGCATTGCGGATGCACGACGTGCAAGTCCGGCGGCGGATGCCAGCGCAATCCGTGTTCTGCAAGTTTCACGGCAAGTTCGCTCATCGGGACACCTGGGTTCGTGCGCGCGCGTGATGCATCAGCCCGCAAGCGGATCATGCGGACCGGACACGGTCGCCAGCAGGAAATGCATTTGCGCCTGCCGTTGCGGCGTGACCTCCTCCAGGGCGAAGTGGCAATTGCGGCACAGGCCCTCCTTGGCGCGGTCGTTCAGAAGCGACTTGCGAAACCCGGCCGCGCGCCGGCTGGCATAGATCATGAAAAGGTCGTCGCCGGCGGAGAGGTTTCCGACGACGTAATCGGCATGCGCCGCCACGTCCGAGCGGAAGTTGCAGCACGGCATCAGCGCGCCGTTGAAATCGATGTAGACCGACCAGAACGGCATCAGGCAGGGCGAGGTCCTGACGTAGTGGCGGTGAATGTCGACCTGGTCGCCACGGCTGGTGCCGTTGACAGCGAAGTTCCGTCCGTACATGCGGATCGCCATGTCGCGGAACTCGAGCCGCTCCTCGTACCACTCGCCCGGCACGTCGTTGGTGACCTCCGAGGGGACGCGCAGCCGCTGCAGCGTCTGCGCCGCGCGCGCCTGTGTCGCCGCATGGTCATAGGCATCGTTGTTGCCCAGGTAGAGCTGAATATTCAGGCTGCGCAGGCCCGCATCATGCAGTTTTTGCAGGTAGGCGTGATTGAGGTAATCGCCGTTCGTATTGGTGTGCAGGCGCGCGTCCGGCAACCTGTCACGCGCCTGCGCGATCCGCTCCAGAATGACGGGGTCGGCGAGCGGCTCGTTGTAGCGGCTTTAGGAAATCATGCGTGCGTAGCCGATGGAAGCCAGCTGATCGAGAATCGCCAGGTACGTAGGCTCCGGCATCAGGGTATTCGAAGAGATCCGGTCGATGGTCGCGTTGGGGCAGAACCAGCAGCGCCGGTTGCAGTACGAGAACACCTCGATCTCGACCATGCGCACGCCGCGCTTGAACGCGGACGCCGCCGCGCCGGGGTCGGTGAGCCCCGCCAGCTGCATGGCGTGCAGATGCTCGAAGCTCATCGCTGTGGTCGCATGCATGGCCTCACGGCGCGTCCGGCCATCGAATCTGCCGCGCGGCTCTAGCGGCTCAGCACTGCGAGATGCGCGTCCACCATCTCGCCGATCATCGCCTCGAAACCCGTGGAAGGCTGCCAGCCGAGTTCGCGACGCGCCTTGGAGGCGTCGGCAACCGTCGGGCTGGTCTCGGTGGTGCGGAAAAAGCGTGGGTCCGAAACGACATGGTCGCGCCAGTCAAGGCCGACATGGCCATAGGCCACCGCGCACAACTCGCGCACCGTGCGCAGCTTGCCGGTGCCGATGACATAGTCGCCCGGCGCCGGGCCTTGCAGCATGCGCCAAATGGCTTCCACATAATCCCGCGCGGCCCCCCAGTCGCGCGCGGCATCGAGGTTGCCGAGTGTCAGTTTTCCAGCCTGCACCATCGGCTCTCCTTCCTCATTGGCGGCGGCGGAATCAGCGATGCCAAGACGCGCGCAAGCCGCCCCGTAGGCGACCTTCTGGGTCAGGAATCCCATGCCGCGATACGGGCTCTCGTGATTGAAGAGAATCCCGCAGGCGATGTACATGCCGTAGCTGCGCCGGTAGATGCCCGCCAGCAGATGCGCGTAGATCTTCGCGGCCGCGTACGGGTTGCTCGGCATGAAGGGCGTCTCTTCATTCTGCGGATAATGCGGGGCGGCGCCGAACATTTCCGACGAAGACGCCTGGTAAATACGGCAGGCCGGGCTGAAACGGCGCACCGCCTCGAGCAGGCGATGCGCGCCCATCGCGGTGACGTCGCCGGTTTCCAGCGACTGCGTCCAGGACAGGCCGGGCGCCGACTGGGCGGCGAGGTTGTAGACCTCGGCCGGCTGGTATTGCTGGATCGCGTCGGCGATGTCGACCGAATCGTCGAGGTCGCCATTGAAGACCTCGATGCGCCGGAACAGCGGCCGCAGGTCGCCGCGCGCAAGGACCGAGGCGCGACGCCCGAACCCGGCCACCGCATACCCCTTGACAAGGAGCGCCTCGGCCAGCAGAACACCATCCTGGCCGGTAATGCCGGTGATCAACGCGCGGCGCGCCGGGGTCGGGGCCGCCATCATGGCAACGGGTGCGGGGCTGCCGCCATGTCGCCGGCGATTGCAGCAGCCGTCGCAGCAGCGATCGCGCGGCCGTCGACGATCTTCTTCAAGATGTCGTTCGCCTCGCGACCGACCGCCTGCCAGGTGAATTCGCGCAGCAGCTTGCCGCGCCCGGCTTCGCCCATGGCGCGCGATTGCTCAGGGTGGTCGAGCAGCCAGCGGATCTTTTCCGCGAGATTCGCCGGGGTGGCCAGCAAGCCATCCACACCATCCTCCACCAGTTCGGCAGATGCGATGCAGGCTGCACTGACGATCACCGGCTTGCGCTGCGCCCAGGCCTCGAGGATGACGATACCGAAGCTTTCGCTGTCGCTCATCGTCACCAGGCAAACGGCATGCTTGAGTGCCGCGAGAACCGCTCCGCGCGGTTGCGCTCCCAGGTAAGCCACGACCCCGGCATCGAGTGCCACAGCGTCCTCGTCGCGCCCGATGAACACCACCCGGCACGCGGGTGCCGCCGAATTGAGCTCTACCACGGCATCGATCACCTGCGCGTAGTTCTTGGTGGTGTTCTTCCTTCCCAGCACCAGCACAAACGGCAGCGACGATCCGTAGGCTGCAAAAAATGCCACTTCGTCGGCGGGTGAAGCCTCTTCATCCGGGTCGACACCCGGCGGCGCATACACCGCCTTAGCGCCGATGCGATCATAGAACAACGGCAGCGCGGCGCGCGGATGCACCAGGCAGCAATCCGCGGCACACAGTGCATCGTAATAGCTGCGCCAATGATAGAAGTCGTCGTCGACGTGAAACGAGGGCAGCTGGACCAGCGGCACGCCGGTGGCCGTGGCGTGCCGCGCCGCCGACAGCATGGTGCCAAAGGGCGCGCAATGACCGAGCACGAGGTCGTAGTCCGCCGTACGCTGCGTGAGCCAGGATTCCATCGCCGAGGAACTGGGGCCACGCAAAGTCTGGAACAGTTCCTCGAGGTCAGGAGCACGTGCCCGCGCGGCGTCAACCAGGCCGTCGATCAGTGCCGCCGGCTCCAGGCGCCCCAGCAGGTTCTTCCAGCCAGTGGCAAGGTCGAGAGTGCGAAGACCGTCGCCGCGATCGACCGACAGGTCACGCATCAACACACCGAAGATGCGCGCGTCGTCCGGCGCGATGTAGGACTCGGCGAGATTGAGTTCGAGGACATCGACAGCGTGCCCGATGTCGATACACAAGTCGAACTCGCCATCCACGCTCGCGACAAGCAGCTGCCGGACCCCGGCGGCCACGGTCAGGCGGTTGGGCAGCGGCGAGTATCCGCGCAAGCGAATAGTTCGGGCCGCGTTCGCACGGAACAACGCGCGTGGTGCGCACCATGCCTCGACACCGGCCACACCCCGCTGCGGGCTGTACCAACCCCCGAGCAGAATCACAGGCGGCAGGAGATCGAGATGCCGAACCGAGAAAGCCCGCCATTCCTCTATCCAGGCAGCGAACAGGCGGCGCGCCCCTTCAAGGTGTGCAGACGCGTCAGTCGCATCGACCGGAAAGCGGTAGACACTCAGCGACGCAATGTCGCGCGGAATCGCCGCACGCGGCGACGCCCGATAGCGGGCCGAGAAGTGAAAACGGTTCTCTATGTCCGCCACGTCAAGGGTAGCCACGTCGATCACGAAGTCCCCCAGCCTGTCCACCTGGCGCAGAAGTTCCAGCAAGTGAACTTCCGCGCCGCCCATCGGCGGATCGGTGAAGCGAAAGGTGATGACCAGAAGCCTGCGCTTGCCCGGCGAAAAAATGCCGCGCTCGAGGGCGGCACGAAAACGGTTGGCCTGGAACTCCCAGTCCAGGTGGGCCTGCGCGAAGCGCAGGCCGCCTTCCCCCAGCCGCCGCAGGCAAACCGGATCGCCCAACACTTGCCTGATCCGCGCCGGAAAGTTCTCCAGATCGCAGATCAACGCGTGCTGTCCATCGCGAATCGCGTACCCGCGCGCGCCGACGCGCGTGGTCACCACCGGTATGGCCTTCGAAAAATACTCGGCCAGCTTGAGGTTGGAGCCGGACCCTGACACCATCGGATTGAGTGCCAGGTCCGCCATTTCGACAACCACGTCCTTCGCTCCCGAGTCGAGTACGCCGAGCGCCAACACATTGGGCGGCAGCGCTCCGGAAAATCCCCCGCATACCCCGCCAACCAGCGCAAATACGCAATCCGGCAATGCCGGCGCGAGGGTCGAAAGAATGTATGCGGCGGCCTCCTGGTTGGGCGGATGACCACTGCCCACAAATACCAGGAGTGGCCGCCCCCCCAGCTCAATGCGAACGTGTTCGAGGGCGCCACGCACCGCGGCCCGCGCCGACAACTCGACCCCGTTCGGCACCAGATGCATCGAATCCGGCCGCGCACCAAGGCCGATCAATCCCTGGCGATCGGTATCGGAACAGAACACGACCAAGGTGCTGAGCGCGATCGCAAGGCGCTCGGCACGCTCCGCGGCTTCAGCCAGGGTTTGGAATCGCGGATGGCCAGCGAGCACGTGGCGTTTGAGGCTGGTTTCATGGTTCAGGGATTCGTAAACGATGGGGGTCGGGCAGCCCGCAGGTACCAGGCCAGCCATGTAGGGGTGCAACAAGACGGCAACGTCGCTTACGCGCAGCAGCGCATCAACCAGGGTCACCAGCAGGCGATCGCGCGGCCCCTCGAGAAAGTTGACAATGTCGGCCGCGGAAACATGCCACTCGCGCGCGAGCCTCTCGTCCTCCCGGCGGTGCGCGGAAGTCTTGGGCACCTGGATCTCGAAATAATCCGGCGCCAGCTTCAGCGTCCGCAACTGATCCGCGCCGGCGAAACACACCAGCGTGACCCGGCAAGTGCGTGCCAGCGCGGAATAAATGCGGTTGATGCGCACCTCACCGCCACCCATCGGATTGGCCGCGGAAAAGTCGTTGAGTACCAGAACAGCCTTTCGCGCGGGGGAGCGCCACGCTTCCAGGTATGCCTCGAGCCGGGTTGTCGTACGCTCGGCAATCGCGTCCCACGAAAAGCGCTTGACGACATGCGCCTTGCCGGCCACCGAAAGACGCTCCCGCAGCAAGCCATCTCCGGCCAGACGCCGCAGCGCGACAGCGAAGTCAACCTTGTCGGCGATCACAGCGTGTTCGCCCGTCCTGAGGTCCAATCCGCGGGCGCCGAACCCGGTGGTCAACATAGGAACGCCGGCGGCCAGATACTCGAGCGCCTTGAGGTTGGTCCCCGCGCCGCTTGACATGGGATTGAGCGCGAAGTCGACCTGCGCGAAAAGTTCAAGTCGCTGCGCGTTGTCTACACGCCCGAGAACGCTCACGTTGGCGGGCAGACCGGACGCGCCGGCGGACATGCAGTTGCCGGCGATCACGAAGTCGATGTCCGCACACGCAGGCGCCAGCTGGTCGACAATGAAACGCGCCGCCTCGATGTTGGGCGGATGAAAGCTGCCAAAAAACAGCGCCTGCTTCCGCCCCCCGAGCGGCCGCGCACGTTGCGCGAATTCCTCCGCCACGATGCCATTCTCGGCCAGCGCAAAAAGATCGCGCGGCGCAGCGTACTTCTGCGCGAAACGGTCCGCCTCCGACTCGCTGACCGCGAAGCACAAGCCGCAGGATTCGATCAGCCGCCGTTCCAGCGCGGAGATCGTCGCCAGATGACCGGGCGCCGCCGCGCCCTTCCAGATTCCCGCGACGAGATCGGACTCGACGTTGTAGCTGTTGTACACGCGCGGCCGGCGGTCGGCGCCCAGCAGCAGGTCGTACTCCACCATGTAGGGCGACTCGTGGACGATGCAGTCGACCCCTTCCTGCAACTCCAGATAGGCCTCATGATAGGCGTTGGGAAAGCGCGCGGAAAGCGCGCAGACCAGGGCGGAGGTTTCGTCGGCCAGATTTTCCGCCGCGATCTCGGCATGCAGCCGGTCATGGACCGGTTCCTTGGGAATCCGATGCTCCCGGAAAGTCGGCGAATGGACCACGACTTCGCGTTTTGCGTCGCCGTAGGTCGGCGACAGCAAGGTCACGTCGAAGCTCCTGGAGAGGCGCGAGTACATGTGGAAATAGCGCTGCTCGCCACCGCTGGACGGGGGCACGAAGGCGGGAAAGAAATTCAGGACCAGCAGCCGCCGCACGGCGCCGCCACTGCGTTGGGTCCGATTCCGGTGATGGGAACCATGATCAAGCCCGGCCCTGCACGCCGGTATCCGCGCCATCGACAGCCGACAAGCCTTCGATGTCCGCGCCGATCGTGGCCCCTTCGATTGAATCGCGCATCGCGCGGAGGATGTCGATTTTCCCGCCACCGCTATTGAGCTGGGCGACAAAGTGCCGGAACCCCGGCGGGTCCGGCACACGACGCAGGATCGCCAGGTAGGCAGCCCAGACAAATGACTCGCCGTCGAGGCTCAGCAGATCGCCAGCCCGATACCTGCCATCGACTTTCAGGTGCAAGCCGGGCTGTGCGCCGGCGCCGCCCAGCACAGGACCCTCTGCGATGTCGCCATCGACGGCCCCGGTACCGGTGACCGCGCCGGCAGCGGCGTGATCGCCGGTCGCAATCATCGCCACTCGCAGCTCCGCTAGGCCAGGCAACTCGGCACCACGCAAGCGCGCCTCCTCGGAACCCACGAGTTCGTCCAGGATCCGCAGCTTGGCACGCGCAACATCGTCGCGCAGCAGGGTTGCGTAACTCGCGTAACCCTCGGGATCGGGGTCGCGCCCAAGGATCACTTTGTAGGCCATGCACACGAAAATCTCGTCGTGCAGCGCCAGGAGGTCATCGGCGCAACTCACCTGCAGCCCTGCGAGGTCAAGAGCAGCCAGCGGAACGACCGTTCCGGCGAAATACGCGTAGCCGGTCTGCCGGCGCAATGCCTCTGCCCGCACGCGACGTATCAGCCGCGCAGCCAGTCCTTCAGGGCTCATCGATTCGTTCATCATGCAAGTGGGCCTGCAAAGGGTTCGCCTGCAAAGGGTTCGCCTGCAAAGGGTTCGCCTGCAAAGGGTTCGCCTGCAAAG
>CAYYFR010000149.1:0-4413 GCA_964470865.1 uncultured Burkholderiales bacterium | reverse complement strand
GGTTCACATGTCGGCTTCATGGCGCTGGTGCGTTTTCGCCCTTCGCATCAATGTCGCTTTGGACCATCATACTTGCGAGTTGTTCGATTGCGACTTTCGGTTGCCATCCCAATGACCGGATGGTCGAAGCGTCGCACCACAGCCGCGGGTATTCCGCCACGAATCCGGTACGCTGGTGCACGTGATCCGCCCAATCCATCCCGACGACGGAAAAGCAGCAATGCAGCCAGTCGCGAATCGAATACAGGCGCCCGGAACCGATGATGGCTTCGAAAACGCTGCTCTGGTTCGTCAGGGTCCAGATCGCCTGCGCGACATCGCCGGCAAAAGTCCATTCCTTCTCGACCGCGATATCACCCAGTTCGATGGTCTCGGGACTGCCTGCGGCGATCCGCGCGACCGCCGCCGAAATCTGACGGGCGACATGGCTGGCCTTGCGCAGCGGGCTTTCATGGTGGAACAGATAGCCGACATACACCTTCAGCCCGCGCGACCGAAAGTAGCGTCCCGCATACACGGACTGAATCCTCGCCAGGGCGTAAGGGCTGGTCGCGGAAAATTCGTCGCGCTCCGAAATCGCCACACCCCGGTTCTCGAACTGCAAACCGCTTCCTGTCAGGAATATCCGGGCTTGCGGGTGATGGCGCAGGCAGGATTCCAGAATGTTCAATGTGCCGTCGCAGATGGTGCGGTGATTCTCGAACAATGCCTCATGGCGGGTGGTTGAATTCGCCGCCAGGTGAAAGATGTAGTCCGGTCGATGCCGTGAAACCAGCGCTTCAACCGTGGGGAGGTCTCCCACGTCGCCTCGCAGCCATGGCCCCTCCGACCTGGAATACGCAAGAACCTCAACGTCATGCGAGGCGCAGAGGCGCGACAGGTAATGGCCGTCCTGCCCGCCCGCACCGAATATCACGGCCTTCATGAAGCGGGCGCTCCCAACCTGCGATGAATGTCCTGCAATACGAGTTGTGCGTCTTTCACGTTAAAAATCGACTCCCCGTCACGCAACAAAATGGTGCCGGTAAGAGTCCCTGAATCGGCTCAGCCTGACCTCATCGAAAGCGGCCACGATGTTCGGAAATCGCATCTGCAAAATATGATGGTACATGACGATATAGCTCTCCCCGGCGTCATGTAAATTCAAATAGCTTGAACCGTCAACCGCCAGAAGAATCGGGAACCGGGACCGAAGAAAATCAAGAAAATCGGGAATCGACACCCGCTGGAACGCATTCAGGCACCAGTGATTCAATTCCAGCACGACCAGCGGCCTGCAAGACGAAAGAGTCCGAGTCGCGCCGCGCAACACATGTCCTTCGAATCCCTCCACATCGATCTTGATGAGGTCTATTTTCGGCAGATTCATTGACTCGACGGTGTCATCAAG
The DNA here is from genome assembly GCA_964470865.1 of uncultured Burkholderiales bacterium. GTDB lineage: Bacteria > Pseudomonadota > Gammaproteobacteria > Burkholderiales > JAEUOS01 > JAEUOS01. The sequence continues at coordinate 3,023 of CAYYFR010000149.1, read as the reverse complement.
ACGGCGAATCACGATCTTTTCCAGCGTATGTCCGGGACTTGCCTGTACCCGATTTGAAACAAAAGAGCCGGATCTGTTTGATGGATGCGAAATCAGCGTGTATTCACCAGCGTCCTCTCCGAGCCCGATGTTCCGAAGAATCACGTTTCGCAACCCTGAATTCGCAACGTTTTTTTCAAGGAACGCAAAAGTGGTGAAAGAAGGCTCGAATGCGCAAACACTCCTGCAGAGTTCACCAAACAATATTGCGGTACAACCAATGTTGGCTCCAACATCCAACACAACATCATCGCGGCTCGCCAGCACTCCGAAGAGAACAACCATTTCCGGCTCGAAGCCGTTTCCGATGTAATCCAGATAGCTGTCATCTGAACTGATGACGTACTTCTTGCTACCGATCTCTATCGTGGCTTCTCTTGCAAGCCTCATTTCAGTTTCGATGCACGCTGTTCCCTCGTACGAATCCAGTTCACTTGCTGCGCCCTCCACCTGGATCTTCGGGTTGTCACTTTGCGTTAAGTGCGATTCCAGATGACTGTTGATCGTTTCTGTCACGCTTGCACTGGCCGACAAAAACTCGACGGATCGCATGAAATCGTCGCGGACCTCCGCAAGGCTGTTCAAGTGCAACGCCTTGTGCGCGACCACCTCTGCCGATTCGGGTTCTCGCCCCAGGAAGAGTTGGTACGCCAATTCGATGATGTGTTTGGAAACAGGCATGTCTGCGCTCAAACGATTTCAATTTCGGGAAACGGAAATATGAACCGTCCACCATTGCGCAGGAATTCGCTTTCGCGCCGGATGATCCCCTCCTTGAAATGCCAGGGCAGCACCAGGAAATAATCGGGTTTCATGGCGCGTGCCTGCGCCTCGGAGATGATGGGAATGCGGGTGCCCGGCGTGATCCGTCCGAACTTTTCCTGATTCACCTCGGCAATCGCGGGCACATCCGCGCCGGTCAGCCCGCAGAACTGGAGCAGCACGTTTCCCTTGGTCGACGCGCCATAGCCGAGAACCCGCTTGCCGTCGGCCACCAGGGTCCTGATCAGGCGCGTCAGATCTTCGCGATGGCGGAACACCCGCTCCTCGAAATCGCGGTACGGGCGTGGCGTGCGCAGCCCCATCCGTTCCTCTTGCCCGAGCAGCCAGTCGATGACAGGCTGGTTGGTCGTGACTGAACGGTTTGCGCGCTTGGCGGCGGTCACGGCGAAACTGCCGCCGTTGACGGCATTCATGACCACATCGACCAGCCGCAATTCGGCGCGATCCAGGACGAATTTCACCACCTCGAGCGAGTAGTACTCGAGGTGCTCATGGCAGATAGTGTCGTAGGAATTGAGCCGCAGCATGGACGGCATGTAGCTCTGCTCGAAATGCCAAACCCCGTCGTCGGCCAGGATCGATTCGACCTGCCGGGCAAATTCGATCGGCGCGTCCAGGTCGTAGAACATGGCGATGGAGGTGACGATCGCGGCCTGGCGCGCCTCCACGGAGCGATAGGCCGCTGCCGAGAAAAACTCCGGCACCAGGCGCACATCGGACGGATAGTGGGCCGCGAATTTGGCGCCGGTCGGATCGATGCCGATGCGGGTGATGCCCTGGGTGCGGTAGGCCTTGAGCAGGGTTGCGTCGTTGCTGCCGATATCGACCACCACGTCGTCGCCCTCGAGGGCGGCCAGCCGCTCCAGACAGGTGGCCTTCTCGGAAAGGTGCGCCACCATCGACTGGTTGAGTCCCGACCGGTAGCCGTAATTGTCGCCGTACATTTCCGACGGCTCGTACGAATGGCCGAGTTGCAACAGCCCGCTGTCGGTGCACAACACCAGTTCCAGCGGACCGACGGTCACTTGCTCGCCGGCAGTGGCGGGAAAAACCCCTGTGAGCGCCTGATGCCCCAGGTTGAGTACGGATACCAGATTGCGGCTGCCGGATATTCGACACGACTGCAGGTCCGTGTAGGAACCCATGGGTATTGCTCCAGATCTGAATGCGACGAAACTCAGCGAAGATCAACTATTGGGCCGGCCCCCTGCCAGCGCCAGCGCCGATTCGCCACTCGGCCAACCGACATGCTTCATGACCAACTGCCACGCCGGCACATCCGTCGAGGCGACTTGGCCGGCGACCTGCAGTGAGTTCGAAAGATACCGCAAGTCCGCCAGGGCGTTCGGGACAATGTAACCGGTCAACCAGCGGCGTGATTGCGCCGTGCAGCGAGATCGTATAGGTCGGAACGAAGAGGCTTGTCGGCGAACAATTCTTTCCAGCATCGCGGCGTCAATTGCCCGACTTTCGATGCCGGATGCTGGCCGACCCGCTGCAGCACATCGACGAAGTAATCGTAGGGGTCGATATCGTGCAGCCGGCAGGTCACCAGTGTCAGCGCCGAGCCGAAAGTGTATGAATTCAGCCGGACTGATCATGCTGCCAATTCGTCGTTCCTTTTTCTTCGCCTCCCTAGTCTCTGACTGTCTTCTTCGTTTTAACAGTCGCCATTTCAAGGACTTGGACGACATCTGGCAATCCAGGCCGGGAGCGAAGTAGGGTCGGGAGTCCGAAATTACTGCAATTTCAAACCGGCCGAAAACCAGCACGTTCGCACCGGCGCCCACAACCAGCAGACTTTGCACGATGCCGACATGTTTCGCGCCCAGTTCGGTCCAGGAGAACATCCAGTTTTTGCGGTTATCGCAACATTGCGATAACCGCAATTATCCAAGCTCAGCGATTATGCAAGGTTTGCGCGTCCGTGATTCCGAAACCAAGAGCCGATGGGGTTTGCAAGGTCATTGATGCTTCAGAACCTGACATAAAAACGGTGTCTCCTGTGGGTCCCATCCCGCACCACAGGAGCACACCATGCCGACCGATAGAAGCCTTACGAACCTTGCGCGCCGCGACTGGCTGACTGATGGCCCGCTCGACAGCATCGTTACGTCGTACATCGAAGCGCTGCGCAATCAGCGCTATGTCGATCGCGCCGTTCTGGCGCTATCGACTTACGTCGGGCACGCCAAGGTGAG
>CAYYFR010000148.1:0-14785 GCA_964470865.1 uncultured Burkholderiales bacterium | reverse complement strand
GCCGGCGCGCGAGCCGGCATCGGCCGAGACGATCAGTTTGGGGCTGGCGTCCTCGATGCGGTTGGCCAGCGAATGCGCGGCGAAACCGCCGAACACCACCGAATGAATCGCGCCGATACGCACGCAGGCCAGCATGGTGAAGGCGGCCTCGGCGATCATCGGCATGTAGATCAGCACGCGATCGCCACGCCCGACACCAAGCGCCATGAGCATCGCCGCAGCCTGGTTGACTTCGGCATGCAGCTGGCGAAAGCTGTAGCTGCGCTCGGCCCCGGTCTCAGTCGAGATGTAGATCAGCGCCGGCTTGTCGGCCAGGGCGCCGTTGTCGTGGGTGAGCCAGCGATCCACCGCGTTGTGACACAGGTTGGTGCGCCCGCCGACGAACCATTTGGCAAATGGCGGGTTCGAGTAGTCGAGCGTCTGCTCAGGCGCCACCTGCCAGTCGATCAATTGCGCCTGTTCGCTCCAGAAGCCGGCGCGATCATCGATCGAGCGGGCGTGGAACTGTTCGTAGGACATGGCCTTGTCTCCCGTTTTGATGGTGCCTGCCACCGCCACACCGGGAAAACTCAATCGGCTTTGAGGGTCGCAAGCTTCTGGGTGGCCGCCATTTCGATCCGTTTGCGTTCGGCCACGCTGAACTGATCATCGCAGAATTTGACCAAGGGGTAAATTCGCAGCGCCAGTTCGGCGGCAAACGGCAGCAATTCGGCGCCGCGGCCGGCTGCCAGCAGCGTCAGCGCCTCCTCCACCGAAGGCACCTGCGGTGCCACCACCCTGGCCAGCAGGTCTTCGGACACCACGCGGTCGCCGCTCAGCGTGCGCGCCCGATCCAGGCGACGGCCGGCGGCGGCGAACACATCGGCAAAGCTCTCGGCCGGTTCGAGCGTGCTGTCCGCGATGCCGATGGCGGCACTGATCTTGACGGCTTTGCCTTGCCAGGTGATGCGCGCACCGCAGATGTCCTCGACCAGGCGGCGCGCGAACTTGGCCGCCGCCACCGCACTGGCCGAAGGTGCCGCGATGGCGAACTCGGCGGCATCGGTGCGGGCCACCACGTCTTCCTTGCGCAGCCGCGACACCAGCAGGCGCGCTATTGCGACCAGGATCTGGTCAGCCACGGTGTCGCCCACGCGCGCGCGCAATTTCACGAAATCGTCGATCGCCACGCGCACCACGGAGAGTGGGACGCGATGGCGCCGCGCATAGGCGAACATCGAGGCACCCTGCTTGATCAGAAGAGCGGTCGTGCCCAGTTCGGTCAGGATATCGGTGGTGGCGTTCTGCGCCGCCGCCACGCGCACGTTGTCCAGCTGCTCACGGGCCTCGGATAGTGCGGTCAGGTTCTCCAGCCGCGCCACCAGCTCGACCGCGCCAATGCCTTTGGTAATGAATTCGGTGGCGCCCAGCTTGGCGGCACGGCGCATCTGCGTCGCCTCGTCGTCGCCCGAAATGATGATGACCGGCAGGCTGCGAATGCGTGCATCTGCCGCCGCACGAATCCGCTGCAGCAGGCCGAAACCATCGAGTTTCGGCATGCTCAGGTCCGAAATCACCGCGCGGATCGAGGCATCTGCGCACAACTGGTTCCAGCCTGCCTCGCCGTCGACCGCCTCGCTATGGGCGAACTTCGACTTGATGTGCCGGGCGATAGTCGCACGCACGATGCGCGAATCGTCGACGATCAGGATGCGCGGTGCGGCAGGTGCAACATTTGCAGCAGGTGCGACATCGGGTGCTGGCATGCGGCATCTCCGGGTTGAGGGCGCGAACGCATTAAAACACTTGCCTGGGCCTTGATCGTGCTCAGCGCGGCACCCGGTCAACAAATCGCGGCACCGGCCCTTGCATCCACGACGGCTTGAAATCGATTGACAACGCCTTCATGCATCGGCCTTGCGAGAACCTGTCCGGACAATCAAGGGCCGGCCAATTTAATAAGGGCCGGCAACACGTCAAGCATAGCGCCAAGCGGGAAGCGTGAAAGCCTCTGTAAGCCAGCCTCTGCCCCTCTGTTTCGCGCTTGGCTGGAAAAACCATGAAAGGCGCCGCGCAGTATCTTCTGCCCCCGGGTGTCGCACAGCTATTGCAAATCAGATCAAAACCGCTTCCAGGCGGCCATTTGCACCCTGCGGGGCTGGCGCGTGCTGCACCAATCCCGATCGACAGCGGCATGGTGCCGTTCTCCTGAGCCATCCGGCCACACGCCCGGCACCGGCTATGCCGTAAACTTCGTAACTGACATGCGAAAGCCCCCCCTGCCCCGCTCCATACCATCGCCGAACCGACGCCGCAGCATGGTCGGCGCCCTAAGCGTGCTGTTTGTTGCCGCCACTGGCGGCGCGCGCGCGCAGGATGCAACGCCGGCCGCTGGCGAAACGCCGCCAAGCTTCGCCAGCCGCGCCGGCGAAATCCTGTTCCGCGCGATGGCGCTGCTGGGCACCCGCTACCACCGTGGCGGCAGTTCGCCGGAAACCGGATTCGACTGTTCCGGCTTTGTCGGCTACCTGTACCGGGAAGTCCTCAACCTGCGCCTGCCGCGCAGCGCCTGGGAGATCTGGCGGCACGGTGACGAGATCGCCCGCGACACCCTGGAACCCGGCGACCTGGTGTTCTTCAACACCATGCGCCGCCCCTATTCCCATGTGGGGGTTTTCATCGGCGACAGCAAGTTCATTCACGCCCCCGCCGCAGGCGGCGTGGTGCGCACCGAAAGCCTCAATGAGCACTACTGGGCCAAGCGCTGGAACGGTGCCAAGCGCATCGGCACATGACGCTTGCCACAGGCAGACACCGGAGACCGCATGCTTTTCCCCACCACCTTGGTCGGCAGTTACCCGCAACCCGAATGGCTGATCGATCGCGCGAAACTGGCCGGCCGCTTTCCGCCGCGCACCCGCGCGAAAGAGTTGTGGCGTATCGCCGAGCCCTACCTGGAAGAAGCGATGAACGACGCCACCCTGCTGGCCATCAAGGCCCAGGAAGACGCCGGACTCGACATCATCACCGACGGCGAGATCCGTCGAGAGAGTTATTCCAACCGCTTCGCCACTGCACTCGATGGTGTGGACATCGACAATCCGGGCACGGCTCTGGACCGCAGCGGCCACCCCAACCCGGTGCCGCGGGTGGTGGGCAGGATTCGCCGCCTGCGCGACGTCGAAGTGGCCGACCTCAAGTTTCTCAAGGCCAGTCTGAAAAAGCCCGGCGCCCAGGCCAAGATCACCGTGCCCGGCCCCTTCACCATGAGCCAGCAGGCGCAGAATGATTTCTACGCCTCCGATGCCGAGTGCGCGATGGATTACGCGGTGGCCGTGAATGCCGAGATCAAGGCCCTGTTCGCCGCCGGCGCGGACGTGGTGCAGATCGACGAGCCCTACATGCAGGCGCGCCCGGAGAAAGCCCGCGAATACGGCCTGGCGGCCTTGAACCGCGCGCTCGAAGGCGTGACCGGCACCACTGCGGTGCACATCTGCTTCGGCTATGCCGCGGTGATCCACGCGCGCCCGTCGGGCTACTCGTTCCTGCCCGAACTGCACGGCTGCTCATGCAATCAGGTGTCGCTGGAGACCGCGCAGTCGAACCTCGACACCGCGGTGCTTGCGACACTCGACAACAAGAAGATCATCCTGGGCGTGATCGACCTGGCCGACATGGCCATCGAAAGCCCGCAAACGGTCGCCGCACGGATTCGCCGCGCTCTGCCGCATGCGCCGCCCGAGAACATCATCGTGGCGCCCGATTGCGGCATGAAGTACCTGCCGCGCGCGGTGGCCGACGGCAAGTTGCGCGCCATGGTCGAAGGCGCGGCCATCGTGCGCCGCGAAGTGGCGGGCAGCGCTTAGGAAAACGCCGAACAAGTCCCTGGAATACAGACTATCGAACGGAAGTTCCTTTCAATTCAAACGCTTGCAAAAGCGGATTGCAAGAGCGGCCTTCTCGATCTACGGATTTGTTCCGCGTTTCCGCAAGTGCGCCTGGCCGTCAGCACCAAGGCACGACGCGGCCGCCTGCGGCGTCTCACCCAAGCAAGCGCGCCACCATGTGGCACGCCGCCCCACCAGGAACAAACCCCATGAGCTCACTGCAAACCGCCCGCATGCTGACCCGCTACAACACCTGGGCCAACCGGGTGTTCTACGATGCGGTTTTCGGGTTGCCGCCGGGCGAGGCCGAAAAGCCGCGGGCGACGCTGTTCAAGAACATCGTCCACACCCTCAACCACAACTACGTGATCGATTCGATTTTCCGCGCCCATGTGGAAGGGCGCGAACACGGCTACAGCGCGCGCAACACCGCCGACCATCCGCCGCTGGCCGAACTGTGGCGCGCGCAACAGGAATTCGACGCCTGGTTCATCACCTGGAGCGATCGCCTGACAGCGCAGGCGCTTGATGAAACGCTCGACTTCACCTTCGTCGGCGGCGGCGCCGGCGCCATGACGCGCAGCCAGATCATCCTGCACCTGATCATCCACACCTCCTACCACCGCGGCTTCGCCGCCGACATGTTCTTCCAGGTGCCGGCGCGCCCGCCGACCACCGACCTGCCGGTCTATCTGCGCGACGCTCCGCCGACGCCCGATTAGGCAAGTGCCCGGGCCGACGCAGGCTTGCGCATCCGCGCAGGCAGCCAGAAGCGTACAAACCGCATGACCCCGCACTGGCCCGTATCCCGTTGGCTGCAAGCCCTGCTCGCCGCAGCCACCGTGCTGGCAGCGCTGCTCGCCGTCGGCGCCTGCGCGCCGCTGACCTTGATCAACAGCCTCGTGCCCAGCAGCACCTATCGCGCCGAACGCGACATCGCCTACGGCGAACTCGCGCGGCAGCGTCTGGATGTTTACCTGCCGGCCAACCCGGCAGCGCCGCCAAACGCCACCCCAGGCGCCCCCATCGTGGTGTTTTTCTATGGCGGCGGCTGGACCACCGGCGCCCGCGGCAACTACCTGTTCGCCGGCGAGGCCTTCGCCAGCCGCGGCTATCTCACCGTGATACCCGACTACCGCTTGCACCCGGACGTGCGCTACCCGGATTTTCTCGACGACTGCGCGCGCGCCGTGGCCTGGGCTGTGCGCAATGCGCCGCGCCTGGGTGGCGACCCGACGCGCATCTACCTGGCCGGGCACTCGGCCGGCGCCTACAACGCCGCCATGCTGGCCTATGCGCCCGAATATCTGGCGCGTGTGGGCGTGGCATCTGAAAGCGTGCGCGGCTTTGTCGGCCTGGCCGGTCCCTACGACTTCAGGCCATTGACCGGGGTGGCGACCCGCGCGCTGTTCGGCTATCCGGATACGCCGGACGCAACCCAGCCGATCCACCGGATCAGGCGCGACGGCGGGCGCCTGCCACCGGCGCTTTTGCTGACTGCTGCCGAAGACAGCGTGGTCAACCCGGGCAACAGCGCGCGCCTGGCGAGCGCTCTGCGTGCGGCCGGCGGCAGCGCGCGGGAGATTGCTTATCCGGGGCTCGACCACACGCGCGTAGTCGGTGCGCTGGCGGCGCCGCTGCGCGGATTTGCGCCGGTGCTGGATGATATCGTCGCGTTCTTGACCGCACAGCGCTGAGAAAACGCTGAACAAGTCCCTGGAATGCAGGCGATGGAACGGGACTTCCGTTCAATTCAAAAGCTTGCAAAAGCAGATTTCTCAACCTGCGGACTTGTTCAGTGTTCCCCCAAGCCATAACGATCACGCGGTATGGCGGTCGAGCCACAGCTCGAAGTTCTGGTGCCAATGCAGCGGCAGCCAGCGCCGGAAGGCTGGTTCCTGGTCCAGATAGAACTCCTGCAACCACAACGCTGCATCGCGCAGCGGCACTATGGCCAGCGTACCGTCGAGCCTGGTAGCTGCCGACATATAGCCGTAGCTGCCGGCGGCGCCGTCAGGCAGACGGCAGGTGACCAGGGTTTCCAGCAGGCGCAAGGCGCCGACGGTGTGCAACTGAAACTGGAAGGCCAGCCAGAAGCCGGCAGCCGCAAGCGCGGCTGCATCTGCGGCTGCACCTGCCTGCGGCTGCGTGAACAGGCGATCAAGCAGCTCCCCACGACGGAACATGCAGGCCGAGATGGGCGCTCCTACCCAATCGGCAAGGCCGATGTCAAACGGGAAAAAACGTTGCTCTGGCTGCTTCCAGACGCCGCTGTTGAGGAAAACGCTGGCATGCAGAAGACGATTTTCCTGACCCGCGAGGCGTACATCGCAGCAACTCACGCCAGCCAGTAGCCCGTGTTGATGCAGATGTACGTGACGTTCGACAAACTCACGGTCGAGCCGATCGCCCGCACGCAGAAAAACCATGAAGTCGGCATCGACCGAAGCGTAGGCCCGACCCAATCGCATGAAATCCGGCAAACCGGCATCGTCGGCGAAGCGGGCGAGGCCTGGACCGCCGCTCGCCGGAAGGGTCGGCTGCCCTACACCTTCAGGCAGGCTAAGCAGCAGTGCCGGGTGCGACTGCTGCATGACCGAATCCACCGACATTTGCACGGCTTCGTCCGAGCCGTTTGTAAGCACCGCGATCGCCACTACCGGCGCGTTGAGGAGCCGCGAACCCGAAGGCATGCGGTTCATGTTCTCGATGCGGCGCAGGTAGGCAAAGGCGTCGACGCGAGCCTGTGCGCCGATGTCTGCCAGGTCGATCCACTGTTCAAGAAACTTGAGGCTGCGCGGCGTGCGCAGGCGCGGATCGCGGCGCGGCACATATACGCCGTCCACCAGGCTGGCGAACTCATTGGCGCCATGAATGCGGTAGACCGCGAGGCGCTGCTTGAGATAGTGCACCGTACCGCAGGCGATCAGTGCCGCCGGACACACAATGCCATCCGCGCCGAGCGGGAACGCCCACACCGGCAGGGCCGCCAGGCAGTCGGCGAACAAGCCGCGTGACAACACCAGCCCGGCGGGAATCGAGAATGGAAAGCCGCGTGTGACTTCGGATACCCGCGCACTGGCGCCAAGCCGGGATACGCCGACGCGGTCGAACCACGATTCGCTCAGGATGCCCTTGCCGATCACCTCGTCGATATCCAGGTCGTGACATAGAAACAGCCTGTCGGGCACGGCATCCAGCGTGGCAATGTGTGCGGCGACCGCGCCAAGCTTGCCCGGCAGATACAGATCGTCCGAATCCAGCAGGCACACGTAATCGCCCTTCGCCACCAGCACACCTGCCTCGAACGCCGCCGACTGACCGCGGTTTTCCTGCAGGATCGCGCGAAACCCCGGCGTACCTGCGAAGCCCGCAAGCACATCGCGCGAACCATCGGTCGAGCCGTCGTCGATCACAATCACCTCAAAGCGATCGCGCGGATAGGTCTGTGCCAACGCGCTGCGGATCGCATCGCCGACGAAGCGCTCGTAGTTGTAATTGCAGATCAGTACCGAGAAAAACGGCGGCGCGTCGGGCGTATCTTGGGCGGGAGTCGACACCGGTGCTGCGCTCATTGGGCTACCCTGCGGTCAATGCTTGGAATCCTCCGCGAGGAAGAGCGCCCGCGCCCTGCGGGCGGTCGGTCGCAAGCGCTCATGCGGGCGACTCCAGCAGGGCAGAACAACGATCCGCCGCCAGTGTCACGGTGGCCGCCTGATCGTAGCCGGGGTAGTTCGCTGCCACCGCCCGTGCGGCCGCTGCCAGACGCGGCTCGCCCAGGGCGCGCTTGACCAGCCGCTGCAATTGCGCGGCCGCCTCGGGCATGGCGGACAAAGCCACGCCACGTTTTTCCAGGCTGTGCGCGGTCATCGCCTGCTCCATCTGCATGGGCAACAGCAACAGCGGCTTGCCGGCCAACAGCATGGCCGAAACGGTGCCGTGGCCGCCGTGGCAGATGGCCAGATCGCAGGAAGACCGCGCCGCCTCGATGTCGAGCGGCGCCTCGGAAAACCGCAGGGTGGCCGAGGTGTGTCGCTTGAGCGTATCGCGCGCCGCGCCAGGCACATGCGCCAGCACCCGCAATGGCGCGTCGCGCAGCGCGACCAGCGCGCGCTCGAGCCCGGCATACTCGGCCTTGAGATAGACGAATACGCGCGGCGCATCGCCTTCCGGCCACAGCACCGGCGCTCCCTGGCCAAGTGTGAAAAGCGGCCCGATGAAATCGCCGCCCTGGCGATCGGGATAATGATCGAGCTCCGGAAACGATGAAACAAGTTGCAAATCGCAGTCGAACAACTCGGCCAAGGTCATCAGCGGCGGCGCGTCGAGCGCGAACAGAGTCTCATTGGCGACCTGCCGCACCCGCTCCTCCGAATCGGCCTGGCGCACCGTATTGCCGCGTTGCCACCACATGAAAAGGGGCAGCGGCCGCGCGGCTGGCGGGATGCAAAAGCCATCGCCCAGATTGACCCGGCGCAAGCCCAGGCCACGCGTGGCCAGGAGCGCCGTGGGCGCATGATCCATCACGATCATGTCGGCACGCAGCAACAAGAGCAGGTTGCGCCAGGCTCTGGCAATGCTGGTCAGTGAACGGGCGTTGAGAAAGCCGAAGCGCATCAGCATCTCGGCGTAACCGGCAGCATCGGGCAGATTGGTGACGTGGCCGAGCCACAACGGCGCCTGGAACCACTGCATGCCATGCGGCGCCAGCAGCAGCTCGGCGCCGCGCAGTTCGCGAATCACGAATACAGGATCATGGCCGCGGCGCCGCAATTCCAGCGCCAGCGGCAGCATGCGCGCGATGTGGCCATAATCGCCGCCAAGCTCCCAAGCAAATACGATGCGTGCCATGCCGGTATTGTAGGGGAGCAAAAAAAACGGCACCCAACGGGTGCCGTTAATCGGGAATGCCGGCTTATCAGGCAGGGGCGGTTTGCTTGTCGCGCCGCTTGCGGCGCGCAACGGCGAGCCCACCCAAGGCAACCACAGCCAATGCCAGCGAGCCGGGCTCGGGCACGGCGAGCTGAAACTGAGCCGGGTTGAACGGATCGGGGGTTGCCGGGTCGCCGGAGCGGGCGATGCCGTTGTAGAACGCGCAATTGGTGTACTGCGGCACGTCGCCGCCGTAGGCTGCTGGTGGCGGTACCACGACACCGTCCTCGATAGCGACAGCTGCGTCACCACCGCCGTTAGGACCGTAGCTGCAAAACGTGCCACCGCCACTTGTATAAGCCCCTGAAACTTCGGCAACGATGTCGTAATCGATCGTCAGGCTCTCACCCACACCGATCAGGCGACTGAGCGAATAGCTGGCATTGCTGCCGGACGCTTGGGTGCCGCCGAGGTCGCAACTGAGGTAACCCGCCAGCACGCCGGTGTTCAGGCCGCCGACATTCGAGTTGCAGGTGGTTGCGGCACCAAGGTCGTCGATGCGACCGTGCGAACGCGCGACTTCCATAGTGTTGAAGCGCAGGCTCAACAGCAGATCGGCAAACCCCGAACCGACGCCCGCAAGACCGATTTCGCCCGAGTCGACATTGAACGAAAAATTGACCAGTTGCGCCGCAGTGGTGTTGTTGGTGTAGGTATTGTTGTAGCTAGCCGAGGTTTTGCCGTAGAACGTGCCATCACCCGAAACCCGTGCGCCGAAATAACTTAGCCCGGTGGTGAAGCCGTAGGTGTGATAGAAAAGGCTGCCGATGGGGATCAAGGGCAAGGGCGAACTGTAGGTTTGCAGGAAATCACCACCCGTTGGAAGGTAGGTCCCCGGCGGAATCAGATCGGCGCCCGGCCCGACGCTGGTGCTGGTATCGCCAAATGCCTTGAGGGTGATCGAGGGCGCCGCATGGGCCGCCATGCTTGCCCCGCCCAAGGCTGCGGCAACTGCTAACGCCAGCAATTTGGGTCGAAAGTTTGTCGCTGAATACATGAATCGCTACCTCCGAAAAAACAGGCCTGCAACGCACCTGAAGAAAAAAACCGCATCCAAACACATGAGATTCAAGCGCTTTGCATCTGCCACGTCGCGCTTCACATGGATTTAAATGCAATATTCAAACCAGCTTAATTCAGCCGAATAAAATCCCTTAAATTCAAAAGGTTGGAGAAGTCCTCCAATGCCTTGCGAAAGCCTGTGTAAAAAATTTCGACAAACCGGCCCGCCCAACCGACGTGCGTTAGCCCCATGTAGCTAACGCGCTGCGAGCGCCCTTAGCCCTTTAGGGCCCATCGATGGGGCCGACGCTGTTACGCCAAGGCCGGTGCCAGATGCCGTTGCACGAACGCTGGGCGCTTGAAAAAGCATCGCCCGCACCACGCCGGAAACTCGCCGCCCTCAAACGGACGACGCCGCAGCGCCGAACATGGGCCCTTGCGAGGCCTGATTGATTGCACGCATTGCAACGCTGTGCAACGCAATGCGCCAGGCCTGACATCAGCCTGCCTGCGAGTCGCACGCGGCCTGCCGCCACCGATGCAGGCGCAGGTCGCGCAGGTCGCGCCGGGTGCGCTAGCGCGCCAGCCGCTCACGCAACTGCGGCAACACAGCCAGCGCCGCGCGCTCGCCTTCGAGAATCACCGCATGACGCGCGGCGAAATCGGTACCGCCGGTATTGGCCTGCGGGCGAATCACGATGTCAGCCGCCGCCAGTTCGCCACGCGCGATCGAGCGCCCCATGATGGCGAAGGTTTGCAGAAGGATGCTGGCGATATCGCTGGGCCGGCTGTTGCGCGGGTTTTGCGACACGTCGACCGCGATCACGAGATCCGCCCCCATCGCGCGCGCGGCGTGCACCGGCACCGGATGGGTAAGCCCGCCATCGACATAGTCGCGGCCGCCGATGCGCACCGGACGAAATGCGCCCGGCACCGCCGACGATGCGTGCACCGCGATGCCGACATTGCCGGCACGAAACACCACCGCCTCGCCGCTGGCGAGATCGGTGGCGACCACGCCCAGCGGCCGGCCGAGCTTCTCGATTGCCCGCCCCTGCAGACGATCGTTGACATAGGCCTCGAGCAATTCGCCCTTGAGCACACCCATGCTGATGCCGGAAATCGACCAGTCGGCCAGCACGCCTTCATCCATCGTCAATGCCAGGCGCTGCAGCGCGAAGCCGTCGAAGCCGCCGGCGTAGAGCGCGCCCACCAGGCTGCCGGCGCTGGTGCCCACGATGATGTCGGGCACGATGCCGTTTTGTTCGAGGATCTTGATCACGCCAATGTGGGCGAAGCCGCGCGCCGCACCGCCGCCCAAGGCCAGGGCGATTTTCGGCTTGGGCTTGGCGCTGGTGGCGGTTGGTGGCGTGATCGGTGGCGGCACCGGCGCCGGTGCCTTGAGCGCGCAGGCGCCCAGCAGCATCACGGAAAGCACGGCGCACAAGGTGGCCGCGATGCGACGAAGGGAAAGCAGTGGCATGGTCATGGCTCGAGTGTGCACAAACATGATGACAGCAATCTGGCACAGCGGGGGCAAACCGCTGTCAATCCGGGGCGGCTGCGGCGCCGACCGGACCGCGCCCGCGTTATGATGAAGGCGCACCGGCAGTGCCAGCCCGGCCAGCGGTGCGGGTAGTCGGTACCGGCAAACCGCGTGATCGCCGAACTCTTTGTAGCGTGCGTATATACGCACCGACCTTGTTTGACCCGTTGCAACATTTCATCGAGACTCTCCAACTCTTCCCTGTCTAACCTTTCAGCCCCTTCCTTTTACCCTGCAGGAGCAACCCCATGGCCACACCCGAAATCGCCCAGAAAGCCCCCTACGCCCTTGAACTCGCCGCCGGCGATTACTGGTGGTGCTCGTGCGGCAAATCCACCAAGCAGCCGTTTTGCGACGGCTCACACAAGGGCGGTGAATTCACGCCGGTGAAATTCACCATCGAGGAAGGCAAGAAGGTATGGCTGTGCGGCTGCAAGAACACTGCCGGCAAACCGTTTTGCGATGGCGCCCACAAGAGCCTTTGAATTCGCACGCGGATCCGCTGCGCGGCACATGGCGCAGGTTGGCAACGGTCTTTACCGCCCAAGCGGGAATCCATCGACAGCAGCGCAGCGGATGCCCGCGTTCGCGGGCATGACAGACCCTTTGGTTTTGCGGCGGCTGTCTGTCGTTTCGGTTCGCCGGCGAAGAACTGCTTGTGCGAGTGGCGGATGGCAGATACAGGCCTGGAGCTTGCAAACCGACGATGCTGCCCGCTCAAAACCGTGCAGCGCCACTCATTGCACCGCACGCGCCGCATTGCCGTCCACACGCACGGCGTTCAAAACAAGGCGATCTGCCCCGCGTCGTCGCGCGCCTTGAGTTTTTTCGCCAGAGCCAGCGGCCGCGCGCCGCCGGGTACCTTGAAGCGGGTGGCGTCAAGCTGATAGTTGTAACGGCGATCGTTCAATCCCAGGCGCGCGCAGGCCTTTTCGAAACGCTGCGCGATCAACTCGGCGAACACACCCTCGCCCTTCATGCGCACACCAAAACGCGAATCGTTGTCTTGCCCGCCGCGCATCTGCTGCACGATGCTCATCACGTGCGCGGCCGACAAGGGCATGTGGTGATCGAGCCAGTCGCGAAAAATTTCCTTCAGTTCATGCGCCAGGCGCAGCATCACATAGGCGGCCTCGATGGCGCCGGCCTCGCGCGCCGCTTCCAGCGCGGCCTCCAGGCCGCTATCGTTGACCACCGGAATCACCGGCGCTGTCATCACACCCACCGGGATGCCGGCGGCCACAAGCGTGCGCATGGTCTCGATGCGCCGGTACGGCGCCGCCGCGCGCGGCTCGAGCAGGCGTGCGGTCTCGGCATCCAATGACGCCACCGAGATGTAAACCTTGACCAGCCCGCGCGATGCCATCGGCGCCAACAGATCGATATCGCGCTCAACCAGTGACGACTTGGTGATCAGCCCCACCGGCTGGTTGAATTCCGCGCACACCTCCAGCAGGGCGCGCGTGATCTTCCACTCGCGCTCGGCCGGCTGGTAGGCGTCGGTATTGGTGCCGATGGCCAGCGTCTCGCACTTGTAGCCCGGGCGCGACAACTCGGCGCGCAGCAACTCGGCGGCATTCGGCTTGGCAAATAGCTTGGTCTCGAAATCCAGCCCCGGCGACAAACCCCAGTAGGCATAACTCGGCCGCGCATAGCAGTAGGCGCAGCCATGCTCGCAGCCGTAATACGGATTCACCGACTGCGAAAATGGCAGGTCAGGCGACTGGTTGCGCGAAATGATCGACTTGGCGACCTGCGGCGTAACGCTGGTTTTGGGTAACGGCGGTTCAGCGCCCGCGGCCGCCCCTCCAGCCTCTTCGCCCGCTGCCGACTCCTCCGGCTGCGACCAGCCATCGTCTATCGCCTCGCGGCTGAAAGCGTCGAAGCGCACCTGCGGCGACAACTGCGCGCCGCGCCCCTTGAGCGTGGGCGTGTGAAACCTGATCGGCGCCTCATCGGCAGGGACGCTCTCGCGCGTGCTCATGCGCGCGCCCCACGCCGCCCGCCGTGTTGCCGCAGCCCGCGCGCGAGCGCCGTTGCTACGTGCGCGGCCGGCAAGCACAACCCGTCGGGCGGCTGCGGCCAGGCCTCATGCAAGGGCTGCGGCTCGCGCACGCCGGGCGTAAGCGCCGCCAACCCGGCCATGCCGTCCAGCGGGCTCTTCACCGCACCGGCGCCACGGTTGAGCACATGGGTATCGATCATGGTGGTCGACCCATCGGCGTGACCCAGCAATTCCGGCACGGTGCGGATGGCGTAGCCGCCTTTAAGCAAATGGGTGGCGAACGAATGCCGCAAGGTCTGCGGCGACGCCGGCTTGACGATGCCGGCGTCGCGCACCGCCTGCAGCACCGCGCGCTGCACGGTCTTCTCGTCCCCGTGATCGCGCCGCATCGCCCCCAAGCGCGGATCGACCGAACGCTTGCCCGAGGGGAATACGTACTGCCAGCCCCATTCGCGCCCCGCATTCGGATACTTGCGATCGAGCGCGAACGGCAGATACACATCGCCGCAGCCCTCGGCGACATCGCGCCGATGCAACTCGCCCACACTTTCGAGATGGCACAGCAGCAGCTCGACCACCTCGCGCGGCAGCATCGTCACCCTGTCTTTGAAACCCTTGCCCTCGCGCACCACGCTTTCGCCGCGCGTGAATTCGATGCCTTTGACGCGCAGGCGCAGCACGTCCAATAACCGCATGCCCGGGCTATACAGCACCCCCCCGGCGATCCAATGGCCGCCCTGCGGCAAGCGCGCCCGCAGGCGCGCCACCTCCGCCCGCGTCAACACCACCGGCAAACGCTGCAGCACCCGCGCCTGCGTGACCCCGTCCAGCCACGGCAGATCAACGGCCAGAACCTCCTTGTAGAGGAACAAGAGCGCCGACTTCGCCTGGTTTTGCGTCGCGGCCGCGACATTCAGATCGCTTGCCAAGTGACTCAGAAACCGCAGGACATGCTGCGCCGACAATTCGCGCGGGTGGCGCTTGTCAAAGTAGCGTATGAAGCGTTTAATCCAATCGAGATAAGTTTGCTCGGTGCGAATGGAATAGTGCTTGACCCGAATGCGATCGCGCACCTGATCGAGCAGGCGGCGCGGCTTTGCAGCGGGAGCAGGTAGGCCAGGCGGCGCGACGGTTTCCATGAGGTTTTAGGACGCATAGAAGTACTGATAATAAGTATAGTATTATGAATCAGACGATTACACAAGTCATCACCAGAATGGTCGTCGGAGCTGACGGGGTTTCTGATTTCGTTGGGTTCCCCACTTTTAGTTAGGCCATCACGCATGGAAATCACCACGGTTGGCGAGGTCCTGCACTGGTCATACGCCAATCTCGCAATGGCACATGCAGCCGTCACAGCCAAGGCCGAAAAATACGGCCGCATGCAGTTCATGATTCGTTCGCGCCTCTATGCAGGGCTGAACAAACAGACTA
>CAYYFR010000147.1:4967-14942 GCA_964470865.1 uncultured Burkholderiales bacterium | reverse complement strand
ACCTGGATGCGCGACGATTCGCGGCCGCGCTTCTCTTTCGTCGAGCATGACGCCGGCTTCGCCGTCGGCGCCGCGCGCGATGCCGACGGCGACGACCTCTATTGGCGCATCAGCCAGTATCTGCTGCCCAACCACAGCCTTGCCCCCAACGCGCTGCCGGGCGAGAACTATCAGGGCCAGACCTGGGTGCCGATTTCCGACACCGAATGCTGGATTTACACCTATGCCTGGAATCCGGATCGGCCACTCTCCGAGGCCGAGCGCACCAAGCTTGCCGCCGGCCACGGTGTGCTGGCCGAGATCGGGCCGGACTACGTGCCGCTCTCGCGCCGTGAAAACGACTACCGCATCGACCGCGACGATCAGCGCCACCGCACCTTCACCGGAGTGCGCGGCGTCTCCGAGCAGGACGCGATGATCCAGGACAGCCAGGGCCTGATCGCCGACCGCACCACCGAGCACCTCACGCCCACCGACGCGGCGCTGGTGCGCTTGCGCCGCGTGCTGCTGGATGGGGCGAAGGCGCTTGAAGATGGCATGCCGCCGGCGGTTGCGGGCGACGCGGAGGCCTATCGGCTGCGTTCCGGCAGTTGGGTGGCACAGCGCGATGTCGCGTTCACCGACGTGATGCTGCAACGGTTTGCCGATCGGGCCGGACGCGCCTCCGTCGCCATCGAGGGCACGCTGTGATGCGGGGCGCCCGAATCAATGGCCTGCGCGCACTCGCCTTCGCGGCTTGTGCCCTGGCCCTGCCTCTGGCCGGCGCCCAGGGCTATCCGAATCGGGCCGTGAAGATCGTGGTGCCCTACCCGCCCGGCGGCATTGGCGACACCGTCACCCGCGCCGTGGCCCAAGGCATGGCCCTGCAAATGGGCCAGCCTTTCGTGATTGAAAACAAGCCCGGCGCCAGCCAGATGATCGGCGCCGAGCTGGTGGCCAAGGCTCCCGCCGATGGCTACACCCTGTTCCTGGGCAGCGTCACCAGCCTGGCCATCAACGTCAACTCGCAAAAGAAAATGAGCTACGACCCGGCGCGTGACTTCGCGCCGGTATCGATGGCGTTTTTCTCGCCGCTGTACCTGGTGGTCAACCCCGCAGTGCCGGCTGCCACGGTGCGTGAATTGATTGCGCTGGCCCGCGCGCAACCCGGCAAGCTCAGCTTCGCCTCCATTGGCCAGGGCGGCTCGATTCATCTGGCCGGTGAACTGTTTCGCTCGATGGCCGGGCTCGACATGACCCATGTGCCCTACAAGGGCAGCGCCCCGGCATTGACCGATGTGATCGGTGGCCAGGTGAGCCTGATGTTCGATGCCGGCGTATCAGCGCTGCCACAGGTGCGTGCCGGCAAGCTGCGCGCACTGGCTGTGACCAGCGCCAAACGCAGTTCATCGGCCCCCGAATTGCCGACCATGGCCGAGGCTGGCGACCTGCCCGGCTATGAGGCGACGATCTGGTTTGGCTGGGTGGCGCCGGCCGGCACGCCGCGCGAGATCGTGGCGCGCTTGTCGACGGAGTTTGCCCGTGTATCGCGCCAGGCGGCGCTGCGCGAGCGCTTCGCGCCGCAGGGGGTGGAACTGGTGGCCACCACGCCCGAAGAGTTCGCGGAAATAATCAAGACCGAGATACCGAAGTGGGGCAAGGTGCTGCGCGATGCCAACGTTGCGCCCGAGTGAATGCCGGCGCCTTTGGCTTTGCAGGCGGCGATTGGCGCCGCTGCCGCGTCGGCATGCTTATATGCCAAGCAGTTGGTGGTAGGCGTCTGGCAGTTGCAACAGCGAGTTGTGGTCGGCTAGCGGGTCGCCAACCACGACTGTGGTGCCAAACGGGATCAGCCCCGGCTTCCAGCTGGAGTGATCGGCTGCGCCGCCGGCAAGTGCTGCGCCGGCGGCGATGCCGAATGCGACGATGGCGGTAATCATGATTTTGTCGATGTTCATTTTGGTTTCCTTCGCTCTGGTGGGCCGTGAAACACGCCAGTCTGCGGGTTTTTTGGCATCCCGCGTTGGCGATGGCTCATTGATAGGCGCCTGCCCCTTTTTCCCAAAGGGGGCAGGCGCGCTTGCCGGTGCGTAAACGCACCGTCGGGTCGAACCAGGGCTAAAGTACCGGCCAGCGGCGCGCACGGGCTTGCCAGTCCTACCCGCGTTGCCGCCATGACGGCGCCACTGTGCCGCGGCGAATCGGAGCGAACAAGCGATGACAGTCCTACCTTCAATCGTCGGCTTGCGTGGTATCGAGATGTTTGCGCAAGTCAGTGCGGCCCGGCTTAGCGAACTGGCCCCCCAGTTCGCCTGGAAGCGGATGGCGGCCGGCTTGCACCTGGTGTCACGCGATGCGCTTGACCGCGAGGTCCACCTGATCGTCGGTGGCCGGGTGCGGGTGACCGTTTCCACCTCTTCAGGGCGCCAAGTCACCTACAAGGATCTGGGTGCGGGCAGCGCGATCGGCGTGCTGGCTGCGATTGATGGCGCCGCTCGCTCCGCCGACGTGATCACGCTTGAAGAAACCCTGGTTGCCTCGATGAGCGAAGGTCTGTTCCACCAGATACTGCGCGAGGTGCCCACGGCGGCCCACTGGATGCGCAAGTCGCTGGTGGGCATGGTGCGCGAACTGTCCGACCGGGTATTCGAAGTCAGTGCGCTGGGGGTGCAAAACCGCGTACACGCCGAGTTGCTGCGCTTGGCGCGCGAAGCCGGGGTGGCTGACAACCGGGCCAGGCTCGATCCCATGCCCACCCATGTCGACATCGCCGCCCGCGTCAGTACCTACCGCGAACAGGTCACGCGCGAAATTTCGGCCATGGTCAAGGAAGGCCTGGTTGAGCGCGACGGTCATGCGCTGGTGCTGCCGGACGTCGAGCGCCTTGAGCGCATCGTGGCCGAGGTCAGGCGCATTTCGTGACTCCGGACCCGGTTATCGCGGGCGGTGAATTGAGCGAAAATGTGCGCCATGCAAGACACCGGGTTCGGCGTGTCTGGTGCGATTGACCGAGATTACATGATGACCCCGACCATGCCGATGCGCTATTCCCTGTTTTCGGTCAATGACCATCACCCGCGCCTTGCGCGAACATTGCCGGAACTCTACGGCCAGGTGATGCGCCATTGCGCCTTGGCCGAAACCCTGGGCTACGACACGTTTTTCTGCGCCGAACACCATTTTCACGAGTACGGCGTGGTGCCTGACCCGGCGGTGATGCTGGCGACTCTGGCGCAGCGCACCAGTCGCATCCGCCTCGGCACCGCGATTTCGATACTCACTTTTCATGATCCACGACGCATCGCCGAAACCTATTCGATGGTCGATACCCTTTCCGGCGGGCGCCTGGTGTTCGGTGTCGGTTCGGGCTACCTGGCGCACGAGTTCGTAGGCTATGACCGTGACCCGCGCGAGAAGCGCGACCGCTTCAACGAGAACCTGGATATCGTCAAGCGCCTGATGGCAGGCGAGACCCTCTGCTACCAGGGCCAATTCTCGAAGAGCGAAAAGGTGGCGCTCAACGTGCTCCCGTTCGAGGGCCGGGTGCCGCCGATTCACGTGGCGGTGCTGGCGCGCGAAGCGGCCTACCACGTGGGCAAGCAGGGCGACCGCATCTTCACCGTGCCCTACGCCTCGTGCAAGGACTTTGCCGACATCGGCCTGATGCTGGAGGAGTATCGCCGCGGGCGCGCTGAAGCCGGGCTGGCTGCCGACGACGACGATCACGTGTTCACCTTGCATGCCTATGTGGCGCACAGCGATGCGGAAGCACGTGCGCAATGCAAGGCGGCCTACGAGCTATACGTCGATACGCGGCTGTATGCGAAAAAGCATCTGTACGAAGACATCATCGCCAACGGCATCTGCCTGTTCGGCTCGGTCGAAACGGTAACTTCGAAAATGTGCCAGCTGCATGCGATGGGTATACGCCATGTGGCGACACTGCACAATTTCGGTGCCCTCGACCCGGGTCTGGTCGAGCGCTCGATGACGCTGTTTGCGCGGGAAGTCATGCCGGCAGTCGCCGCGCGCGTTGGCAGGGCCGCGTCTGGTGCGGCGCTGGCGCACCCGGCATTGTGAGACCCACACGCCGGATCTCCTGGGATTGGTCAGCCCGTTGGTCAGTGTTTCCTCAGGATAATCAATCCAGCCGCGCCCCGGTGCGCTTGATGATCGGCGCCCACTTTTGTGCTTCGTCAGCCATCAGCTTGGCAAACGCCTCGGGTGTGCCGCCGGCCGGATCCAGGCCACCGGCCTGCAGGCGCTGGCGAATTGCCGGGTCGGCGAAGGCCTTGTTGATCTCGGCATTCAGGCGCATCACGATGTCACGCGGTGTGCCGGCGGCCACCAGAATGCCGTTCCACGCGCTGGCTTCGAACGCCGCCAATTCCTTGATGCCCGACTCGGCCACCGTCGGCACCTCGGGCAACAGCGCATAGCGGGTCTTGCCGGTGACAGCCAGGGCTTTCATGCGACCTGCCTTCACCTGCGGCATGATCACCGTGGGCACCGTGAACAGCGCCTGGGTATCGCCGCTCGAAACCGACAGCACGGCCGGCGGCGCGCCATTGAACGGGATATGCACCGCGAAGGTCGAGGTCAGCAACTTCAGGTATTCCATGGTCAGGTGCGATGAGCTGCCGTTGCCGACCGAGGCATAGCTGAGTTTGCCGGGCCGTGCTTTCATCCAGGTCACCAAGTCGCTCACCGAACTCACCGGCAGGTCGGCCGAGACCGCCAAAAGGTTCGGCTGCACCGTGGTGATAACCACCGGCGCCAGGTCCTTGATCGGGTCGTAGGGCAACTTCGGATAGAGAAAGGGCGCGAACGCCAGCGGCCCGTTGAACGACATCAAGAGGGTGTAGCCGTCGGCGGCGGACTTGGCGACCGCGTCGGTGGCCTGGGTGCCGCCGGCGGCCGGACGGTTCTCGATCACGATCGGCTGGCCGAGATTGTCCTTGAGGCGGTCGCTCAAGCTGCGGACGATCACGTCCAGCGAGCTGCCGGCGGGGGCGGCCACGATGAAGCGGATCTGGCGCGTGGGCCAGGTTTGCGCATGGGCGGCAAGGTTTGCGCAAACCAATAGCGCGGCGAGCAGGCGGGTAACAAGGGATATCGATCTCATGATTTGTCTCCGGTGGGCAATTCGATGCCTGACAAGGCCTGATAAAAACGGATCACCGCGCTGTCATCTTCTTGGTCGAAGCCCATGCCCACTGTGGCCAGCAAGGCCTGGTGCGCCGCCGCGCCCAGCGGCAGCGGGAAATAGTGCTGCTTGCCGATCTCCAGCGCCAGCCCCACATCCTTGGTGAGGATCGGCACCGCCGCGGTTACGCTGCGCTCACCTTCGATCACGCGCTTCATGCGGTCGCCGCCCATGAAGCTCTGGCCGGAACTGCCCATCATCACTTCGTAGATCTTGTGCGGGTCCAGCCCCCCCTTGATGCCGAGCGAAAACGCTTCGGCGGCACCCACCAGGTTGATGGCGGCCATCAGGTTGTTGACCAGTTTCATGCGCGAACCGTCCCCGGGTTTCTCGCTGATGATGTAGCGCTTGTCGCTCATGGCCTTGAGCATGGGCTCGCAACGTGCGAGCGCTTCGGCGGCACCGGAGATCATCATGCTCATGGTACCGGCCGCGGCGCGCGCCGGGCCGCCCGAGATCGGCGCATCCAGCAGCGTGATGCCGCGCTCGGCCAGCCGTGCGGCCAAGTCAGTGGCATAGGCCGGGCCGACAGTCGAGCAGAGAATCACGATCGCCCCGGGTTTCAAAGCTGCCGTCAAGCCGGCCGGGCCGAAGCAAACCAGGTCGGTCTGTTTGGCATCGACCACCACGGTGATGACGATATCGGTGCAAGCGGCCACTGCGGCCGGGGAGACGCACACAGTAGCCGCGCTGGCGCGCGCCAGCGAATTGCGCGCGGGGTCGATGTCGCGCACGAACACCTCGAAGCCGCCTCGCACCAGGGCCTGGGTGATGCCCAAGCCCATGGCGCCAGGCCCGATCAGGCCGATGCTTTGTCTCATTGGGTTTCTTGTGGAAAAGGGGGAAAACGCGCACGGTAGAATAGCGCGTTTGCTTTTGGAAAACGCTGAACAAGTCCCTGGAATACGGATTCGCGAACGAAGAGTCGTATCGATGCAACATCTTGCGAGAGCGACCTTCTCAACCTGCGGACTGGTTCGGTGTTTCCTTTGTCGCACCGGCTGTTTCACTTGAAAGGATCGCAACCATGACCTCGTTCGCAATGATCGGCCTGGGAAAAATGGGCGCCAACATGGCGCGGCGCATGGCGCTGGGCGGCGTGCGCGCGGCGCTGTTTGACCGTGATGCGCAAACGGTTGCTGCGTTGGCGACCGAGCTTGGCGCGTTCGCCGCCAGTTCGCTGTCGAACCTGGTCGACCATCTCGAAGCGCCGCGCCTGGTATGGCTGATGCTGCCGGCGGGGGAAGCGACCGAAGCGGTTATCGCGCAACTGCAGCCGCTGCTTTCTGAAGGCGATGTGATCATTGACGGTGCCAACAGCTTCTACAAGGATTCGGTGCGTCGCGCCGCCACCCTCAAGCGCAACGGATTGGGCTTCGTCGATTGCGGCGTGTCCGGTGGCGTGCATGGCCTGGCCAATGGCTATTGCCTGATGGCCGGTGGTGCCCAGGATGCGATCGATCGCCTCAAGCCCTACCTGCGCCTGCTGGCGCCGGCGGCCGATACCGGCTGGCTGCATGCCGGTCCGGCCGGGGCCGGCCACTTCACCAAGATGGTCCACAACGGCATCGAATACGGAATGATGCAGGCGATAGCCGAGGGCTTTGCGCTGATGGATGCGAAGAAGGAATTCGCGCTCGACCTGGCCGCCATCGGAGAATTGTGGCGGCACGGCTCGGTGGTGCGCTCGTGGCTGCTCGACTTGACCGCCGAGGCGCTCAAGGACCCCGCCGGCATCGCCGCGATCGCCCCGCATGTGCCCGATTCGGGCGAGGGCCGCTGGACCGCGATCGAAGCTGTCGAGCAGGGTGTGCCGGCGCCGGTGATGAGCCTGGCGCTGATGATGCGATTTGCCACCCAGGGCGGCAACGACTATCCGGCGAAATTGCTGGCCAAGATGCGCCAGGGCTTTGGCGGGCATGCGGTCACCAAGAATGGCTGAAGCTGTCGCGCTCGAGAACGATACCCTGCTGCGGGCCCTTCTGCGCCAGCCGACCGCGTACACCCCGGTATGGTTGATGCGCCAGGCCGGACGCTACCTGCCCGAATATAACGCCACGCGCAAGCGCGCCGGCTCTTTTCTGGGCCTGGCCAAGAATCCGGACTACGCCACCGAGGTGACGCTGCAACCACTGGAGCGCTTTCCGCTGGACGCCGCGATCCTGTTTTCCGACATCCTCACCGTGCCTGATGCCATGGGCCTGGGCCTTTACTTTGCCGACGGCGAAGGGCCCAGGTTCGAGCGCACCGTGCGCGATGAAACGGCGGTCGCCAAACTGGCCGTACCGGACATGGGCGCCACGCTCGGGTACGTCACCGACGCGGTGCGGCAGATCCGCCGTGCGCTGGGCGGCCGGGTGCCGTTGATCGGCTTTTCCGGCAGCCCCTGGACCCTGGCCTGCTATATGGTCGAAGGCGGCGGCAGCCCGGATCACCGTACCGTCAAGACCATGGCCTACCAGCGGCCCGACCTGATGCATCGCATCCTCGAAGTCAACACCGACGCGGTGACCGCGTACCTGAATGCGCAGATTGCGGCCGGCGCACAGGCGGTGATGCTGTTCGATACCTGGGGCGGGTCACTCTCGGCGGCCGCCTACAAGACTTTTTCGCTGGCCTACATGAAGCGCGTGATAGCCGGCCTCACGCGCGAACGCGAAGGCCGGCGCGTGCCGGTGGTGATGTTCACCAAGGGCGGTGGCCTGTGGCTGGAAGACATGGCGGCAAGCGGTTGCGATGCCGTGGGGCTGGACTGGACGATCGAGCTCTCGGTCGCGCGTGCGCGAGTGGGGCATCAGGTGGCCTTGCAGGGCAACTTCGATCCCACAGCCTTGTTTGCCGCGCCCGAGGCGATTCGTGCCGAAGTGGCGCGCATTCTGGCCTCATACGGCCACGGATCAGGCCACGTGTTCAATCTGGGGCACGGCATATCGCAATTTACCCCGCCCGAGCATGCCGGTGCGCTGGTGGCGGCCGTGCACGAGTTGAGCCCGCAATACCATGCAGGCCGTTGAGTTTGTACTGTTGGCATCAATTTGCATGTTTGGCGCCCCCGCGATTGGCTTGGCACAAGGGTTTGCGCGGCAGTGGTCCGGAAAGTGGCAGCCATAGCCGCTTTGCAAACCGCGGGCGCGCAAAGCGGCTTTGGAAGCGGGCTTCGGGCGCGCCGAATTCAAGCAATAAAACACTTGACTTATGCACATTTTTTGGTAGCGCACGGGATCGTTGCGCTGCCGCAATGTCGGAATCGCCGGGCATCCATAAGTCATTGAAAATAAACGAATCCTGTAACGCAAGAAATATGTGCGATCCAGGAAAAGTCCTTTTCCCGCCGAGGGTTGCGTAGCCTTGATGGGGGGTTTTCAACAAACTTATCCACAGGTTTTGTGAACACCATCAAAGCCCTAGAGCCACCATTGCCTTAGCAATAGTTTTTAACCTTTTACCTTAACAATCGCCTGATTTAAGCGCCTCATCGCGGCCCGAAATCAGTCAGAAACGCCGCCAAAAAGCGCCCCGGTCCGATGCCCTTTGTACGAGTTGCGCTCGAAGTACCGGTGGCGGCGCTGTATGACTATGCGGTCGACAGCGCCGCTGGCTTGCTGGGCTGCCGCGTCGCCGTGTCGTTCGGGCCCCGAACTCTGGTCGGGGTTGTGGTGGAAGCCGATGTCGTGCCGGCGGTCGACCTGGCGCGCATCAAACCGGCGCGTGTGCTTGCGGATGTGCCGGCTCTGCCAGTGGCCTGGCTTGAATTGCTGCGCTTTTGCGCCGGCTACTATCAGCACCCGTTGGGCAACGCGATCGGCGCGGCCTTGCCCGCCGGCCTCAAGGCCCAAAAGGCGCTGGCCCCGGCGCTGTGGCAGCGCTTTTCCTGGCACGGCTTGCTGCCGGTGTTTACCAAGCGTGATCATGCGCGCGCGGCGATGGCGGCCCGACTTGCCGCCGGGCCTTGTTTCGGCTTTGAACTGGTCAGCCAATCCCCCAAGGCCCTGGCTTACCTCGAGGCCTGGCAGGCAGCCGGCCTGGTGCAATGCGCCGGAACTGCGCCGCTCGAAGTGGGCGCCTCGCCCGCAGTCAATCAAGAGCAGTCCGCTGCGGTTGCCGCAGTCGCGGCAGCGCTTGACCCAGCGCGCTTTCTTGCCAGTTTGCTGCACGGCGTGACCGGGAGCGGCAAGACCGAGGTGTACCTGCAGTTGACCGCGCGCGCGCTTGCCCTGGGCGGCCAGGCTTTGGTGCTGGTGCCCGAGATCAACCTCACACCACGTTTGCTGGAGCATTTCAGGCAGCGTTTCCCGGCTAGTGTCATCGTATCGATGCACAGCGCTTTAAGTGAAAGCGAGCGCACGCATCACTGGCTGCTCGCGCACACCGGCGTGGCCGACATCGTGCTCGGTACTCGCCTGGCGGTGCTGGCCTCATTGCCACGCCTGCGCCTGATCGTGGTTGACGAGGAGCACGACCCCTCGTTCAAGCAGCAGGAGGGCATGCGCTATTCGGCGCGCGATCTGGCGGTGTATCGCGCCAAAAACGAGGGCGTTCCCATCGTCTTGGGCAGCGCCACGCCCTCGCTTGAAACCTTCGCCCATGCACAGTCGGGGCGTTACGAACGCCTGGTCATGAAAAGTCGCGCCGTAACCGACGCGGTGCTGCCTGAAGTACGCATCATCGACCTGAATACCGCACGTGCCGAGCACGGCATCGCCGCGCCGATCTGGGATGCGATCAAGAGCCGCGTCGATGCCGGTGAACAAAGCCTGGTGTTCCTCAACCGGCGCGGTTATGCGCCGGTC
>CAYYFR010000147.1:3492-4867 GCA_964470865.1 uncultured Burkholderiales bacterium | reverse complement strand
CGATGCCGGTGAACAAAGCCTGGTGTTCCTCAACCGGCGCGGTTATGCGCCGGTCCTGTCCTGCGCCTCTTGCGGTTGGGTGAGTGCTTGCACACGTTGTACGGCCTACCTGGTATTGCATCGCCGCCGCGGCTTGTCGACTGGCGGTACCCTCATGTGCCACCACTGTGGATTCGCCGAAGCCGTGCCGCTTGGCTGCCCCACCTGCGGCAATGTGGACATTCGCGGCTATGGGCAGGGTACGCAGCGTCTTGAAGTGCACCTGGCCGAAGCCTGCCCCAATGCGCGGGTGCTGCGCATCGACCGCGATTCGACCAGCCGCAAGGGCGCGGCGGAAGCGCTGTTCGACCTGGTGCATGCGGGCGAGGCCGATATTCTGGTCGGCACGCAAATGTTGGCCAAGGGGCATGACTTCAAGAACCTGACCCTGGTTGCGGCGGTCAATGTGGATGCGGCGCTGTTCAGTGCAGATTTTCGCGCCAGCGAGCGGTTATATGCGCAGTTGACCCAGGTGGCCGGTCGCGCCGGCCGTGCCGGCAAGCCCGGCCTGGTGCTGATTCAGACGCGCAAGCCGGATCACCCGCTGTTTCGCGCAGTGGTCGCCGGCGACTACGACGGCTTTGCCATGAGCCTGTTGACCGAACGCGAGGCCGCCGGCCTGCCGCCGGCGGCGTTCCAGGCGATGTTGCGGGTGGAGGCCAAAAAACTGGAAGCGGGCTTGAGTTTTCTCAAGCAAGCGGCCAAGGCCGACGTCGCAGCGGATGGCATCATGATCTACGACCCGGTGCCGATGGTGTTGACGCGCCTGATGAACGTGGAACGTGCCCAACTGATGGTCGAGTCGCCATCGCGCCCCGCCCTGCAGGCATTCCTGGCGCGCTGGCTTGCCTGGATTGCAGCAAATGCGCCGGCCAGCCTGCGCTGGCATATCGAGGTCGACCCGCTGGAAATCTGAAGGCCTGGCAGCTCGGTGAGCCGTTTTGCAGTTGCTGGCACCAACAAAAACGGCGCCCGCAGGCGCCGTTCGAATCTGGCGAGCAGGTCTTTACTTGACCGAGCTCACCATGTAGTCGACGGACGCCTTGATTTCGGCGTCCGAAGCACTCATGGCGGTGCCCTTGGGCGGCATCGCGCCCTTGCCCTTGAGCACACTGGTATACAGGGTTTCCATGCCGCTCTTCATGCGCGGTGCCCAGGCTGCCTTGTCGCCCAGCTTGGGCGCGTTGGCCACGCCGGCGGCGTGGCAGGCCATGCAAGCGGTTTCGTACAAGGCCTTGCCATCGCCCGCCTTGGCCGGTGCGGCTGCGGCAGGCGCGGCGGATGCAACGACAACTGCCGCTTGTGCCGCAGCGGCGGGCGCCGCTGTGGCTGCGGC
>CAYYFR010000147.1:1169-3392 GCA_964470865.1 uncultured Burkholderiales bacterium | reverse complement strand
GCCGGCGCGGTCGGCTCCTTGAAGGTGCCGCCGGCCGACGCGGTCATGTACACAATGCCGCGCGCCATTTCGTAATCCGAAAGATCGCCGTTGCCGCCGCGTGCCGGCATGGCCCGGATGCCGTTGATCGAATGGTTCATCAGCGTGTCGTAGCCCTGCTTCAGGCGCGGTGCCCAAGCGGCGGTATCGCCCATCTTGGGCGCATTGGCCGCACCGCTTTCATGACAGGCCTTGCAGTTCTGGGCGTAGACCTCCTGGCCGCTCAAGAAAACTTTGGGGCCATCAGCGGCCTTCAGGTTTACGGCGGCCACCGGCTTGATGCGCTCGGCGATCGATTCGGGCTTGAGAGCCATGCCCTGTACGTCGACTTTCTTGCCGCCAGTGACCAACGACACCAGCATCACGATCAGGACGATCGGGATGACAAACGAAGCGACGATCACAATGATGAGTTGCTTGGGGGTCTTGATCGGCGTTTCGTGCTGATGGTCCTCGCTCATGAGGCGTCCTTTCGGTGATTCCAGGTGCCGGTAAAAGCCGACAACGACATGTTGGAAATGGGGCTAGCGAAACCTTGAAGTATAGCCGCGTTTGCCCCTGATTTCACTGTGGAGAAGGCGTGTGAAAGGCGGCCAGCCGGAAGTTTCGCCCTACCCGATACCGCGTTTGCGCGTACGGACGGGAATTTCAATGCCGTTTTTGGAGAGGGCGCCGCCGGAGCCACTGACCGTGCCGTTGTTGGTGAAGTTGCCCTGGATATCAGGTTTGGGGATGTAGCCGCGCGCACCGGCGGCGAACGCCCGCCGCACGTCGGCCGCGTCTGCGGATGACGAAATCACCGCGATGGGCGATTCAGGGCATTGCAAGTTTGAGCAAGGCCAGGCTTTCCTGGGTTTGTCCGTAGGAAACAACGTCCTGCAGCACGGCCCTGGCTTCCCCGTTTTGGGTGATCAGCATGGGCTCGCGCGCTTCGGCGAGATGGGTCAACACTAAGGCGGCGTTGGCCTTGAGGTAATTGACGGACTTGACTTGCGTGGCTTAACGTACGGTGTCACCTGCGAAAGTCGGGGTGGAATGAATATGGTCTATTGACAGGCCGGCATCAAGTTGCTTGGCGATCTCGTTTTCCGGGGCGTGCGAGCAAAAACGGTTGACGTACAATATCTATTGTTTTGTACGTCAAGGAGTGTCGCATGTCCGATCCGACCAAGCTCACCCTGCGCCTGGATGCGGCGCTGATCGAACGCGCCAAGATTTATGCGCTGGAACAGGACCGCTCGTTGTCGCAACTTGTAGCCGACTACTTCGCCCATCTGGCGCCCGGGTCCAAGGCTCCCGCGGAGGCGCACACCGGGATCGATGCACCACGCAAGGTATCCGGACCCATCACCGCCGCGCTGCGTGGCGCACTGCGGCCAAGCGGCGCCACCGGGGCATTGCCCGGTCGCGACGACTACCGCACCCACCTTGAGAAGAAGCACTTGTGAGAGTCATGCTCGACACCAATGTCGTGCTCGACATGCTGCAGGCACGTCAGTCCTTCGTGGGCGATGCCGAGGCGGTCTTTGACATGGTGGAACGCAATGCGATGACAGGCCTGTTGTGCGCCACCACTATCACCACGCTTGCCTATCTCGCGGCAAAGACGGTCGGCAAAGTCGAGGCGGCGCGGCAGATACGCATGTTGCTGACCCTGTTCGAAGTCGCGCCGGTGACGCGCGCGGTGCTGGACGGCGCATTGAAAAGCAAGGCGCCCGATTTCGAGGATGCGGTGCTTGCCGAGGCGGCCTCGATGGCGGGTGCGGATGCCATCATCACTCGAAACTTGCGGGACTTCGCGCACAGTCCGGTGCGCGCGCATACGCCAGCGCAGTGGCTGGCGATGCATCGTGCCTGAACCGGCTGGTCATCAGGCCGCTTGCAAGGCCTCCAGCTCCGCCTGCTTCTCCAGCCATTCCTCCTCGACAAGCGCGAGTTCCTTGGCCGCCTGGGCCTAGTCGAGCATCAGCGCCTTGAGCGCTTCTTTCTGCGCTTCCTCATAGATGGCCGTGCCGGCCAGTTGCTTGTCGATTTCGGCTTCGCGCGCGGTGAGCTTGGCGATCTGCTCCTCCAGGCGCTTGATTCGTGTCGCAAGCGGTTTGGCGAGGTCGCCGCGGCGCTGGCGTTCCTGCGCATCGGCGCGCTTTTGCTCCTGGCGTGCGGCGCCGGTGAGTGGCGGGGCAG
>CAYYFR010000147.1:0-1069 GCA_964470865.1 uncultured Burkholderiales bacterium | reverse complement strand
TCGAGGTCGCCGTCGAAGGGGCTCAAGGCGCCTTCGACGGCGATCATGAATTCGTCGGTGGTGGCGCGCAGCAGGTGGTGGTCGTGCGAGACCAGCACCAGCGTGCCCTCGAACTGCGCCAATGCCACGGTCGAGACCTCGCGGATTTGCAGGTCCAGGTGGTTGGTGGGATCGTCGGCGCCGTTGATGCCCAACAGGTCGATGCGCAGGTCCTGGGTGAGCGAGAGCTTGATGTTGCAGACGATCGCCTTCTTGCCGCTGTCGTCAAGCGTGTAGCCGGCGAAGCCGTCTTCCATTACCAGCAACGGATTGGGGGTGGCAAACGGCTCCCGGAACTCGAACGAGAAGGGCGATGAGGCATGCGCCGGCGCCAGATCTTCCATCTTGGCCAGCATTTTCATGCGGCTTTGCGCCTGCTTGGGTCTTCAGATGAAACGCCTTAACGTTTTCATCCAGCGCTTCTTTGACTGGGACCAAAAGCGCGGCTGCCGTCAAACACCGGCATTGATGATGCGCATGCCTTTGAGTCCCGAGAAATCGCGATCGTGAGTGACCAACGCGACTGAGCCAGTCGAAATCGCGGTGGCGGCATGGATGGCGTCGGGCAATTTCAGCTTGTGGCTTACGCGCAAACGGGCTGCGAGCGCCGCCAGGTCAATATCAAGCGGGACGACCTCCCATTGCGACAACGCGCGCCGATAGCGGTTCGCCAGCGCTTCATCTCCCGATCTGAGCGGGCCGGTCATCACTTCGGCGACGGCGATTGTCGCAATGACAAACTCAAACAGCCCATCTGCTTCTGCCTGAAACAGCGGCGCGTAAAGCGGCTTGAATGTCCTGTGACCTTCGAGGAAATAGATCAGGGGCGCGCTGTCGATGGTGACGCGCGCACCTTCAGTGAGACCGAACAGCGCACTCAATCCCATTCCGCCCGCAGTTTGTCTACATACTTTGCGGCGTCGCCGTAGAGCCCCTTGCCGGTGCCGCTTAAATCAACGAAGCGCTCACCCGCCCGCGCGCGCGCGCGCACTTGCGCCACCGGCACCACTGCTGCGAACGGCTTGCCGCG
>CAYYFR010000146.1:0-14947 GCA_964470865.1 uncultured Burkholderiales bacterium | reverse complement strand
GTGCCGCCTCAAGTCCGCTGCCGCGGCGGATACACCATCATCGCCAGCATCACGATCGGCAGTTTGAGCAGTGCTTCGGGCCCGTGCGGCACGTCGCCGTCGAAGGTGATCGAGTCGCCCGGTCCGAGGGTGAAGGTGTGGCTGCCGTGGCGGTAACGGATCCGGCCTTCGAGGATGTGGATGAATTCGATGCCTTCGTGCTTGAACGAAGGAAACACCTCGCTGGCGTCATTGAGAGTCACCAGAAACGGTTCGAAGGGCTTGTGCGGCCCGCGGTGCGAATACAGCAGGTGATAGGTGTGGCCCTTCTTGGTGCCGCGCCGCACGACTTCGAGTCCGCCGTTTTTCGGCACGAACTGCACCTCGCCTTCGGGTGAATCGAAGTCGCGCATCAGGTCGGCCACGCCCACGCCGAGGCAGCGTGACAGTGAGAGCAGGGATTCGAGACTGGCCGAGACCTGGGCATTCTCGATTTTCGACAGCATGCCCTGTGAGAGGTCGGACTGGCGCGCCAGGTCGGCGATAGTGAGGCCGCGCTGCCTGCGCAGTTCGTGCACGGTGGCGCCGATGTGGCGGTCAAGCGCCTTGGGCTGGCTTGCCGCGGGCGCTGCGTCCGCCTGTGGTGCGGCCCTGGCTTGACGTGGCATGGCGTAAAACGAGATAGTAAGGATTGCCTGGGGATATGGGACGGATCGCCCGAAGACGATACGCAGTATACCCCAAGGCTGCGATGAGGTTTCCTGCCAATAAACAAATAGTGCCTGAAAGTGTTGACACCCGCCGCCCTGCTGCCTAGACTTTGCGGGGTCAAAGTCTCGCTGAAAGCTCCCGCCATGCCGTGGCGCCTGCTGCGCTTCGCCCTGTCTTCAAAGCATCCGGAGCCGCGTATGTTCACCGAGCATGCATCGCTCAGGAAGGCCTACGACGTGGTCATCATCGGCGCCGGCGGGCATGGCCTGGCCGCGGCCTACTACCTGGCGCGCGACCACGGCATCAGCAACATCGCGGTGCTGGAAAAGGGCTACATCGGCGGCGGCAACACCGGGCGCAACACCACCATCATCCGCTCCAATTACCTGACGCCCGAGGGTGTGAAGTTCTACGACAAGAGCCTCGACCTGTACCAGGATCTGTCGCAGGATTTCGACCTCAACCTGTTCTATTCCACCCGCGGCCATTTCACCCTGGCGCATACCGATGCGGCCATGCGCACCTGCCGCTGGCGCGCCGAAGTCAACAAGCACTACGGGGTCGACAGCGAGGTGGTGGATGCCAGGGCGGTGCAGGAGGCCTGCCCGCAGATGGACATCACCTGCGCCGGCCATGCGCCCATTCTCGGCGCCCTGTATCACGCGCCCGGCTCGATCGCGCGGCATGACGCGGTGGCCTGGGGCTACGGCCGCGGCGCCGACATGCGCGGGGTGGAAATCCACCAGCAGACCGAGGTGCGCGGCATCAAGGTCGAAGGCGGGCGGGTGCGCGGTGTCGAGACCAGCCGCGGCTTCATCGAAACCGGCAAGGTCCTGTGCGCGGTGGCCGGGTCCACCCCGCGCATGCTCGACATGGTGGGGCTGGACAGCCCGATCTTCATCCACCCGTTGCAGGCGATGGTGAGCGAGCCGGTCAAGGCGTGGCTCGATCCCATCCTGGTCTCCGGTTCGCTGCACATTTATGTCAGCCAGACCGCGCGCGGCGAACTGGTGATGGGCGCCTCGCTCGACCCCTACGAACTGCATTCGACGCGCTCGACGCTGGATTTTGTCGAGTCGCTGTCGGCCCACATGCTCGACATGTTCCCGTTCTTGTCCGAGGTGAAGGTCAATCGTCAATGGGCCGGCATGGCCGACATGACGCCGGATTTCACCCCCATCATGGGCAAGACCCCGGTGGAAGGTTTTTACCTGGATGCCGGCTGGGGTACCTGGGGCTTCAAGGCCACGCCGGTGGCGGGCTGGACCATGAGCCATACGGTGGCCAACGACCGCAACCATGAGCTGATCGAAGGCTTCGGTCTCGACCGTTTCGCGCGCTATGCGCTCACCGGCGAGAAGGGCGCCGCCTCGGTCGGGCATTGAGGCTGGTGCGAACGCGATGAAGATCATGACCTGCCCGATCAACGGCGCGCGCCCGGTGAGTGAATTCGCCTATGCGGGTGCGCTGCGCGACATGCCCGATCCCGCTACCGCCACAGACGAGCAGTGGGCCGCCTATGTGTTCAACAAACAAGGCAAGGCCGGCATCAAGCGCGAGTGGTGGTATCACATCGCCTCCGGCGTGTGGTTCATCGCCGAGCGCGATACCGCGGCGGACCGGGTAATCCGCACCTACCTTTTCGGCAAGGAGGCCGCATGAAGCGCCTGCCGCCGCAGCCGGACGAATGGATCGACCGCAGCCGCACACTGGATTTCCGCTTCGAGGGGCGCGCTGTGAATGGCTTTGCCGGCGATACGCTGGCCAGTGCGCTGCTGGCTGCGGGCGAAGCGTTTCTCGGGCGCAGTTTCAAGTATCACCGGCCGCGCAGCGTGCTCTCGCTGGCCAACCATGACGTCAATGCGCTGATGCAGGTGACGCACAAGGGCCATTCGCGCCCGAACGTGCGTGCCGACGTGACGCCCCTGGCCGGCGGCGAGGTGGTGACGGCGGTCAACACCTTCGGCGGGTTGGCTGCCGACAAGGGGCGTTTTCTTGACCGCCTGGGCGCCTTTCTGCCGGTCGGCTTCTATTACAAGGCCTTCTACAGCAAGCGCTGGTTCCCCTACTGGGAGCGCATGTTCCGCTTCATGACCGGCCTGGGCCGGGTCGATGTCGCTGCGCCGCGCGTGCGCACGCCCAAGCGTTACGCTTTCTGCGATGTGCTGGTGGTGGGCGGCGGACCGTCCGGTCTGGCGGCGGCGCTGGCGGCCGCCGACGCGGGTGCGAAGGTGGTGCTGGTGGACGAGAACCAGCAGGTCGGCGGCAGCGGGCTCTTCGCGCTGGGTGCCGATGCCGCGCAGCATAAGCAGATGAACGAGCTCGTGCTGGCGATCCGGTCGAACCGGCGCATCGAGGTGATGACCGGTTGTTTCGCCAGCGGCTATTACACGGACCATTGGGTGCCGATCGTCACGCCTACATGTATCGTCAAGATGCGCGCCGCTGCCGTGGTGCTGGCCGGTGGCGCCTATGAGCAGCCGGCGGTATTCCGCAACAACGACCTGCCGGGCGTGATGCTGGGGTCGGCAGCGCAGCGCCTGATTCACCGCTACGCAGTCAAGCCTTGCGAGCGCGCTGTCGTGTTCGCCGGCAACGACGACGCCTATCGCGTCGCCGCCGATCTCGCCGCGGTGGGGGTAGTCATCGCGGCGATCGTCGACCTGCGGCCCGCTGCGCCCAACAGCGTGCCGGCTGGCGTAGAGGTGCGGCGCGGCATGGCGGTGGTCGAGGCGCTGGCGGACCGGCGCGGCCTTCTCCGCGGCGTGCGCATCGCGACGCCTGCGGCCGACGGCACCTGGGACCATGCTGCAACCGAGGAAATCGCCTGTGACGGCCTGATGGTGTCGGTCGGGTTTGCGCCAGCGTTGGCGCTTGCCTATCAGGCCGGCGCGCGCATGCGCTTCGACATGCAGACACAGCAATTCGTGCCGGCCACGCTGCCCGACGGATTGTTCGTCTGCGGTCGCGCCAATGGCATCCATACTCTTCCGTTGAAGCTTGCCGATGGCGCCGAAGCCGGCGCGGCGGCGGCCGCGGTGGCGCACGGCCTGGCGCCGCACCCGCGCGCAGCCATGATCGAGACGGCACAGCCCTCGCACCCGTACCCGATCTTCGAACATCCGCGCGGCCGCAACTTCGTCGATTTCGATGAAGACCTGCAATTGAAGGATTTCTTCAACGCCGCCCAGGAAGGCTACGACAACATCGAGTTGCTGAAGCGCTTCTCCACCGTCGGCATGGGGCCCTCGCAGGGCAAGCATTCGAACATGAATGCGATCCGCATCCTGGCGAAAATCCGCGGCGAACCGGTGGAGAAGGTCGGCACCACCACCTCGCGTCCGATGTTCCATCCGGTGCCGATGGCGCATCTGGCGGGGCGCGCCTTCCAGGTCGAGCGCAGCACGCCCTTGCAGGCGCGGCACGTCGCGGCAGGGGCGGTCTGGATGCCGGCCGGGCAGTGGCAGCGCCCGGAGTACTACGCGGTGGCTGGCCTCCGGCGCGAGGCGGCGATCACCGCTGAGGTGGTGGCCGTGCGCGAAGCGGCCGGGCTGATCGATGTCGGCACGCTGGGCAAGATCGAGGTCTACGGGCCGGACGCAGCCCTGTTTCTCGAGCGGGTCTATACCGGGCGCTTCGCCAACCTGAAGGTCGGCATGACGCGCTACGGCCTGATGGTCGATGAATCCGCCGTCATCATCGACGACGGCGTCATCGCGCGCTTGAGCGAAGAGCATTTCTATTTCACCACCACCACCAGCGGCAGCGCCACGGTGTATCGCGAATTGACGCGCTGGAACACGATCTGGGGCCTGAACGTCGGCATCACCAACCTGACCGGCCATCTGGCGGCGATGAACCTGGCCGGTCCGGCGGCACGCCGCATCCTCAAAACGCTCACCGACGGCAATTTGTCGGACGCGCTGTTCCCCTATCTCGGCGCGCGCGAAATGCGGGTGGCCGGCGTTGCGGCGCGCCTGTTGCGGGTCGGGTTCGTAGGCGAGCTCGGGTACGAGCTGCATATGGCGGCCGATTGCGCGCCGCAGGTGTGGGACGCGCTGACGAGTGCCGGCAAACCGTTCGGCATGCGCCTTTTCGGGGTCGAGGCGCAACGCCTGCTGCGGCTGGAAAAAGGCCATGTGATCATCGGCCAGGACACCGACGGCCTGACCAATCCGCTCGAGGCTTCGATGCAGTGGGCCGTGAAGATGGACAAACCGTTTTTTGTCGGCCAGCGTTCGCTGCAAATCCTGGCCAAACAGCCATTGCGGCAAAAGCTGGTCGGTTTTGTGCTGGCCGACGATGCCACCGGCGTGCCCAAGGAGTGTCATCTGGTGATCGAAGCCGGCGCCATCGCCGGCAGGGTGACCTCGATCGCCCATTCGCCGACCTTGAAGCGGGTCATCGGCATGGCGCTGATAGCGCCGGAACTGGCCACGCCCGGCCGCAGTCTGAAAATTCGCATCGACGGCGCGCTTGAGATTGAAGCCGTCGTCACCGACCTGCCGTTCTACGACAAGGACGGCGGCCGCCAGCGCATCGCCGACGGGGTCGATATGTTGGGAGAGGCCGCATGACCAGCGGGGCGATCATGCCGGAACGGGTCTCGCCGGTCCACGCCGTGGTGGCCGCGACGGCTACGCGCTGGACCACCAGAAACCGCATGGCGCTGGCGGCGGATTTCGCCGACATGGCGCGCACGGCGCTGCCGGTATGGCTGATGGACGTCTCGCATCGTTTCCGCTTCGGCTTCAAGGGCGCAGGCGCGCCCGCCTGGTGCAGCGCGCAGGGCCTGACACTGCCGGGGGCGCCCAACACCTGGGCGCAGATGCAGGGCGGCGGCCTGGTGGGCAGGCTTGCTTTCACCGAGTTCTACGTCGAACATGAAGACGAGGCTCTGGTCACGCGTCTCACCGACGCGCTGGGGCGCGGCGTCCAGATGCCTGCCGGCGGGGTCTATCCCGTGCATCGGCGCGATGCCGGCATACTGCTGGGCGGGGCGCGGGCACAGGACGTGCTGGTGCAGGTGTGCAACGTGAATTTCGGCGCCGTCGATGTCGGCGCCATGCCGCTCATCATGACCCTGATGGTCGGCGTTGCGGTGACGGTCTTCCCGATGATCGAAGGCGACCAGACGGTCTATCGCATGGCATGTGACCCAACGTTCGCGCCCCATCTCTGGAGCACGCTTGCGGAAATCGCGGCCGATTGCGGCGGCGCGTCGCTCGTGACATTGTGACCTTGCCTGAGAGGGCCCCATTGCATTGCCAAATCCGGAAAGGACCGCCATGACCAAAGAGCAGGCCAAGAAGTTCTTCAAGCAGCACGGCATCAAGTTCATCCTGGCCCAATTCGTCGATATCCATGGCGCGGCCAAGAGCAAGGCGGTGCCGGTGGAGCATCTCGACATGGTGCTGGGCGACGGCGCCGGGTTCGCCGGCTTTGCCATGTGGGGCTTCGGCATGCAGCCCAACAGCCAGGACTACATGGCCGTGGGCGACCTTGCCACCCTGGCGCCGATGCCGTGGATGCCGGGCTTCGCGCGCATGGCCTGCTACGGCCATGTCAAGGGCAAGCCTTACGAATACTGCTCGCGCGTCATGCTCAAGCGGAACCTCGATGCGCTGGCCAAGAAGGGCATGACGCTCTACACCGGCATCGAGCCCGAGTTCTTCCTGTTGAAGCGCGACGCCGAAGGCACGCTCGCGCCGGTGGATGCCAGCGACAACTTGGACAAGCCCTGCTACGACTACAAGGGCCTGTCGCGTCAGGCCGAGTTCCTCACTCGGGTAGTGGAAGGCGGGCGCGCCGGCGGGCTCGACATCTATCAGGTGGATCATGAAGACGGCAATGGCCAGTTCGAGGTCAACTTCACCTATGCCGACGGCCTCACCTCGGCTGACAACCTGACGTTTTTCAAGATGGCGGCCAGCGAGATCGCGCACCAGATGGGCATGATCGCCACCTTCATGCCCAAGCCGTTTTCGGATCGCACCGGCACCGGCGCGCATTTCCACATTTCGATCGGCGACAAGAAAACCAAAAACCTGTTTCATGACCCGAAGGACAAACATGGCCTGGGCTTGTCGCAAATGGGCTACTGGTTCACCGGCGGGGTGCTCAAGCATGCGCGCGCGCTGGCGGCGATCTGCGCCCCGACGGTCAATTCCTACAAACGCCTGGTGGTCGGCCGCGCACTCTCCGGCGCCACCTGGGCGCCGGCCTACGTGAGCTACGGCGACAACAACCGCAGCGCCTGCGTGCGCATTCCCTACGGCCGGCTCGAGTTCCGCCTGCCCGATGGCGGCTGCAATCCCTACCTCGCCACCGCGGCCCTTCTGGCGGCCGGAATGGATGGCGTGGCCAGGAAGCTCGACCCGGGTGCGCCCAACAACGAGAACCTCTACACCTGGTCGCCGGAGAAGCTGAAGAAGAGCGGCATCGAACTGCTGCCGCAAAACCTGGCCGAGGCGCTCGACGCATTGGAGGGCGATACGGTGATCCGCGAAGCGCTCGGCGCGAACCTGTTCAACGAATACCTGACCCTGAAGCGGATGGAATGGGTCGAGTACTCGCGCCACGTGTCGAGCTGGGAACAAACGCGTTACCTGGAATTTTTCTAGCAGGGCAAAAGCGGAGATTCGGCTTATGTGTGGAATCGTGGGGTTGCTGGTCAAGAAACCGGCGTTGCGGCTGCGCCTGGGCGAACTGATGCTGCCGATGCTGATCGGCATGACCGAGCGCGGGCCGGATTCGGCCGGTATGGCGGTATTCACCGAGCCGGTGGCCGATGGGCTGCACAAGCTCTCGCTGTTCTCGGGCGAGGGCGCGGCAGGGGCGAAGTACGACTGGGCCGCCCTGGAGGCGAAGCTGCGCGCGAATTGCGATCCGGCCGCGCGCCTGTTCGTCAAGGCAAACCATGCGGTCCTGGGCATCGCCCGGCCGGTCGCCGAGGTCAAGGCCTGGCTCAAGGCCAACGCTCCTGTCATTCAGGTGTTGTCTTCGGGCACATCGATCGACCTGTACAAAGACGTGGGCCTGCCGGCCGATATCGCCCGCCGCTACGATTTCGGCGCGCTGGCCGGCACCCATCTGGTGGGCCACACGCGCATGGCCACGGAATCCGCCGTCACGGTGGAAAACGCCCATCCCTACACCGCGGGGCTGGACTGGTGCCTGGTGCACAACGGTTCGTTGTCCAATCCACATCAGCTGCGCCGCCAACTCGAGCCCCTGGGCATCGAGTTCGACGGCGATTGCGACACCGAAGCGGCTTGCCGCTATCTCGAATGGCGCATGCGCGAAGGCGATGACCTGGAGGCAGCGTTGCACAAGGGCTTCGAGGCCTTTGACGGCTTTTTCACCTTTCTCATGGGCACGCGCGACAAGCTCGCGCTGGTGCGCGACCCCTTCGCCTGCAAGCCCGCCATCGTTGCCGA
Organism: uncultured Burkholderiales bacterium; assembly: GCA_964470865.1. Classification (GTDB taxonomy): domain Bacteria; phylum Pseudomonadota; class Gammaproteobacteria; order Burkholderiales; family JAEUOS01; genus JAEUOS01. The sequence goes on along the minus strand of CAYYFR010000146.1, from coordinate 6,818 downwards.
AACCGACGACTATGTGGCCATCGCCTCGGAATTTCGTTCGCTCGCCCATCTGCCGGACGTGAAGCACGCGCAGCTTTTCGAGCCCAAGCCCGAGCACATCTACTCGTGGAGCATTTGAAGATGAAGATGGATGCACCCGATGCGGTGCTGTTCGATCTCGCCCAAACGCCGGTGCGCGAGTTGAACCAGTTCCTGCATGGCGATCTCGCCGGCGTCAAGCGGGTGGTGGTGGGCAACCCGGACGGCGCCCACTCGATCGCCGTCGGTGTCGACGCCGCGGTCGAGGTTTTGATCGATGGACACGCCGGCTACTACGCCGCCGGCATGAACAAGCATGCCGCGGTCACCATCGCCGGCAATGCCGGGCCGGGGGTAGCCGAGAACATGATGTCGGGCACGGTGCGGGTGAAGGGCTTTGCCAGCGTCTCGGCGGGCGCTTCGGCCAACGGCGGGCTCCTGGTAATCGAAGGCGATGCGGGGTTGCGCTGCGGCATCTCGCTCAAGGGCGCCGACATCGTCGTCGGCGGCGACGTCGGCGCCTTCTCCGCCTTCATGGCACAGGCCGGGCGCATCGTGGTGTGCGGCAATGCGGCCGAGAACCTCGGCGATTCGCTCTACGAGGCGGTGCTGTATGTAAAAGGGGAGGTCAAGTCGCTCGGCGCCGACGCCCGGTTCGAGCCGATGACCGAGGGCGATTTCTCGGCCGTGGCAGAGCTTTTGGCCGCAGCCGGGCTCAAGCATGACGCCAGGACGTTCAAGCGCATCGCCTCGGCCAAGCAGCTCTACCACTGGAACGCCGACGCCAATCAGGAATACTAGAAATGAAGATCAACGACATTCCGGTGCACACGGTCGGGCGCGAGCAAAGCGCGACCTTCGACCGCAAGACGATCGACTACATCCAGCATGCCTCGGCCAGCGGCCTGTACGAAATTCGCGGCCTCGGCGCCAAGCGCGCGCTGCCGCATTTCGACGACCTGCTGTTCCTGGGCGCGTCGCTGTCGCGCTACCCGCTCGAAGGCTATCGCGAGAAGTGCAGCAGCAAGACCGTGCTGGGCACCCGCTTCGCCAAAAATCCGGTGGAGTTGGAGATGCCCATCACCATCGCCGGCATGAGCTTCGGCGCGCTCTCGGCCAACGTCAAGGAAGCGCTGGGGCGCGCGGCCACGGCCGCCGGCACCTCGACTACCACCGGCGACGGCGGCATGACCGAGGAAGAGCGCCGCTCGTCCAAGACGCTCGTCTACCAGTGCCTGCCCTCGCGCTACGGCTTCAACCCGGACGATGTGCGCCGTGCCGATGCCATCGAGGTGGTGATCGGGCAGGGCGCCAAGCCCGGCGGCGGCGGCATGCTGCTGGGGCAGAAGATCAATCCGCGCGTGGCGAAAATGCGCGTGCTGCCCGAAGGCGTCGACCAGCGCTCGGCCGCGCGCCATCCCGACTGGACCGGCCCGGACGATCTCACCATCAAGATCATCGAGCTGCGCGAAATCACCGACTGGCGCATTCCGATCTATGTGAAGATCGGCGCGACGCGGGTGTTCAACGACGTCAAGCTGGCGGTGCATTCGGGGGCGGACGTGGTGGTGGTCGACGGCATGCAGGGCGGCACCGCGGCCACGCAAACCACGTTTATTGAAAACGTCGGCATCCCCACGCTGGCTGCGGTGCGCCAGGCCGTCGATGCGCTCGAAGACCTCAACATGAAAGGCCGCGTGCAGTTGGTTGTGTCGGGCGGCATCCGCACCGGTGCGGACGTGGCCAAGGCGCTGGCGCTGGGCGCGGACGCGGTGTCGATCGGCCAGGGCATCCTGTTCTCGCTCGGCTGCAATGCCGACACCTATGTGCAGGGCGGCCGCCACATCAGCGCGATCGACGACTACGCGCGACTGGGCACTGCACCCGGCTACTGCCATCACTGTCATACCGGCCAGTGTCCGACCGGAGTCACCACCCAGGATCCGCTGCTGGAAAAGCGCCTGGAGCCCGATGTCGGCGCGCAGCGGGTGCGCAACTACCTGAAGACCATGAACATGGAACTGACCACCATCGCGCGCGCCTGCGGCAAGCAGAATGTGCATCATCTGGAGCGCGAGGATCTGGTGGCGCTGACGGTGGAAGCGGCGGCGATGGCGGGCGTGCCGCTGGCGGGAACGAGCTGGATTCCCGGGCGCAATTGAAACAGCGTCCCAACAAGAGCTTTGGCGGCGCACACTGCCGCGATTTCCTGAAAGATGCCAGTGGCAGCCGAATCGATTCTTGAGGTTGACACCCTTGGCGCCTTTTGCCGCCATACCCATGTCGAGATCGCCGGTGCCGCTTCAGGGCCGCTTGTCGGCATGCGCTTCGGCGTCAAGGACCTGTATCACATCACCGGCACACGTAGCGGTTTCGGCCATCCGGTATGGCTCCAAACGCATGAAGCGGCGAAGGTGACCGCTACTGCGGTGACGCGCCTTGTCGCCGCCGGCGCCCGCGTGGTCGGCAAGACCCAGTGCGACGAACTCTGCTACAGCTTGAACGGCATCAACAAGCACTACGGCACGCCGGTCAACGTGAATGCGCCCGGCCGGATTCCGGGCGGATCTTCGAGTGGTTCGGCAGCGGCGGTGGCGGGCGGCCTGGTCGACTTCGCGCTCGGCAGCGACACCGGCGGCTCGGTGCGGGTGCCGGCTTCGTACTGCGGCATTCTCGGCATGCGTCCGACCTGGGGCGCGGTGCCGCTCGATGGCGCGATTCCATTCGCACCGAGTTACGACACGCCGGGCTGGTTCGCCACCGAGCCGGCGCTGTTGGAAAGCGTGGGGCGCGTGCTGCTGGCCGACGCCGCTGCGGCTGCGGCGCCCGGCGCCTTGCTGGTCGCAGACGATGCTTTTGCGCATGCTGATCCGGCCGCCCGTGCCGCGCTCCTGGCCGCGCTTGACGGCATCCGCGCGCTGTTTCCTGCCGCCGACAACATTACCCTGGTGCCGGCGGGCATCGACGCATGGATGAACGACTTTCGCGTCATCCAGGGTTCGGAAATCTGGGTCACCCATCGCGAATGGATCGCCAGCCTCTCGCCAGATTTCGGGGCGGGCATCAAGGAGCGTTTCGTGTGGGCCTCGACCATCACCGAAGCGGCAGCGGCTGCGGCCTCGGCACGTCGCGTCGCCATCCGCGCTCGCCTTGACGCGCTGCTGGAAGGCAATCGCGTGCTGGCCATCCCGACTACGCCGGGCGTGGCGCCGCCTATCGGCATGGCGGTAGGCGAACTGGAGCGCTGGCGCAATCGCGCGCTCGGTTTGCTGTGCATCGGCGGCCATGCCGGTCTGCCGCAGGTGAGCTTGCCGCTGGCGCGGGTCGATGGTTTGCCGATCGGCGTGTCGCTGTTGGCCGCGCGCGGCAATGACACCATGTTGCTGGAACTGGCCTGCAAGTTGCGAGAGCACTTGCGGCGGGCGATGGCCGGGTAAAGACTTTGCTTTGCCATCTGGCGCTCGGGCGACGGCACTTACAGTGGCACCGGCGCCTGCTGGAACTCGGCATTCCCACCGCAGCGGCTACCGACAACATTCCTTACGATCCGTTCTTCACCCTGTGGGTGATGACAGCGCGCCAGGAACGCACGACAGGCCAGGTGCTCGGCCAGGGGCAGTGTGTCGATGTCGAGTCGGCCCTGCGCATGCTTACCGTGGCCGGCGCGCGCCTCACGTTTGACGAAGACAAAAAGGGTCCGTTGATCGCGGGCTATCTCGCCGACATGGCGGTATTGTCGGAAAGCCCGCTTGCTTGCGGGGCGGCAGGCCTGCGCGGCATTCGCGCCGACTGCAGCAGCGTCGGCGGGCGCATCGTGCACGCAAGGGCTTGAGCGGCCCGCTCAGGTTCGCAAACCCGTCGATCCGGGAGCCACCCGCCCGCGACGCCGCGCCATGCAGCGACCGAGCAGATTGTCTGTGCGTCAGGTCACATTGCGTGCAAGTCTGGCGCATTCTTCTTCCATCTTGTGGCCGGGCTCACACGAGCGCACCGGCCCTGTTGAATTCCCGAACATCGCCCCTACCTTGATGGGAAGGCAGGATTGCGGTCCGTGGCGCCACCGGCGCGCGCGCGCCGGTTCTTGCCGTACTTGCGGGGGTGTCATGGGAGTGCGCAATTCGACCGCTTTGATGTGGGCGCAAGCCAGCGCGGTGCTCGACCAGGCCGAACGCATGCACCGACAGTTCTTCCACCTGGCGTCCCCGGCGGTCGGCCAGGCGGTATGGGAACCGCCGGTCGATGTGTTCGAAGACGAGCGCGAGGTGCTGGTGACGGTGGCGCTGCCGGGTGTTCAGGAGGATCGGGTCGAGGTCACGCTCGGGCCCGGTTTCCTGCTGATCCGGGCCGAGCGGCGCATGCCGTCTGCCGGCGCCGGGCGCGCGGTGCATCGGCTTGAAATTCCCTACGGCAGGTTCGAGCGACGCATTGGCCTGCCGGTTTGTCGGATCGAGGGTGCGGCACGAGAGTTGATTGACGGCTGTCTGGTGGTGAGGCTTTTCAAGGTGGAAAACACATGAACGAAGATATGCTGATGCCCGAACCGCTCGGTCTTGATTCCGGGGTGCGAGTGGCGCCCGCCGCCCTCGCGGCCGCGCCACCGAAGGCCGATACGCCCCGATCCCTCCCGGACGATGCGCTCATCATCCTGCCGGTGCGTGAGGTGGTGCTGTTTCCCGGCGCGGTCATGCCGCTGATGATCGGGCGCGAGCGCTCGCGCGCGGCGGCGCTGGAAGCCGCACGCCTGCAGCGCCCGCTGGGGATCCTCCTGCAAAGCAAGCCGGAAGTGGACCTGCCGGGCGCCGAGGACATGCATTGGGTCGGCACCAGCGCCAGCGTGCTGCGCTACCTCACCGGGCCCGACGGCACGCATCATGTGGTGTGCCAGGGCGTGCAGCGCTTTCGCGTTCTGCAGTTCCTCGAAGGCTTTCCATTCACCGTGGCGCGGGTGGAATACGTAGCCGAGCCGGCCCAGGCCGACCCCGACATCGAAGGCCGTGCCTTCAATCTGAAGCAGCGCGCGATTGAAATCCTGCAACTGTTGCCGCAGGTGCCCGAAGAGCTGGTGGCCGCGCTGCAGGGCGTGGAGGGCGCTTCCCGCCTGGCCGACTACATTTCCGGTCTGATGGATATCAGCATTGCCGAGAAGCAGAAGCTGCTCGAATCCTTCGACCTCAAGGCGCGCCTGGATCGGCTGCTGGAGCTGCTGTCGCATCGCATCGAGGTGCTCAAGGTGTCGCGCGACATCGACGCCAAAACCCGCGAATCGATCGACGGGCGCAATCGCGAGCACCTGTTGCGCGAGCAGATGCGCGCGATCCGCAAGGAGCTTGGCGACGACGACGACGGCAAGGCGGAAATCGACGAGCTGGAAAAGGCCATCGATGCGGCGAAGATGCCGGAGGACGTCGACAAACAAGCGCGCAAGGAATTGAAACGCCTGGCGCGCATGCCCGACAGTTCGAGCGAGCACTCGATGGTGCGTGCCTATCTGGACTGGCTGATCGAATTGCCGTGGGCGGCCGAGGCCGGTGCCGGCATCGACATCGCCGAGTCGCGCCGCATTCTCGATGCCGACCACTATGGCTTAGACAAGGTCAAGAAGCGCATCCTCGAATACCTGGCGGTGAAAAAGCTCAACCCGGCCGGCAAGAGCCCGATCCTGTGTTTCGTCGGCCCGCCCGGCGTGGGCAAGACCTCGCTCGGCCAGAGCATCGCCAAGGCCACCGGACGCAAGTTCGTGCGGGTGAGTCTGGGCGGGGTGCACGACGAGGCCGAGATGCGTGGCCATCGCCGCACCTACATCGGCGCCTTGCCGGGCACCATCATCCAGAACCTGCGCAAGATCGGTACACGCAACTGCGTGATGATGTTGGACGAGATCGACAAGCTCGGTGCTGGCGGCTTCCACGGCGACCCGGCCGCAGCCTTGCTCGAAGTGCTCGACCCCGAACAGAACGCGACCTTCCGCGACAACTACCTGGGTGTGCCGTTCGATCTGTCGGGGGTGATGTTCGTTTGCACCGCCAACGTGCTCGACACCATGCCGGGCCCGCTGCGTGACCGCATGGAGATCATCCAGCTGCCCGGCTATACCGCGCAGGAGAAGCTGCAGATCGCGCGCCGCTACCTGGTGGCGCGGCAGCTGGAAGCCACCGGACTGGATGCCGAAAAATGCGCCATCGACGATGCGGCCCTGCTGGCCATCATCGAGGACTACACCCGCGAGGCCGGGGTGCGCAATCTCGAACGCGAAATCGGCAAGGTATTTCGCAATGTCGCCGTGCGCATCGCCGAAGGAACCGCGGCGGAAGTGAAGGTCGTGCCAGCCGACCTGGCGGCGCTCCTCGGTGCGCAGAAGTTCGAGGCCGATGTTGCCATGCGCACTGCTGTGCCGGGGGTGGCCACCGGCCTGGCCTGGACGCCGGTGGGTGGCGACATCCTGTTCATCGAGGCCACGCGCATGGCCGGCAACGGCCGCCTGATCCTCACCGGTCAACTGGGCGACGTGATGAAGGAAAGTGCGCAGGCCGCCTTGTCCCTGATCAAGGGGCGAGCGGCTTCGCTTAGCATCGGTGCGGAAGCGTTGCGCAAGTCGGACATCCATGTGCATGTGCCGGCGGGTGCCACGCCCAAGGACGGGCCCAGCGCCGGCGTGGCGATGTATACCGCTCTGGCCTCGCTATTGACCAACCGTCCGGTGCGCAACGATGTCGCGATGACCGGCGAGATCAGCCTGCGTGGCCTGGTGCTGCCAATCGGCGGGGTCAAGGAAAAGGTGCTGGCGGCTCTGCGCGCCGGCA
>CAYYFR010000145.1:11478-14983 GCA_964470865.1 uncultured Burkholderiales bacterium | reverse complement strand
CCGAATTACGTGGCGAGCTACCTCGAACGCGATGTACGCCAACTGCTCGCGGTGCGCGACCTGACGCTGTTTCAGCGCTTTGTGCGCATGTGCGCGGCACGCTCGGGCCAACTGCTGAACCTGGCCGGGCTGGGCGCGGACTGCGGCATATCCGCGGTGACGGCCCGACACTGGCTTTCGGTGCTCGACGCCAGCTACATCACCATGCGCCTGCCACCCTACCACCGCAACTTCGGCAAGCGGTTGGTGAAGACGCCGAAACTGTATTTCCTCGACCCCGGGCTGATGGCGTGGTTGCTCGGCATACGCGACGCCGACACGCTTTCCACCCACGCATCGCGCGGCGCCCTGTTCGAAACCCGGGTGGTTACGGAACTGGTGAAGCGGCGCTTCAATTCCGGCGGCAGCGCCGAATTGTTTTTCTGGCGCGACAACCTGGGCCACGAAATCGACATCGTCCACGAAACGCCGCAAGGCCTGCAAGCCATCGAGATCAAGTCCGGCAGCACCTTCGCCGGCGATTGGCCGCAAGCACTGCGCAAATGGACCGCGCTCGCGGACCAAGCGCTTGTACAGCCACAAATCATCTACGGCGGAGACGGCCACTACCAGCGCGAGGGCTGCGATGTCATGGGGTGGCGGGAGTTTTCGCTGGGGTGAGGCGGCGCCTCACGGCGGCTTCGTGGCCGTGCACAAACGGATGCACATGGCGCCTGGCCCCGGGCGGCGTGGGATAGCCGATCAGGCGCACCCCGGACGGCTGCGCACGTTTCTCCATGTTGGCGCGTTCGCCAATGGCCCCCACGGTATTGGCCGGATCAGCCGCGAGTTTCGCGGCAAGGTGTGGATACTGGCCGGGGAAATTCTGGTGGATGAAGAGGAATCGCATCTGCGCCCGGCCGAACTCACCGGACGCCGGATTACGACATATCGCGGGCCGCGCGCTGTCGGTTCACGAATCCGCCCCCGCCGGCGGCGCCACCCGCATCACCTCGTCGAAGGTGGTGAGCCCCAGCGCAATCTTGAGCGCACCCGACACCCGCAGCGGCTTCATGCCTTCCTTGTAGGCCTGCGCGCGCACCTTGGCGATATCGGTTTCGGCAGTGATCAGGCGCTTGACCTCGGACGATAGCATCAGCACCTCGTAGATGCCCATGCGGCCCGAGTAGCCGGTGTTGCGGCATTCGAGGCAGCCGGCCGGGCGGTATACGCGATTGGGCCGGTCGGAGGTGAAGGGGTCGACCAGTTCGTCCCACAATTTTTCGTGGCGCAGGGTCGCCGGCGTCTTGCAGGCCGGGCACAGCGTGCGCACCAGGCGCTGCGCCATCACTCCCAGCACGGTGGCGTTGATCAGGTAGGAGGGCACGCCCAGGTCGAGCAGGCGGGTGATCGCCGCCGGCGCGTCGTTGGTGTGCAGGGTCGAGAGCACCAGGTGCCCGGTCAGGGCGGCCTGGATCGCCATCTGCGCGGTTTCCAGATCGCGAATCTCGCCCACCATGATGATGTCGGGGTCCTGGCGCATCAGCGAGCGCAGGCCTTCGGCGAACGACAGATCGATGTTGTTCTGCACCTGCATCTGGTTGAACGAGGCTTCGACCATCTCGATCGGGTCTTCGATGGTGCAGACATTGACTTCCGGCGTGGCCAGTTGCTTCAGTGTCGAATAAAGCGTGGTGGTCTTGCCCGAGCCGGTAGGCCCGGTGACCAGGATGATGCCGTGCGGGCGCGCGGTCATGCTGGCCCAGCGTTCGCTGTCCTGCTCGGAAAACCCCAGTTGCGAGAAATCGCGCACCAGCACTTCGGGGTCGAAAATCCGCATCACCAGCTTTTCACCGAAAGCGGTGGGCATGGTGGACAGGCGCAATTCGACTTCGGCACCCTCCGCGGTGCGGGTCTTCAGGCGCCCGTCCTGCGGGCGGCGCTTTTCGGCCACATCCATGCGGCCGACGATCTTGATGCGCGAGGTGATGGCCGCAAATACAGAGGGCGGCACCTGGTACACCTGGTGCAGCACGCCGTCGATGCGAAAGCGCACCACCCCCTGCTCGCGCCGCGGCTCCAGGTGGATGTCGCTGGCACGCTGCGCATAGGCGTACTGCAGCAGCCAGTCGACCACCCGCACCACATGTTGTTCGTTGGCATCGATGGTGCGGCCGGTCTTGCCCAATTCGAGCAACTGCTCGAAGTTGTTGATGCCGGCCTCGAAGTTGCCGTCCTTGTTGGCGCCCTTGATCGAGCGCGCCAGGGCAAAAAACTCGGCGGTATAGCGGGCGATGTCGGCCGGATTGGCCACCACGCGGCGAATCGACAACCGCAGCATCGGTTCGAGTTCCTTGACCCATTCGGTCAAAAAGGGCTCGGCAGTCGCAACCACCAGTTCCTTGGTGCTGCGCTCGATCGGCAGGATCGAGAAGCGCTGCGCGTAGGCGATCGACATGGCTTCGCCTACGCGCGTGAAATCGATTCTCAGCGGATCGATGTGGTGGTACTTGAGGCCGCACTTGGACGCCAGCCATTCGCTCAGCCATTCCGTGCTGATCTGCTTGCCGGTGACAGCCGATTTCCATTTCTGGTCGCCGATCACCACCAGCGGGTGATGCTCGGCCTTGCGCAGGCGCCATTCGGCCTTGAGCTTGTCGGCGCTGGCGTGATCCACATGACCCTCTGCGGCGAGGGTATCGACCAGTTCGGCCAGCGACAGGCGGCGCTCGTAAGTGGGAAAGGTCGCCGCGCCCGCTATGGGTGCGGCGGCGACACTGGCGACTTGTGCATTCATGGTGGACCCTGCCCTCATGCAGTACGGCTTGTGCGCGACCGCAGTGTCAGGTGGCGCCGGGCCGTCTGCGCCCGCGTTTGCCGATCGTAGCCGCCAGAGGTCTGGCGAGCGCCTGCGGCGTCGCCATCAGGCAGGCGAGTCACTAACCGCAGCGACGATTGTATTCCGCTTCACGCCGCGCCACTTCGACATCGCGCTGTGCGTCGCTCATGAACACGCGTTCGCCGCGCTCGTTGAGCTCATACAGGCGCCGCGTTGCCCGCAAGTCGGCCATCTCGGCCCGCGCCACCCGGCAATCCTGGTCGCGCTGCACTTTTTCTTCCGCCAGCCGGGTTTCGTCGCGCTCGCGCAGGGTCTGGCGCTTGCGGAACTCAAGCTCGCGATCCTTCAGGGTCGCGGCATAGCCTGAGGAACCCGCCGCCTCGTTCGACGAGCGTGGCGTTGCTTCACGCAAACGCACCTCTTTCGATTTGCTTTTTTCGGGCGGCCGCTCGCCATAGTGGGTCACCCCGTTGGCATCAACCCATTTGTAGACCTGAGCGCCGGCCACGAGCGGCACAAACAACGTAGACAAGAACACCATTGCGAGGTAACGCATGTGACGCCTCCATGGCCCGTAGCGTACACCAACAGGCGCCGGTGGCTGGCGCAGAGAAGCAACGGATTTGCAGTCGTCAGGCGATCGCAGCCGCGGAAGTTCCTGACTCAAATGCGTAGATCGCGCCGCGC
>CAYYFR010000145.1:0-11378 GCA_964470865.1 uncultured Burkholderiales bacterium | reverse complement strand
ACAAAAAGCAAGTCGCCTGGGGCAAGACCGGCAAGGTCGGCCCGGCGCAGCCGTCGTGCACCTCAGGCCGGCCTGACGGCGGGCGCGCCACCAATGGGCGGGTGCACGACAATCCGGTTGCGCCCGCCGTTCTTGGCCATGTACAGCGCCACGTCGCAGCGCGCGATATGCGCGTCGGCGGCCTGCTCCGCCAGGGATTCGGCGATACCGCCGGAAACCGTCACCCGCAGTTCGGGCGCCAGCAGTTCCCAGGGCTCCACTTCCACCGCGGCGCGCACCCGCTCGGCAATCACCAGCCCGCCGTCCTGCCGGGTGGCCGGCAGCAGCAGCAGAAATTCCTCGCCGCCCCAGCGCCCCAGGCGATCGGTCGCGCGCAGCGCGGCCAAGGTGATCGTCGCGAAGCGCCGCAGCACCGCATCCCCGACCTGATGCCCGCAACGGTCGTTGACCGCCTTGAAATGGTCGAGATCGAACATCACCATGCAAAAGGGTGCGCCGGAGCGCGCGGCGCGCTGCCCTTCCTCGTCGATCATGCGGCCGATGGCGCGCCGGTTCCATGCCTGGGTCAGGTCGTCGACGCTGGCCAGGCGCTCGATGCGTTCCAGGGAGTCGCGCAAGGCGTGGTTGCGCTCGATCAACTGGTCGCGCAGCGAGCCGATGCGCAGCGACAGCAGGACCACCCGGCCGAACACCGAGACGAACACCAGCCAGGACACGACGACCTGCTGCGGTGTGGCGGCAGGCATTGCGATACCGCCGCCGAACCTGAAGATCGCAAGCGCGATCGCCGCGCTCACCAGCAGCCAGGCCAGGACGAACTGGCGCAGCGTCATCGCCAGGGCCGAGAAGGCCGCGACGATGAACATTGTCAGGAGCAACAGCCCGCCCGCCTGCGGCGCCAGCAGCAGCCCGGCCACCAGCAGCGCATAGGCGAAGCCGGTCTGCATCACCGTCATCGAGGGATCACGCAGGCGCAGGTTCCAGTCGCGCGCGAGGAGCAGATGGAACATGCAGGACGCCAGGCCGGCGGCCGCCGCGTAGACCAACGGCAGCGCCGCAGGCACCACCTGCAAGCGCCACAGCCAGGCCATCCACAGGCAATCGATGCCGTAACTGGCGGACGCCAGCGCCAGAATGCGCCGGCGTTCGCGCTGCTGCAACTGCACCAGTTTGTCGAGGGGCTTGCCGGCGCTCGACATCACGCGCGGGTCAATGCAGCAGGTCGTAAGGCCCGCCCGCCGCCAGCGCGCGCTGGTAGGCCGGACGTGCCTGCACCGCCTCCAGAAAGGCCATCAGGCGCGGTCGCCGCGCGTCCAGTCCGCCGCGCGCCCGCGCCGCCTCCAGCGGAAAGCTCATCTGAACGTCGGCAGCAGTGAATTCGGACCCGGCGAACCAGGGGCTTTGCGCCAGTTCGGCCTCCATGTAATCAAGGTGCAGGTCGATCTGTGGCAAGACGAACGATTTCATGGCACCCGCCGCGATCGCCCGCGCCACCGGCTTGACGAAAAACGGCATCGGCGCGGTAGCCACCCTGCCGAACACCAGCGCCAGCAGCAAGGGTGTCATGGCCGAGCCTTCGGCGTAATGCAGCCAGTAGGTGAAGCGCAGGCGCGCTGGCGTGCCAGGCGCGGGCCGCAGCTCAGGCCCCGCCTGGCGCGCGCCGTAGGCGTCGAGCAGGTATTCGACAATCGCCCCGGATTCGGCCACCGTCGCTCCACCATCGGTGATCACAGGCGACTTGCCCAGGGGATGTACCGCCTTCAGTTCCAGTGGCGCCAACATGCTCTTGGCGTCGCGCTGGTAGCGCTTGACCTGGTATTCGAGTCCAAGCTCTTCAAGCAGCCACAGCACGCGCTGCGAACGCGAGTTGTTGAGGTGGTGAACGGTGATCATCTGTCTCGCGGTAGACTGGTTTGCAGCGCCGGGCAGAGCGGCGCCAGGCCCGATGATATATTCAAAGCCCGCCAGCAGACCCAACGACATGCCCAACGAAATCCACCTGCACTACATCAACGGCCCCGACATCGCGCAACTGGCGCTCGGCGACGACGAGATCATCGCCGCAGTGGAAGCCGGCCTGTTGGCCCAGGGCCGCAAGCAGACGGTGATCGAACCGCGCATGCACCTGACGCCCGACCCTGCATTCAACGGCCATTTCAACGTGCTGCGCGGCTATGTCGCACCGCTAGGCGTGGCCGGGGTGAAGATCGTCGGCGACTATGTCGACAACTACAAAAAGGGCTTGCCCTCGGAAATGGCGCTGCTCAACCTGTTCGACCCGCGCACCGGCATGCCGCTGGCGGTGATCGACGCCACCTGGATCACCGACGCGCGCACCGGTGCGGTAACGGCGATCGGCGCCAAGCATCTGGCGCGCAAAGGCAGCCGGGTGCTGGGTCACATCGGCGCGCGCGGCACGGCCTACTGGAACGTGCGCCTGCTCGACCGCCTGTTCAACTTCGATGAAATTCGCGTGCATTCACGGCGGCCCGAATCGCGTGATGCCTTCGGCGCGCGCCTGTCTGAGGATCTCGGCAAACCGGTGATCGTCAGCGCCGACTGGGAGTCCTGCGTGCGCGGAGCCGACATCGTGGTCGAGGCTTCGCGCCTGGAGGCGCCGGCGCCGCTGCTCAAGACCGAATGGATCAAGCCCGGCGCGCTGGTGGTGCCCTACGGCACCATGAGTGCGGTCGAACTGTCACTTACCTCCATCATGAGCAAGATGGTGATGGACGATTGGGGCCAGGCGCGCTGCGGCCCGTATGGCGCGCTGCGCGCCCATGTCGATGCCGGCCTGCTGTCGGAGGCCACGCTGCATGCCGAACTGGGCGAGATCGTGGCAGGCGCCAAGCCGGGGCGCGAACGCGACGATGAAACCATCCTGTTCTGGCATCGCGGGCTGTCGCTATCGGACATCGCGCTGGGCCACGCGGTGCTGGAAAAGGCCAGGAAGCTTTGCATCGGCCAGCGCCTGCGTTATGCCTGACATCGACTACGGGATCAACATGAAAAAATTGCATCGAATCGGTATCGCTCTGGGCGCAGCACTTGGTTTGGCCAATGCGCTGCCTGCGGCGGCCCAGGCCTACCCGAACAAACCGATCCGCATCATCGTGCCGTTCGCACCGGGCGGCCCGGCTGACCTGCTGGCACGCACGCTCGGCCAGAAACTCCAGGAAAGCTGGGGCCAGTCCGTGCTGGCCGACAACAAGCCCGGCGCCGGCGGCAACCTCGGCATGGATCTCGGTGCCAAGGCCGCGCCCGACGGCTACACCCTGTTGCTCGCGCCCACCGGCAACCTGACGGTCAATCCGCACCTGGGCCCGCTGCCCTACGATGTGATGCGCGACCTGGCGCCGGTGACCCAGTTGGCCAGCGTCGAAAACGTTCTGGTGGTCAATCCCGGCATCGCTGCCAACAACCTGCAGGAACTGGTGGCGCTGGCGCGCAGCAGACCGGGCAGCCTGTCGTTCGCGTCGCCCGGTGCCGGCAGCCAGGCGCATGTCGCCGGCGAACTCCTCAAGGGGCAGACCGGCACCGACATGATTCACATTGCCTACAAGGGCACCGGCCCGGCCTTGAATGATTTGCTGGGCGGCCAGATCAGCATGATGTTCAGCCAGATGTCTTCGGCCCTGCCGCACATCCGCGCGGGCAAGCTGCGCGCCCTCGGCGTGGCAAGCCTGAAACGCTCGGCAGTGCTGCCGGCACTGCCCACGGTGGCCGAACAGAGCCTGCCCGGCTTCGAGGCGGTGTCATGGTATGCGCTGATGGCACCGGCCGGCACGCCGGCTGAGGTGATCGCGAAACTTCAGGCGGAGTGCGCGCGCATCCTGCGCCTGGCCGACGTACGCGAGAAGCTGGCAGCGCTCGGTGCCGAGGCGGTTGGCAACCGGCCTGAGGAACTCGCGGCGATCATTCGCGCCGAATCGGCGCGCTGGCAAAAGGTGGTGAAGGACGCCAATATCAAGGCTGAGTAGGCGCCGCCGCTGCTAAGCGTACGCTACGCGGCCGGTACCGCTTGTAGCCGCACGCCCAGGGCCCGCGCCACCTTTAGGGAAACACTGAACAAGTCCGTAGGTCGAGAAAGTCGCTCTTTCAAGATGTTGAATCGAAAAGGTTTTTCGTTCGAGAATCCGCATTCCAGGGACTTGTTCAGCGTTTTCTTAGCACGGTAGCGAATTCAGGGTTGCCATTGCTCGAAAGCGCCTTGTAAAGACCTTCGCGACTGATTCCGGTATCGCGTGCGAGTTGCGACATGCCACGCGCCCTGGCGATGTCGCCCAGCGCGGCGCAGACCAAGCTGCCGTCGCCAGGATCGCCAATGATGCAGGCATCCAGATAGGCGGCGACATCGATGTCGGATACAAGATGATCCGCGACATCCCAGGCAGTGAATTTTTCAGCCATGCATCAAGCTTCCCACTGGAAAGCGGGCATGCGCCAACCGTGGCCGACGCTATACCGCAGACTACGAGTTCAATATCCAGCCGCCGCGTACGGCGTATCGGCATCCCGCTTGTACACCAGCAAGCGGCGCCGATACGCTAGCACCTGCTCACCCTTCTGGTTGTGGCCGACCGTATCGACGGTCAGAATACCTTCGTTGGGACGCGACTTCGATTCGCGTTTTTCGACAATGGTGGAGGATGACTCAAGGGTGTCGCCCTCACGCACCACCGCACCGAATGCAACATCGGTCCAGCCCAGATTGGCGACCACCCTGCCGAAGGTGCGGGTGGTCATGGCGGTCACCACGCCAATGATCCACGGCTCGGTGAAGCGATACACGCCGCCATGGTGGCGCGCGATCCAGTCGAGGTCATGGTGTTGCGGCGTGAGCTCAAGTGAGCGCCAGGCGTGCTGCATGCCTTCGTCGCGCAGCATGGTACGGCGCGGCCAGTGCACAAAGGTGTCGCCGCCCTGGCAATCCTCGAAAAACAGGCCCACCTGCTCGGTCAGCGCGCCGTTGGCCTCCTTGCGATAGGCATAGAAGCGCGGCTCATCGACGGCCACACCGCGTTCGGCCGCCGGCAGACCATCTTCCGGATGACGGCCGCGGCGCCATACCGTGACCCGGTACGTCACGCGCGCCACCTCGCGCTCGTCCTGGTTGATGCCGTGGCAGCATACGGTAACCTCGCCCTGCGCGGGATCGGCGGCGTCTCCTACCGCCAAAATCTCCGACTCCGAATAAAGCGTGTCGCCGCCGAATACCGGCGCGGTCATGGCGATCTCGGAAAAACCCACCAGGCGGTCCTTGCGGCCGAAGGTCTTGGAGGCCATGCCGATCAGGCGCTGCAAGGTGACCGTGGAGACCATCAGCTCGCGCTTCCACGCGGTTTGCGAGGCGTATTTCGCGTCGTAATGCACCATGGCGGAGTTGACGGTGTCGAGCGCCTCGTCGACATTGTCCTGCTGCGACAGGGTCACGCCGGGCCGGTGGCGAAAGCGCTGGCCGGCTGCGAAGTCTTCAAAATCGAGGCCGAAGCGCTCGCGGTAACGATTCCCGGAAACACAGGTGTAGGCGTGGAAACTCATGCTTGCTCTCTCAGGTTGCGTGGGTTGGTTACGTGGGTTGGTTCCGTGGGTTGGTTGCGTGGTTCGAGTGGCGGTTCAAGCGTGCCAATCCGGGAATGCGGTTCAAGCAGTGCGCGCCAATGCGCGTCGGGCTGCGCGCATCACCGGCTCGTCGACCATCTTGCCGCGATACACGCACGCCCCGCCGGCAGCCGCAGCATAGGCCGCCATCACCCCTTGGGCATTTTCAATTTCGGCGGCAGTTGGCGTGAATGCATCGATGATCGGGTCGACCTGGCGCGGATGAATCGCCAGCTTGCCGGTGAAGCCCAGGCTCTTGACGCGCGCCGATTCGGCCGCGAGGCCAGCGTCGTCGTTGATGTCGAGATAGGGCACATCGAGCACCGCCAACCCGGCAGCGGCGGCCGCCTGCACCACGCGCGAGCGGGAGCTAAGCAGCGGTTCCCAGGCGAAGCCGCAATGCAGATCGGCTGCCAGGTCGGCGCCGCCGAAGCCTAAGGTGCGCAGCATCGGCGTGGCGCGCGCGATCGCGCTGGCATGTTCCAGGCCGAGCGCGGATTCGATCAACCCCGCCAGCGCGATCGCCGCCCCCTGCGCGCCGGCGGCGCGCAAATGGCGCGCCACCAGTTCGATTTCGATCGCAGACTCGACCTTGGGCACCAGCAGCACATCGGGTGCGAAGCCGTCGCGCGCCAGGTCGGCCAAGGCGAGCAGATCGGCCAGACCCGCGCTGGTATAGACCGAATTCATGCGCACGCACAGCAGAAAGTCGGCTCGTTCGAACCCGGTATGCGAACGCAGCCAATCGATCACGCCGGCGCGCGCACCGGCCTTGTCGGCGGGGCCGACCGCGTCTTCTAGGTCGATGATCAGGCCGTCGGCACGGGTGGCGGCGGCCTTGGCAAAGCGTTCCGGGCGATTGCCGGGCGTGAACAGGAGTGCGCGGGCGAGGCTCAAGTCTTTCATTGCATGCCTTCCTAAAACTCTGCGGAAATCGATAGGGGAGCGGTGGTTCGGCTCAAGCGGCCTGCGCAAGCGCCGCGCCGCCGGCCTGGCGCCGCATGCGCAGAGCGTAGCTGTAACGCCGATGCGGATACAGGCTCGTGGCAGCAAGCAACAGTCGCGCATTGGCGCCCAGATGCCAGCGCCGCGTGAGAAGCGCCGCTTCGCGCGGGCTTGCGCCCAAAAGGCGGGCGTCGGCGCCACGCAGGTTGGCCGCACCGATGATCTGGCGCAACTCGTCGATCCGCACGTCGAACATTTTTTCCATCAGCAGCATCACCGAGCCACGATGGCCGTCAATGCGCTCGACGACGTCGGCGTAGATCAGCGGCACATACAGCCGGGTCAGACAAAGCGGCACACGCCGCTCCTTGCCGCGCAAGCCTTCGACATGCATGAATGTTTGCCCCAGCGGGCATTGCAGCGCTTCGGCGAGTGCCGCATCGGCGCTGACCTGGCGCTGCGACAGCAGCGAGAAACGCGTCTCGGCGGTGAATTGCAATACCGACTCGATCGAATCGCTGACATGCACGAAATGCTCGTGGGCCTCGGTCTGCTCGACCCGGGTGCCGATGCCGGCACGGCGCGACACCAGGCCGCGCGATTGCAGTTCGGCCAGCGCCGCGCGCGCGGTGATGCGGCTCACCGAATAACGCCGGCACAGTTCGGCTTCGGTCGGCAGCAGCGTGCCCACCGGATAGGTACCGGCGCCTATGCCGCGCAACAGGTCGTGGGCCACGCGGGTGTATTGCGGCGTGGCGCCGCGCGCCGCCGGCGTGCCCGTCACACCACGCCCAAGGCGCGCAGGCGCGCGATTTCCGCGGCCGACACACCGGCCGCTGCCAACACCTCGGCACTGTGCTCGCCCAACGCCGGCGCCGCCGCATTGTGCGGCCGCCCGGCATAGCGGATCGGCGAGGACAGGGTGCGCAGTGGCCGGCCGCCGGCGACCGGCGTTTCCATGATGCGGTCGCTGTTTTTCACCCACGGATTCTCCAGCGCCTGCTTGACATCGTAGATCGGCGAGGACGGCACGCTGCCGGCAAAATGCGCCAGCCATTCATCGGTGCCGCGCGTCGACAGCACCTCGTCGAGCACAGTGGTGATCAGGTCGCGATTGGCCAGCCGGTCCTTGAAGGTGACAAAGCGCGCATCGGTCTTCCATTCCGGCTTGTCGATCTTGTCGCACAGCACGCCCCAGAACTTTTCCTTGTTGCACATGATGAAGATCCAGCCGTCGCGCGTCTTGTAACTCTGGCAAGGCGTGAGCGAGGCGTGGGCCGAACGCGGCAGGCGGCCGGTGACCTCGCCGTTGTTGAGATACCAGTGGCCGATGTAGTTGAGCGTGAAGAGCGAAAGGTCGAACAGACTCACATCGACATCCAGCCCGGTGCCGCTGCTGCGTGCCTTGAGCACGCCCGACACCAGCGCCAGGGAAGTCACCGCCCCGGTCATGAAGTCGATCATCGACAGGCCGAAGCGCGCCGGCGCGGTGCCGGGCTCGCCGGTCAACGAAAAATAGCCGCTCTCGGATTGCATCAGGTAGTCGTAGCCGGGCCAGCGTGCGCGCTCGCCTTCGCGGCCGTAGCCGGTCAGGTGGGCGCAAACGATGCGCGGGTTGACCTGGGCCAAGTCCTCGTAGGTCAGCCCCAGGCGCGCCGGCACGTCGCCGCGCAGGTTGCTGGTGACAGCATCGGCGCCGGCCACCAGTTTGTGAAACACCGCCTGGCCCTCGGGCCGAGTGAGGTCGAGCGTCAGGCTTTTCTTGCCGCGGTTCAAGCCCTGGTAAAACACGCTGCGGGTGGTCTCGGGCAGGCCTTCGTGCCAGAACGGGCCGACGCCGCGCGCCATGTCGCCGCCATCGTTCGGGTTTTCGATCTTGATGACCTCCGCGCCCATGTCGGCCAGGAACTGCGTGGCGAACGGCCCGGCACCGTATTGCTCGACCGCAAGAACTTTTACGCCAGTTAGCACGCCGCACTCCCGTTGACTTTGTTATAACAATATATCAAACTGCCGACAGTCCTACAAGCACATGAGGAGATTCACATGCCGATGTTGCGCTTTGTCATGTTCGCGCTGTCCACAGCGCTGTCGATCGCAAGCGGCGCCGCCGCCGCCCAGACCTGGCCGTCCAAGGCCATCCGCATCATCGTGCCGTTTCCGCCGGGCAATGCCAGCGATGTGGCCGCGCGCGCGCTGGCCGACCGGTTGGCGCAACGCCTCGGGCAATCGGTGATCGTCGAGAACCGCGCCGGCGCACAGGGCGCGATCGGCGTCGAGGCGGTGGCCAAGGCGCCGCCTGACGGGCACACGCTGCTGATCACCTCGCTGTCGCCGCTGGTGATCACACCGCACGTGAGCAAGAACCTGCCGTATGACCCGCTGCGCGACTTGAGCCCGGTGGCGCGCATCGGCTGGACCAGCATGATCCTGGTGGCCGCGCCCTCGTTTCCCGCCAATTCCGTGCAGGAACTGATCGCCTACGGCCGCGCCAATCCCGGCAAGCTGAGCTACGCCTCGCTGGGTGCAGGCACCATCTCGATGCTGACCATGGAGGTGTTCAAGCAGGCCACCGGCCTGGACATCCTGCATGTGCCCTACAAGGGCAGTGCGCAAGCCGTAACCGACCTGATCGGCGGCCAGGTGCCGCTGATGTTCGACGGCATGACCTCCTCTTACGGACACGTGAAAAACGGCAAGCTGAAGGCGCTCGCCACTTCGGCCACCAAACGTTCGGTGCTGGCGCCCGAGATTCCCACCCTGGCGGAATCGGGCATGACCGGCCTGAAAGACATCGGCGTCGAGGGCTGGACCGGCATGCTGGCGCCGGCCGGCACCCCGGCTGCGATCATCGAGCGACTCAACGCGGAGGTCAACCTGATCTTGGAGCAGGCCGACTTCAAAACGCGCGCCAACGGCCAGAATCTGGATGTCTACGCACCAAGCAGCGCGGCGCAGTTCGGCACCTTCATGCGCAACGAACATGCGCACTGGGGCGCCGCGGCCAGGCCGCTCAAACTGGATTGAGGGCGACTTGCCGAGCGCGCACGGGTTGCATCGGCGGCACTGCAGGCGCGCCGGCGAGCGCCGCCGCGCAGCGCCCTACTTGCCGTAGATCTTGCCGAACAACTGCCAGGTCTTGCCGTCCCAGCGCATCATCTGCTCCTGCTCGATCGGAAAGAAATCATCCGGCCCGGTCTTGATGCGAATCCCCGGCAGCAACATGGGCGAGGTCATGTCCAGGCTGGCGGCCTGCTTCATCACGTTGGCCCGCGTCAACTCGTTGCCGGCCTGCTTCAGTGTCTGTACCAGGGTCTGCGCCACGGTGTAGCCGTAGACATTGAGGTTGTCCTGCAGGTTGCCTTGCGGGTGGTACTTCTTCATCCAGTCCAGCCAGTCCTTGAACTCTTTCGAGGCGGCCCACTGCGGATCGGTCGGATCCTTCAGGTAACCGGTGGTGACCACGCCGATGCCGTTTTCCGCACCTGCCGGCACCATTACCGCAGCTGCCGCGCTCGACACGCTGTTGAGCAGGTGCAGCGGCTTCCAGCCGATTTCGGCCGCCTTCTTGATCGCCTGCGCCGCGAATTTCGGCGTGGTTACATTGAAGAACACGTCGGCGCCCGAGGCCTTCAGGCTCACCATCTGGCTGTCGATGGTGGGATCGGTGACCTCATAGGTCAGCTCGGAGACGATCATCGACTTGGCCTTGTCGCCCAAGGCATCCTTGAAGCCCTTGACGTAATCCTTGCCGTAGTCGTCGTTCTGCATCAGGATACCGACCCTGGCGTTGGGTTTGGTCTCCAGCATGTGCGCAACAAAGATCCTGGCTTCCGACTGGTAGTTCGGCTGCCAGCCCATGGTCCACGGGTAATTCTTCGGGTCACCCCATTTGGTGGCGCCGGTGGCAACAAACAGTTGCGGCACTTTCTTCTGGTTCA
The DNA here is from genome assembly GCA_964470865.1 of uncultured Burkholderiales bacterium. GTDB lineage: Bacteria > Pseudomonadota > Gammaproteobacteria > Burkholderiales > JAEUOS01 > JAEUOS01. The sequence goes on along the minus strand of CAYYFR010000145.1, from coordinate 891 downwards.
TGTATTTGTGGATTGCGGAATTGGGGGGCGTGCCCAGCGGCTGGAATACCAGCAGCACTTCTTCTTCCTCGACCAGCTTGCGCGTCATCTCGACGGTCTTGGCCGGGTTGTAGCCATCGTCCAGAGTCACGAACTTGATCTTGCGGCCGTTGATGCCGCCCTCGGCATTGACCTTGTCGAAATAGGCGCCGATGGCCTTGCCGATCGCGCCATAGGCCGATGCCGGACCGGAATAGGGATTGATGTGACCGACCTTGATTTCGCGGTCGTTGGCGCCCGGATCGTATTTTTTCTGCTGCGCGCCAGCGCCGGCGCTGAGTGCCGCAGCCAGCGCACCAGCGAGGCCCAGTTGAATCAAGGTCCTGCGTTGTGATCGTTTCATGATGCTCTCCTTTGGTGATGAAAACGCCTGCCCGCAAACTATTGATCGGTCGCAAAAACATGACAGCCTCGCCAGAGGCATGTTTTTGTCATGAATCATGTAATTCTCAATAACTGACGCGCCTCTTGCGTGTGAACAACCGACGCCCCAATCCGGCCACCCCGCCGGGCATGACGTACATGAAGACGATCAGGAAACCACCATAGATCGCCCACGGCGCGGACTTCGATATCTGGTCGGAAATGTTGGGCACGAACTGGATGAAGATGGCACCGAAGATGGCACCGGGAATCGACGCCAGCCCGCCCACCACCACGCCCACCAGGAAGGTGATCGAGAGAAAGGATGAAAAGCTGTCGGGCGCGACAAAGGCAACCACCACCGCGCTCATGGCACCGGCCACGCCGGTGAACGCCGCCGAGACACCGAAGGCCAGCGACTTGAAAACCGGCAGGTTGATGCCCATCGCGGCCGCCGCAACCGGATGGTCGCGAATCGCGATCAGCGCC
>CAYYFR010000144.1:8772-15025 GCA_964470865.1 uncultured Burkholderiales bacterium | reverse complement strand
CGGGATTGGGGCTGCGTGCCGAGCCCAGGCCTTGCGTCGAACGCGAGGCCATCAGCGTAAAGCCGCAGTTGCGCACAAGACTGCACAAATCGGCCGCGCGCAAGCTTCGGGCATGCGGCATTTTTTACAGTCGGCCTGACGACCTTGAGGAATGCCGGGTGGCATGTTCACTGCCGTGCCGGCGCGTCGAGTTACACCTCCCGCACATAGCCTGGCGCCTTCGCAATGCCCTCGGCGCCGCCATAACGGATGCCGTCCGGGTAATACTCCGCCGCCAGCTGCACCTGCCCTGCCACTACGTCGCCGGCCAGCGCGGCGATGAAGGCAAGCGTCATGTCGATGCCGGCCGACACCCCGGCCGAGCACCACACATTGCCATCGCGCACGAAACGCTGTTCGACCACTTCAACGTCACCCAACGCGCGCAAGCGGTCGAGAGAGGCCCAGTGGGTGGTGGCGCGCTTGCCGGCCAGGAGGCCGGCGCGATGCAGCATGAAAGAACCGGTGCATACCGACAGCACCGCCTTGCAGTGTTTGGCCTGCGCGGCGATGAAATCGATGATGACAGGGTTGTCCACCTCGGTGCGGGTGCCCATGCCGCCGGGCACCAACAGGTAGTCGAGCGGCGGGCAGTCGGCGAACGAGACATGCGGGTTGAGCGACATCCGCTTGGCGCAGGTCACCGGTTCATAGCTTTGCGCGACGATGCGATTGTGCAGCGGGCCGCCCAGGTGGCCGCTCCACATGGTGAGCATTTCCCAGGGGCCGATGAAGTCGAGCTCTTCTACACCGGGAAAAACCAGCATGCCGAAATTCATGTCGTGCTCCTTGGGTGCTTGGGGCGCTGATTATGCATCCTGGTTCACCCTCCGCGGTATTGCTCCAGCAACTCGCGCCGGTAGGGGGCGAGCGCGTGGCCTTGCCTGATGGCATCGACCAACTGCCGGTTGGCCAGGAACAGCTTGCCGAAGGCGATCATGTCGAATTGCCCGGCATGGATGGCGGCGGCGGCGCTGGCGGGGTCGTAGCCGCCGTTGCCGATCAGGGTGCCGCGATGGTGACGGCGCAAAAAAGCGCTGGGGCGGCCGCCGAGAAAATCGAAGTCGCGGTCTGCCACGATGCCCGAGTGCAGGTAGGCGATGGGGCGCGTGTTGAGTGCCTCGATGGCAGCGATATAGGCTTCCTCGTCACCGGGTTCGCGTTCGCTGTTGCCGAAGTCGCCAGCCGGCGACAGACGCAGGCCGACCCGCGCATGACCGAACGCGGCCGCGCAGGCGTCGACTGCGGCGACGACGAAGCGCGCACGCCGCTCTGGTGTGCCGCCCCAGGCATCGTCGCGCCGGTTGCTGCTGGCGCGCAGGAACTGCTCCGGCAGGTAGCCGTTGCCGCCGTGCACTTCGACGCCGTCGAAGCCGGCATCGCGGGCGTGGCGCGCGGCGCTGGCGTATTGCGCCAGCGCCGTGTCGACGTCGGCCGCGCTCATGGCGCGCGGCACCTCGTGCGCCAGGGCTATGCCGCAGGTACGCCGGGCTTCGCCCCGCGTGGCCACCGCCGAAGGCGCCAGTGGCGGCGCGCCGATGAAGTGCGAATGCCCGAGCCGTCCGGGATGCCACAACTGACAGAAGATCACGCCGCCCGCCTGATGCACTGCGGTGGTCACGCAGGCCCAGCGCGCGGCATGCACCGCGCTGTAGATGCCGGGCGTATCCAGATAGCCCTTGAGGTGGGGACCGATCAGCGCCGCTTCGCTGACCAGCAGGCCGGCGGCGGCACGGCTGGCGTAGTGCGACAGCGCACCTGCAGTCGGCAATTCACCCGGGTCGGCGCGGTTGCGCGTGCAAGGCGCCAGCGCGATGCGGTTGGCCACTGTGAGCGAGAAGTTGAGCGTGAAGGGCGTGAGCAAGCCCGCGGCCGCATCCGGCACAGCGGGCATGCTCACAGCAGCGGAATGTCGGCGCTCGATGCCAGGCTGTCGATGCGCTGCATGCAGTCGAAGAAGGCACGGGCGCGTGGTTCGGCAACCGCGCCTGCGTGGGCGCAGTCGGCGAACTTGGTCCACAGCGCCTCGCGCGACAAGGGCGCGTCGGCATGACCGCTGGCACGCTTGACCGGCGGCGACACCAGGGTGGCGCCATCGTCGAAGGTGATGGTCACATAATCGGCTGGCGCCGCGCCCGGGTAGTCCGGATCGGTTGCGGTGGTGCGATCAAGCGTGGTGCGCAGAATCAGCGCCTTGATCGGTGCGCTTGTGACCACCGCATCGGTCAGCTCCGACAAGCCCACCTTGCCGTGCAAGAGCGCACAGGCGGCGGCGAATTCGAGGCTGAACTTGGCTTCCAGCGCGGTCTCTGGCGCATGGAAATTCATCTGTGCCGCCTGGCGCGCCGAGATCAGCGGCACAATCGATCTGATCTTCGTGGTCTCGATCGCGTTGGTTTCACGCAATGCCAACAGCGAATCGATGGTGCGCTGCGAGGCGCCGACAGTGGGGTATTTCTTGATGTTGAGGCGCCACTTGAGAATGCGCCATTCGCGCCCGGCCGCCATCGGCCGCTGAAGATCGACCGCGCCCTTGGGCGAGAGCGCACGCATCAGGCCGCGCTCACCTTCGAGCGCCACCGGGCTTGCATCCATGCCGGCCTGGGCCAGGCGCGCGGCGATCACTCCCGACTGCGCGCCGCGGCCGGCATGCAGCGGCTTGACGCCGGTGCCGAAGTTCTCCATCAGGCCGCCGGCGAAGGAAGCGGCGATCGCCAGCGCGTTGCGCGTGCGTTCGGCATCCAGGCCCAGCACCACTGCGGCTGCCGCCGCGGCGGCGAGCGGACCGAAGGTGGCGGTCGGATGCCAGCCCTTGGCGTGGTAGTGGTCGGTCTCGCGCAGGTAAAGCTCGGCCCAGGTCTCGTAGCCCGCCACGTAGGCAGCAGCCATCCGCGCGCCGCAGGCGCCGCTGCTGTCGGCCAGGGCCAGGATCGCGGGCACCAGTACTGCGCTGGGGTGATTGGAAAACGCGTAGTCGTCGTAATCGAGCGCGTGGGCGCAAGTGGCGTTGACCAGGGCCGCTTCCGGCGCGGGCAGGCGCTCGTCGCCGAACAACACCCGGCTCTCGGCGCGCCCGCCGTTGGCGCGTGCCATCGCAGCCACGGTTTTGCTGGCGGCTTCAGGCAACCCGGCCAAGAGTGAGGCGCAGCAGTCGGTGAAGCCCAGGCGCACCACCTCCAGCGCCGCGGATGGAATCGACTGCGGCGTGATGCCTGCCACAAAGGTTGCCAGTTCGGCGGTGAGCGCGGGCCCGCTCATGACTGTTGTGCCTTGAACACCGCCAGCACTTCGCTTGCGGTGGCCGACCATATGCCGGCATGACCCAGCATGCAATCAAGCGCGCGCTCCAATGCACCGATGCGATGCGGCACGCCGATCCACCACGGCGTGAGCGGCAGGGTGACGATGCGCCCGCCATGCTTGCCGGCCTCGCGGTACAGCAACTTGAAATGGTCGATGATTTCTTCTACATATTCGTGCGCGCGGTGCTTGTAGGCATGCAGCAGGCGCAGGTCGGCGATCTCGACGGCATTCGGCATCGCGTACAGCGGCCCGCCCCGGGTCTGCATCGCATACGGCAGGTCATCGTTGCCCCAGTCGCACGCATACTCGATGCCGAATTCGGTCAACAAGTCGGGTGTGTGCTGCGATTGCGATTGCGCCGGCGACATCCAGCCTTTCACCGCCTGGCCGGAGAGTCGGCGCAGGGTCTCGACCGATTCCTTCACCAGCGCGCGCTCGTCCTCGATGGCCAGGCCGCTATGATGCAGGCGACCCATATCGACCCCATGGGCGATGATTTCATGGCCCCGGGTGTTGACATGGTTGGTGAGAAAGGGGTGGCGCTCGGCGACGCGCGAATTCATTGGCACCGTGGCCTTCAGGGAACGCTCGGCCAGCGACTCGAAAATCCGGTAGCAGCCGACCCGCGTGCCGTAATCGCGCAGGGTGTAGTTCCAGTAATCGGGATAGGTGCGCTCCATCCCGCCGGGCGCCAGGAAAGGCTTGGCTTCCATGTCGAGCGGAAAGAACTGCAGGGTCGGCATGATGATGAGCGCAATGCGCGCGCCGTTCGGCCATTCCACCTTTTTGCGAGCGAAAAGGTTGGAGAACGCGTAGCGTTCATGGTCCATGCCCGGGCGGCGCCACGGGTACTCGAGATAGCTGTTGTCGACGGCCATGTTGTTCCCTTACTCGCCTGCCAGGCGTTTTTGCTGCGCCAGCGCCGCGTCATAGTGGTGATCGAGATACCAGTCGGCGATCTCGCGGCCGGTGGCCATCCACACGCCGGCATGGCCGCAGATGTAGTCGAGCGCCTCGCGCAAGGGCTCGACCCGATGCGGAAAGCCGATCATCCAGGGGTGGATCGGCAGTGCCATCACGGTGCCGGAGCGTTCGCCTTCGCGATACAGGCGGTCGAACTGGGCGCAGATCAGGCGCGTGTATTCGCGCGGCGGCAGGCCGAGAATGTTGAGGCCGGTCCAGTCGTTGGTTTCCAGCGAATAGGGCAGGCTCACCAGCCGGCCGGACTTGAGCTTGAGCGGCTGCGGCTGGTCGTCGATCAAAAGGTCAAGGGTGTACTTGATGCCGGCGCGCACCAGCAATTCCATGGTTTGCGGTGTGTTCGACAGGGCCGGCGACAGCCAGCCGTCAAGCTTCTGGCCGGAGTGGCGCAGGATGGTGGCCTTGACATCCTCGATCACCGACAGCTCCTGCTCCTCGCTCATGCCGTAGAGGTAGCGTGTGTTGTAGATGCCGTGCGAGAACAGCTCCCAGTCGCGCTCGGTGCAGGCTTTCGCGATCTCCGGCAAGTGGTCGAACACCGCCACATTGAGCGAGATGCTGGCGCGGATCTTGTAGTCGTCGAGCATCTCGGCCATGCGCCAGAAGCCGACGCGGTTGCCGTAGTCGCGAATGGTGTACATGCCGATGTCGGGCGCCGGCCGCGGATAGGCCGAGCGCCCCGGCCCCTGTGGCGGCAGCAGTTCATAGAACTCGACATTCGGCGCCACCCAGAAGGCAACGCGCGCATTGTTGGGCCAGGTGATGCGCGGGCGCTCCACCCATGGCGAGTAGTAGTAAAGGTCGGGATCGGATACGCGGTTCATGGGTTCACCTCCTTATTTGATGTTCAGGCGATTGCCGCCGTCGGCAACGCGCAGGCAGGCGACCGTTCGGTCGCCGTCATGGCGCGCCAATGCTGGCGCTGCTTGGCTGCAGCGGGTTTGCGCCACCGGGCAGCGGCCGGCAAAGGCGCAGCCCGGCGGCAGGTTGAGCGGGCTGGGAATCTCGCCTTCCAGCAGATGGCGCTTGAGCGGCGCGCGCGGGTCGGTCGGCAGATGGGCCGACAGCAGGGTCTGGGTATACGGGTGCTGCGGGTCGTCGAACACCTGCGCCACCGGGCCGCTTTCGACCACCGAACCCAGGTACAGCACGATCACGCGGTCGGCCACCAGTCGCACCGTGCCCAGGTCGTGGGTGATGAAAAGAAACGCCGCCTGCGACTCGTGCCGCAGTTCGGCCAGCAGGTCGAGGATCTCGGCGCGCACCGAAAGATCGAGCGAGCTGGTGGGCTCATCGAGCACCACCAGCTTGGGCGCGGTGGCGATCGCGCGCGCCAGCGCCACGCGCTGCAACTGGCCGCCCGAGAGCTGTGCCGGATGGCGGCCCAGCAAACGGCGATCGAGGCGCACGCGGCCGGCCAATTGTGCTGCCGCCTCGGCACGCTCGGCAGCCGACAGGGCGGTGTGCAGCAGAAAAGGTTCTTCGATCAGGGTGGCGATGCTCATGCGCGGATTGAGCGTGCCCCAGGGGTCCTGGAACACCATCTGCATGCGCGCACGCCGGGTGCGCAGTTCGCGCGCCGACAGGCTTGCCAGGTCGCGGCCTTCGACCACCGCGCTGCCGGCGCTCGGCGCCTCCAGCCCCAGCACCAGGCGGCCGATGGTCGACTTGCCGGAACCGGATTCACCCACCATGGCCAGCGTTTCGCCGGCGGCGACAGCGAAACTCACGCCATTGACCGCGTGCACCAGGCTGCCGCGCGTGGGCCCGGGAAAATGCTTGATGAGGCCGCGCGCCTCCAGCACTTTCATCGGGCGACCCTCCGGTCACTGCGTGACATCCTCCCCGAGGGAGGATGAGTGCTCCCTCCGGATGTGCTCCCTTCGGATGTGCTCCCTTCGGATGTGCTCCCTTCGGACGTGCTCCCTTC
>CAYYFR010000144.1:5632-8672 GCA_964470865.1 uncultured Burkholderiales bacterium | reverse complement strand
GTGCTCCCTTCGGACGGCCGGGCGGGAGCACAGCGCACGACTCTCCTGTCACTGCGTGACATCCTCCCCGAGGGAGGATGAGTACTCCCTTCGGACGGCCGGGCGGGAGCACTCATGCGGCGCGCACCTGTTCGGGAAAATGGCAGTGCGCCACGTGGCCGGCGCCGAATTCGGCCGCTGGCGGGGCCTGGCTGCACAGCGCCTGCGCCCTTGGGCAGCGATCGGCATAGGGGCAGCCCGGCGGCAGGTTGTAGAGGTCGGGTGGGCTGCCGGCGCGGATCTTCGATCGCCCCAGTTGCACGCGATCCGGCGCGCTGTCGATCAGGTTGCGCGTGTAGGGATGGCGTGGCGCGGCGAACAGCGCATCGACCGGGCCGGATTCGACGATGCTGCCGGCAAACATCACCGCCATGCGGTCGCAATAGTGGGCCACGATGCCCAGATCGTGGGTGATGATCATCGCGCCCAGGTGGCGTGCGGCGACCTGGGCGCGCAGAAGGTCGAGGATTTGCGCCTGCACCGTGACATCCAGGCCGGTGGTGGGCTCGTCGGCGATCAGGAGCCTGGGCTCGTTGATCAGCGCCATGGCGATCAGCACGCGTTGCGCCATGCCGCCGGAGAGTTCATGCGGCCAGGCGCGCGCGCGGCTGGCCGCGTCGGCGATGCCGACGGCTACCAGCATTTCCAGCGCGCGTGCCTGCGCCTCCTGGCCGCTGGCGGGTCGGTGCGCCATATGCACCCGCGCGAGCTGGTCCGCAATTCGCGTCAGCGGGTCGAGCGAGGTGCGCGGCGACTGCACCACCAGGGCCATCGCGTTGCCGCGCAGCCGGTTCATCTCCTGCTCGGCCAGGCCGACCAGTTCGCGCCCGTCGAAGCGAATCGAACCGGCGACGATCGTAGCCGGTGCGCGCAACAGGCCCATCACGGAGAGTGCGGTCAATGACTTGCCGGCGCCGGTTTCGCCGATCAGGCCCAGGACCTCGCCGGCGGCGACCGTGAAGCCGACGCCGTTCAGCGCGCGCGCGGTGCGCACCCGGTGCATGCGATCGCGCGCGATGAAGTGGGTGTGCAGGTTTTCGACAGCGAGCAGGCTCACGAAAGCCGCCCGTCAGCGCGAACTGTTGTTGCTGCGCGGATCGAGCAACTCTTCCAGGCCGTCGCCCAACATCGAAAAGCCGATGATCAGGATCACCAGCGCGGTGCCGGGAAAGATCGCCACCCACCATTCGCCGCTGATCATGTATTCCGAGCCCTGGCGGATCATCGCGCCCCATTCGGGCGTGGGCGCCTGGATACCGACGCCGATGAAAGCCAGGGTGGCGGTCACCCGCACCGCCCACGCCATGCGGATCGGCACCTGTGCCATGGCGCCGCGCAGGCAGTTGGGCAGCAGATGCACCGCGAGAATGCGCCAGGTCGGGTTGCCGGCCGCCAGTGCAGCCTCCGCCAGGCCCGAGCGGCGCAAGGCCAGCACCTCGGCGCGCACCACCCGCGCGAACAGCGGCACGTCCAGCACGGCGATCACCACCACCACGTTGAACAGGCTGTGACCGGTGGCCGCCACGATCGCCAACGCCAGGATGATCGAGGGGAACACCCGCAGCGCATCCATCACGCGCAGCGTTATCTCGTCGAACCAGCCGCCGCGATAGCCGGCATACAGGCCGATCGGCACACCCAGCGCCATGCCCAGCAACAGCACCGGCACGGCGATGCCGAAGGCGTAGCGTGCGCCGTAGACGACGCGCGAAAACACGTCCATGCCGTTGCCGTCGGTGCCGAACATGAAGCGCGCGCTCGGGCCTTTCAACACGTTTTCCGACGACACCGCGATGGCGTCGTAGGGCGCGAACAGCGGTGCCAGCAAGGCCAGCACGAGGAAAAACAGCACGATCGCCAGGCCAATGGTGCCGGTGGGCGAAGCCAGCAGGAGCGCCAACGCACGCCGGCGCACGCCATCGATGGGCATGGCTGCCGCGTTCAACGCAGCCCCGCGCGCGGTTCGATCATCAGCACCACGGCATCGGCCAATGCGAACACGATCATCGCGATCACCGACATGAACAACACATAGCCCTGCACCACCGCGAAGTCACCTTTGAGCACCGCGACCAAGCCAAACTGCGAGATGCCGCCCCAGGAGAAGATCAACTCCAGCACCGAGGCAATGCCGAACAGCGCGATGAATTCCGTAGTGCCAAAGGTCAGCACCGGCACCGCGGCATTGCGCCGGACTATGCTTTTCACCACTGCCGGCGGCAGGCCGGCGGCGCGCGCGTAGCGCACATAGTCGCTGGCCAGCACATCGCGGGCGATCGCACGCGTCTGCTTGATCAGCGGCGCGGCGAACACGATCGCCACGCACAGCACCGGCAGCACCAGGCGCGCCAACGCCGAGCGCGTGGCCTCCCAGTCGCCGGCCAGCGCGCTGTCGATGGCGTAGCTGCCGGTGATGGTAGGCGGGCTGGTGAGCAACAGATCGATGCGCCCCATCGGCGGCGGCGCCCAGCCCAGCAGATAGAAGAACACGAAAATCGCCACCAGCCCGAGAAAGATGGTGGGCATGCCGAACCCGGCCAGCGAGACCACCCGGCTTGCCTGGTCGAACCAGCCGTTGGGATGAAAGGCCGCGCGCAGGCCGGCGGCTACGCCGGCAATGCCGCCGATGAGGCCACCGAGGATGACAAGCTCAAGCGTGGCGGGCAGGCGCGAGGCGAGTTCGCCCCACACCGGCTTGCCCGAGAGCCACGATTGCCCGAGGTCGCCGCGCGTCACCCGACGCGCGAATTCGCCGAACTGCACCAGTGGCGATTGGTCCAGCTTCAACTGCTTGCGGATGGCTGCGACCTCCTCGGCGGAGGCGGTCGGCCCGGCCAGGAGGCCGACCGGATCGTTGCTGCCCACCCGCACCAGCAGGAAGGTGAACAGCAGCATGCCGAACAGGATCGGCAGGGCCAACAGCAGGCGGCGCAGCACCAGCCGCAGGATGTGCATCGATGCCTTTGTTGCGGGCCGGTGCTACAGCGGCGACAGCGGCTGC
>CAYYFR010000144.1:0-5532 GCA_964470865.1 uncultured Burkholderiales bacterium | reverse complement strand
GCGACAGCGGCTGCAACAGCGGCTGCGCCGGCGCGCCGGCCGCCGCTACTTGGCGCATTTCGCATCCTGCTTCAAGTCGAAAAAGCGCGGCCAGTCGTCCGGATGCCACACCCAGCCGCTGATGCAGCGGTTCATCGCCTGGTGCACGCCGGGGTAATACAGCATGATCCAGGAGGCGTCGTTGGCGTGCATGCGCTGCAGGTCGGCCACCATGTCGGAGCGCTTGCGGATGTCGGTTTCGGCCAGCGCCTGCATGGTCAGCTTGTCGAAGGCGTCGCTCTTGTAGTGGTTGCGATTGGCCACGCCCATCGAATGACCGAAGATCCACACCATGAATACCGGGTCGAGCACGAAGCTGGCGTCACCTTGCGTCGCCAACGCCATGTCGCGCCTGACCACCAGGCCGCGCTGCACGAACTCCGGGTCCGGCAGGCGCTGCAGATTGACGCGGATGCCGGCCTCGGCCGCCTGGTTCTTGAACTGGATCGCCACCGGCTCCATCCACCAGTAGGTGCCGGCGTAGTTGAGATTGACGTCGATGCCGTTGGGGTAGCCGGCCTCGGTGAGCAGGGCGCGGGCGCGCGGCAGGTCGCGTTCGCCGGTGAAGGCGTTGATCGCCACCGGCACGCCGGGCGATACTGTGGAGCGCACGCGCACGCCGAGGCCTTCGAACACCGAGCGGTTCATCGCCGCATAGTCGGTGGCAAAGACCAAAGCCTGGCGCACCCGCAGGTCGTCGAAGGGCTTGATGTTCGGGTTCATGCGAATGGTCGCCGGCTGCGTGCCGGTGACCGATTCAACCTTGAGGGTGCTGTCTTTCTTGAGATCGGCGATCTGCTTCAAGGGCAGGTCTTCGACCCACTGCACCTGGCCGGTCTTGAGCAGCGAGACGCGGTTGGCGGTCGAGGGCACTTCGCGATAGATCACCCGCTCGAACCAGGGTTTGCCGCGAAAATAATTGGGGTTGGCGGTCAGCACCACCTGCTCGCCGGGCTTGATCGACTGCAGGTGATAGGCACCGAAGCCCACGGTGTTTTGATCGATGTACTTGCCGGCGAACGGGTCGTCGGTGGTGACATGCTTTTTCGCCTGCACCGAGTCGTACAGCGGCGGGAAGTACATGGTGAGCATCGGCAGGAAGATCAGGTTGGGCGCCTTCAGGATCATCTTGATCTCGTACTTGGCGATCTTCTCCCATTTGGTGAGGCCAATCAGGTTGTAGAGAAAAAAGCTGGTGCGTTTGACAGCCCAGGCGCGATCCAGGCTCCAGGCTACGTCGTCGGCGGTCAGTTCGTTGCCGAACGGGCTCTTGACATTGCGGCGCAGCTTGAAGGTGTATTCGCGGCCGTCGGGCGAGACCGTCCAGCTCTCGGCGTAGTGGCCTTCGACCTGGGTGGCGTCAAGCGTGACGCGGCCGTCGGTGCCGGTGACGCGCTTGTAGCGCACCAGGCCCTCGTAGACCTGGGTCACCATCTGGCGCGTGGCCACCTTGGGCAGGTCGCCGTCGAAGCCGGTCGGCGTTTGCGGTGCGGCAACGATCAGGGTGCGCGGCGACTGCGCCGGCGCAGCGGTGGCGGCAGTGGCGAGCGCGGCCGCAAACAAGGTCAAAACCAACCAGCTACTGCCCGAACGACCGTGCATGATTTGCCTTTTGAAGTGATGGTCGGATGCGTGGCTATGCCGCCGGACGCTGCCAAGGCTTCTATACTATTACAAAGAGTCAAGCCTGTTTCATGATCCGCAGCCAGGAGACGACACGATGAAAACCACCACCAGATTGAGGCAACTGATGACGCAACCCGGCGCCATCATGGCGCCCGGTGTGGCCGATGCGATGAACGCGCGGATTGTCGCCAAGCACGGCTTTGAGGCGATCTACATGACCGGCGCCGGCACCACCGCGGTGCGCCTGGGCATGCCGGACGTCGGCCTGCTGACCCTGACCGAGATGGCCGACAACGCCGGGCGCATTGCGGATGCCAGCGGCCTGCCGTTGATCGCCGACGGCGACAACGGCTATGGTGGTGTGCTCAATGTGCGCCGCACGGTGCAGGCCTACGAGCGCGCCGGGGTGGCCGCGGTGCACATCGAGGACCAGGTGATGCCCAAGCGCTGCGGCCATCTGGCCGGCAAGACCCTGGTACCGTGCGTTGAAATGGAATCGAAAATCAAGGCCGCCGTCGATGCGCGCATCGACGCCGACTTCATGATCATCGCGCGCACCGACGCGATTGCCGTCGATGGGTTCGATGCCGCACTCGAGCGCGCGGCGCGCTATCGCGATGCCGGTGCCGACATGCTGTTCATCGAGGCGCCGGGCCCGGCGCAGTTAGCGCTGATCCAGCCGAAACTCAAGACACCCCTGCTGTACAACATGGCGTCCTCCGGCAAGACCCCGTTCCTCGGCCGCGAGGAGATCGAAGGTCTTGGTTTCAAGCTGATCATCTACCCCAACTGGATCATGCTGGCGGCGATTCGCGCTGCCAACCATGTGCTGACCACCCTGAAGCAGACCGGCTCGATCGCCAGCCTGACCGACGAGGTGGCGAGTTTCCGCGAGTTCTTCGACCTGCTGGGCATGCCCGAAGTGCAGGCGATGGAAGCGCGCTACGGCGTCCACGAGAGCGCACGCGCGCGCTATTGAACGATCTGGAGCAAATACCCCGCAACGCAGGCACGCTCGCAGCGAGCCGCCCTTTCCAATTGACAAGAGAGAAACCAATGTCCAAAGCAATGCGCATTCACCGCTACGGCGGTCCCGAGGAACTGGTCGAAGACACGCTGCCGGACACGCCGCCCAAGGCCGGCGAGGTGCGCATTCGCCAGCGCGCGATCGGCGTGAATTTCACCGACACCCATGCGCGCCGCGGCGACTATGCGGAATCGAAGGTGTTGACCGCGCCGGTGGTGATCGGCATGGAAGGCATGGGCGTGGTCGAGGCGCTGGGTGCCGGTGTGACGCGCTTCGCCATTGGCGACCGGGTGGGCTACGCGGCGCGGCCACTGGGTTCCTATTGCGATGTACGCAACTTCCCGGCGGACGCCTGCGTGCGCATCCCGGCGGCGATCAGCGACACCGTGGTGGCGGCTTCGCTGCTCAAGGGAATGACCGTCGAGTACCTGATTCGCCGGGTTTATGCGGTGAAGCCCGGTGACGTGGTGGTGTTCCATGCCGCCGCCGGCGGCGTCGGCACGATCGCCGGCCAGTGGTTGAAGAGCCTGGGCGCCGAGGCGGTCGGTATCGTGGGCTCGGCCGACAAGGTCGAACTGGCGCGTGCCAACGGCTATGCCCATGTATTCGTGCACGGCCGCGACGATTGGCCGGCACGCGTGCTGGAACTCACCGGCGGCCGCGGCGCGCCGGCGGTCTATGACTCGGTCGGTCAGGCCACCTGGGAAAGCTCGATCGCCTGCCTGGCGCCGCGCGGCTGGATGGCCTGCTTCGGCAGCTCGTCGGGCGCGGTGCCGCCGGTATCGCTGGAACAATTGCGCCAGAAAAGCCTGATCCTCACCTGGACCCGGCTCGGTGAATACACCGCCGACATAGCCGAGCTCGAAGCCTGCGCGTCCGCATTCTTTGCGGTCGTCGCCAGCGGCGCGGTCGCGCCGCTGGTGCATCGGACCTTCCCGTTGTCTGCGGCCGCCGCCGCGCATCGCCTGCTGGAAAGCCGGGCCACCCATGGTTCCTTGCTGCTGATCCCCTGAATCCGGGAGATTCCTATGGTCATCGATCACCGCGCCTACACCCTCCATTCCGGCACTGCCGCTGCCTTTATCGAACTGTTCGAGAAAGAAGGGCTGGAACCGCAGTTGCGCATTCTCGGCAATTTCATGGGCATCTACCGTACCGAGATCGGCAACATCAACCAGATCATCATGATGTTCGCCTATGCCGATGCGGGTGAGCGCCAGCGCCGCCGCGACCTGCTCTACAAGGACCCGGCGTTCCAGGCCTACCTGGTGAAGGTGCGGCCGTTTCTCAAGGACCAGCAGGTCAGCCTGTTGACGCCGTCGAAATGCAATCCGCCTTGCGGCGACTTCGGCCAGGCTGCCTGAGCCGACACGACGCCCCGATCGTCAAGGACGCCCCGATATGCCTGTGCAACCCGCCGCGGCGGCCGCATTCGAATACACCGTCGATGTTGTGATCATCGGCGCCGGTGCCTGCGGCCTCACCGCGGCGCTGGCGGCAAAAGAGGCCGGTGCCGAAGTGCTGGTGCTGGAGCGTGACGAACGACCCACCGGCAGCACCTCGCTTTCCACCGGACTGATTCCCGCCGCCGGCACCCGGCTGCAAAAAAGCATGGGCATCGAGGACTCGCCCGAACTGCTGGCCGGCGACATTCTGGCCAAGGCCAGGCACCAGACCGACGCAGCCATCGTGCGCATGGTGGCCGAGGCCTCCGGCCCCACCATCGACTGGCTGGCCGGTGAGCACCAGGTGGAATTCAAGCTGGTGGAAGGTTTTCTCTACCCCGGCCACTCGGTATTGCGCATGCATGGCACGCCCAACCGTACCGGCGGCGAGCTTCAGAGCGCACTTCTGGCGGCGGCCGACCGCAAGCAGATCGATCTGGTCACCGGCGCCCTGGCCGCCGACCTGTACGCCACTGCCGAAGGCCGCGTGGTCGCGGTGCGCTACACGCGGCCCGATGGCGCCAGCGAGACCGTCGGCTGCAAGGCGCTGGTGCTGGCCTGCTGCGGCTTTGGCGGCAACCACGAGATGGTGCGCGAATACATTCCGGAAATTGCCGACGCCGAGTTCTGGGGCCATGTGGGCAACCAGGGTGACGCGATCCGCTGGGGCCGCGAACTTGGCGCCGGCCTGGCCGACCTCGGCAGCTACCAGGGCCACGGCGCGGTGGCCACGCCCTACGGCAACCCGATGAATTGGGGCCTGCTCGTGCCCGGCGGCTTTCAGGTCAATGCGCACGGCAAGCGGTTTTCCAACGAGGTGCGCGGCTATTCGGAGCAGGCCGTCGATACCATTGCCCAGCCCGGGCGCTGCGCCTGGAACATCTATGACGAGATTCGCGAGAAGCCGATCCTGGGTTTCACCGACTACAAGGAGGTGGCGGGGTTAGGCGGCATCAAAAAGGCGCCCTGCATTCGCGCGCTGGCCGAAATGATTGGCCTGCCGGTCGATGCGCTGGAGGCCACCGTGGCCGAAGTAAACGCGCTGTGCGCCGGGACGCGCCAGGATGAATTCGGCCGCGACTTCGCCGGCAAGCAGCCGCTCGAAGCGCCGTTTTGCGCGGTAAAAGTGACCGGGGCCTTGTTTCATACCCAGGGCGGGGTGGTGATCGATACCGGCGCCCGTGTGCTGCGCGCGGACGGCACGCAATTGCCCAACCTGTTCGCCGGTGGCGGTGCCGCGCGCGGCATGTCCGGCCCCTCGCGCTGGGGTTACTTTTCCGGCGGCGGCCTGTTGTCCGCGGTGACCCAGGGGCGCGCCGCCGGCACCAACGCCGCCGCCTTGGCGCGCGCCTAGCGCAGCCCCCTGCCAGGTCACACCAGCCAACCCGCACCAGC
>CAYYFR010000143.1:0-15164 GCA_964470865.1 uncultured Burkholderiales bacterium | reverse complement strand
AGGAGAACAGATGGCCACCAGAAAATCCGCCAAACCCAGCGCGCTCGATCAAGGCCGCATCGATCTCGCAGCCGCCTTGCGCTGGTCTGCGCGCCTGGGCCTGAACGAAGGCGTCTGCAACCATTTCAGCCTGGAGTTGGCGCCGGATCGTTACCTGATCAACCCGCAGGGCCTGCACTGGGGCGAGGTCAGCGCCGGCGACATCCTGCTGATCGACGCCGCCGGCAACATCATCGACGGGCGCCATGCCCTGGAGCCGACCGCGTTTTTCATTCACAGCCATATCCATAAAGCCAATCCGCACGCCAGGTGCGTGATGCATACCCACATGCCGTTCGCCACCGCGCTCACGCTGGTCACCGATGGCCGGGTCGAATGGTGCAACCAGAACGCACTGCGCTTCTATGAGCGCATCGCCTACGACGACCAGTACAACGGCGTGGCACTGGATGCCGCCGAGGGCAGGCGCATCGCCGCGCAACTCAAGGGGCGCGATGTCATGCTCATGGCCAGCCACGGCGTGACGGTGGTCGGAGCGTCGGTGGCCTGGGCCTTCGACGATCTTTATTACCTCGAACGTGCCTGCATGCATCAGGTGTTGGCGGTACAGGCCGCCGCCGGACGGCCGCTGCGCACCATTGCGCCGGATCTGTGTGCACGGGTGGCGGCGCAAATTGCCGGCGAGCGCCAGCAGAGTGACCTGTTTTTCGCCTCGATCAAGCGCCTGCTTGAGCGCGACGAGCCCGGCTGGTCCAAGCTTTAGAAGGCGCCTGAAGCACCATCCGTTGCACCATGTGGCGTCAGCAGGCGGCGCGCATCGGCCGGCGTGGCAACCACGAATCCGGCCAGGCCGCGCAAGCGGCGCGTGAGCATCAGAAGGTCGCGATCCTTGGTAATCAGGCAGTGCGCGCCGCAGGCCTGCGCAAGTTCGAGAAACGGCTGGTCATGGCGGTCACGGCAACGTGGCAGGGGCGGCATGGCCACGCCCGGAACTGCAGTGAACTCGCAGGCAAGGGAGCGGCAGGCATCGAGTATGCCGGCGTGCCCGGCAGGGGCGATGGCGAAACGCCCGAGCGGGTAGCCCAGCACGCGCGTCAGTTCGGCCAGACCAAACGCATCGATCATCGCCCGCAATTCGCCGGACCGCAAGCTCGTGCAAAGCCATGCCACGCCTGCATCGCGAAACACCAGCAAGTCAAGCCAGACATTGGTGTCGAGCACCAGGATGGCCGCAGGCGCGCCAATCGGGGCGGCGCCGGGAAGCACTGCGGGCGCCGTTGCCAGCGTCAAGTCCTGGCGAAATCGAGACTATCGTCGGCCGCAAGCGGCGCCACCGGCAATGGCGTATCGCTTGCGGTCAAACGGTCAAGGTCGGCGCGAATCACCGCCGTGTCAATCGCCGCGCGCCCCTGATAGCGCAGCCCGATGCGCGCGGGCAGGTCGACCAGCCGTGGCTCGGCCGAGCGCAGGTTCGCCGCCACGTTGAGGACCGGCGCCAGATGGGTCGATTTGAAGCCCGGGTGGGCGCGCTCGAACGCATCGGGAATGGCGTTGTTGGCTTTGGCTAAGCCCGACAGCAGTTCGGCAAGTTGCTGGTTGTCCATGACTGCTCCGGCGTGGCTGGAAGGGCGCAGCATAGCCCCATCCGGCGTGGACGCGTGCAGCACCGGCCCGCTCAGCCCAAGGTGTCTGCGTCCGGGTTTACCGTCACCTGCACCACCAGCGCCTGCTGCCCGCCGCCCAGGGTGACACCGCGGGCCGGTGTCACATCGCTGAAATCGCGGCCCCAGCCAAGCGTGACGTGGTCGCGATCGATGCGGCAGTTGTTGGTCGGATCGAAGTCGATCCAGTCGCCTGCGGCCGCGTCGTGCCCCGGGCAATACACCGACACCCAGGCGTGCGAAGCGTCCGACCCGATCAGGCGCGGCTGGCCGGGCGGCGGCATGGTCAGGATGTAGCCGCTGACATAACGCGCCGCCAGGCCGCGGCTGCGCAGGCAGCCGATCATCAGGTGGGCGAAATCCTGGCACACGCCGTGGCGGTGTTCCAGCACTTCTGTCAGCGGCGTGGCGATGTCGGTGGCGGTGGCGTCGAATTCGAACTCCGCATGGATGCGCGCTGTGAGCTCGAGCAGGGCCGGCAACACGGCGCGCCGCGGCGCGAAGACGTCCGCCGCATAGGCGTGGACGGCAGTGTCAAGCGGCACATGCGGCGATTCGAAGCGGAAGCGTGCGGCATCCAGCACCGCCGCTCCGCCAGGCTGGCCCAAGGCGTCGCGCGCGGCCTCCCAGCCGATGCCGCCCAAGCCTTGCGCTACGCTACGCGCGCGCAATTCGACGGTCGATTCGGCCAGCACCGTCAAGGCGCGGTGGGGAACGGTGATCACTGCCTGGCATATCGGGTTGCCGAAATAGTCGTGGCCGGCAATGCTTTCTGCCGGTGCCGGCTGCACCGCAATGCGGTGCGCGATCACCTGCTGGCCGGGCAAGGGGCGCGGTGTGAGGTGCAGCAACTGGCGTGACAGCGTCACCGGGCTGGCGTAACGATAGCGGGTTTCATGCACCACCCGCAGCCGCCGACTGCCGTCGGCCGCACCCGTACCCGCCGGCCGCGCATTCATTGCGATTGTGCCTGCGACTGCATTGGGCGACCGGGCTTGTCGCCATGGCTGAAAAAGCGCTGGTTGATGCGCTCGGCCTGGGCAAAGGATTCACTGCGCAACGCCTCCATGAAAGCGCGCAAGGCCGGGCTGCCGGGGGCCAGATCACGCTCCGGATCAAGCCGGTTCAGTGCTTCGATCAGCGGGGTCAGGCAGGCTGCGCCACATTCACCGTAGGTTTCAGTCAAACGATGCAGGTATTCCGACAGGCCCAGCAACTGAAAGGCGATCGAGCGCGGATTGCTTTCGTCGCGGATCAGCAGATCGAGCAGCGGCAGCCACTGCGGGCGCGCCATGTAGCGCGAACGATAGGTCACGATGCTGTCGGCCAGCTCCAGCAGCCACTCAAGCTCGGCGTCGGCGCGCATCTGCAGGCCCGCATGCAGGGCGCCGCAGAGGAACTGCAGGCGTTCGACGCGCCGCCCGATCGACAAAAAGCGCCAGCCCTGGTCGCGCGTCATGCCGTCCAGGGTGAAGCCGGCCAAGGTCATCATCGAGGTGGTCGCGGCGTCCAGCTCGCTCAAGGCTTCGGCAATGGTCGGGGTGTGCTTCTCCCAGCGTGCCAGGCGTTGCAGCATGCGGTTCAAGGCGCGCCAGTTGTCGACCGACAGGCGTTCGCGCAACTGGAATGCGACGCGAAACAGCTGGCGCAGGCCGGCGGCGAGACCGCCCACATGCGGGTCGGTTACGGCGCGTCGCAAGGCCGCCTCGACATCGTTGTTCGGAGCGTCGGCGTCGACCGGCAGGAGGCCCGTGTTGCCACACAGCCGCACGATCGCGCCCCATTCGCCGTCGAGTGAGTCGGGGATGTTGTCGATCAGTTGGCCCAGCGCCACCCGCAGCAGGCGTGCGATGTTGTCGCAGCGCTCGGCGTAGCGGCCGAACCAGAACAGATTCTCGGCCACGCGCGAAGAGAGGTTATGCGGGCTGCGCATCAGGTCCTGCGCGGTCACGGCGCGGCGCATCAGGCTGAACTGGCTGACAGGCCCCGCCGACAGCACCCAGGTGTCCTTGCTGCCGCCGCCGCGCTGCATCGAGATCACCCGCGCGTCCGGCCCGGTAGCCACGCGCGTCAAGCCACCGGGCATGGCGATGTAACCGTCGGGAGTGGCGCAAGCATACACGCGCAGGCCTACCGCCCCGGCCTTGAGGCGGCGCTGTTGCGAGCGATCCCAGATCGGTGCCTGCGAAATGCGCACCAGTTCCTGGGCGATATAGCGGTCCGGGTGGGCGCGCATCGATTCAAGAAGTGAGCGGCGCTGCGGCTCGCTCAAGTCCTGTCCGAACACCGCTTCCATGCGCAATTGCGGGAATGCCGGTTTGATCACCAGTTTTTCCAGGCGTGCCACCGCTTGCTCGAGCGCCGCCGATTCGCCGCACCACCAGGTGGCCACCGAAGGCATTTTCAGCGGGTTGCCAAGCAGGCGCTGGCTGATCGCCGGCAGGTAACCCAGGATCGCGCCGGATTCCAAAAGGTTGGCGCCCAGGCCGTTGGCGATCAGCACATTGCCGCGCCGCGCCGCTTCCACCAGGCCGGCCACCCCCAGGGCGGAATCGCTGCGCAATTCCAGCGGGTCGCAAAATTCATCATCGAGGCGGCGCAAGATCACATGCACGCGCTGCAGGCCAGAGAGCGTTTTCAGCCAGACGCAGCCGTTACGCACCGTCAGGTCATGCCCTTCGACAAGCGGAAAACCCAGGTAGCGCGCCAACAGCGCATGCTCGTAATAGGTCTCGTTGTAGGGTCCCGGCGTGAGCAGCACGATCATCGGCGCCTGCCCGTCATGCGCAGCCCAGTGCGCCAGGCTGTCACGCAAGGTGGCAAAAAAGCGCGCCAGCGGCTGCACCTTGAGGTCGCGGAACAGGTCGGGGAAGACGCGCGAAATCGCCAGGCGGTTTTCCAGCGCGTAGCCGGCACCCGAGGGCGCCTGGGTGCGATCGGCCACCACCCACCAGCGGCCATCGGCGGCGCGTGCGAGGTCGGCAGCATAGAGGTGCAGGCGCACCCCGCCCGGCGCCACGATGCCGTGCGCCGGGCGCAGGTAGGCGGCGTTGCCGTGCACCAGCGCCGGCGGCAGCAGGCCTTCGGCAATCAGATGCTGCGGGCCGTAAACATCGGCCAGGATGCGATCGAGCAAATGCGCGCGCTGGCACACCGCAGCTTCGATCCGCGCCCACTCGTCGGCCGGAATGATTTGCGGCAGCAGGTCCAGATCCCAGGGCCGGTCGGTGCCCTGTGGATCGTCATAGACGTTGTAGGTAACGCCGTTCTCGCGCACCTGGCGTTCGATTTCCTGCACCCGCTCATGCATCCGCGCAGACGGCGTTGCGACCAGCTGCTCGAACATCGCGCGCCAGTGCTCGCGCGGCTTCTGCGAGGCGTCCAGCATCTCATCGTAGCGCGCCACGGCAGGGGGGTACTGGTCCAGCAGTTGCTTGGGCACGAAAGTCAGGGGCGCGAAAAGGCGTTGGGCGAAAAGAACGTGAGGTTAGCATTTGCCGCGCCCCGCAAGCGCGGCGCAGCGGACCAACGATTGCGTTCAGGCGCGCCGCAGGTCGAGTGTGAACGGGAAGTTCGGATTGCGCTTTTCGGCTTGCACCTCGATACGCCCGGGCGTGTGCCCCATGCTGAAAAAGCGCGCCAGCCGGCGTCCTTCGGCGGCGTTGGCATTGACCGGAAAATCCTCGTGGCTGCGCCCGCCCGGATGGGCCACATGGTATTGGCAACCGCCCAGGCTCCTGGCATTCCAGGTGTCCACCAGGTCGAACACCAGCGGCACATTGGTGTCGATGGTCGGGTGCAGGGCGGAAGGCGGGTTCCAGGCCTTGTAGCGCACGCCGCCGATGAATTCGCCGACGCGGCCGCTCGGCTGCAGCGGCACCGCCCGGCCATTGCAGGTGAGTACGTGGCGACTGTCGATCAGACCGGTGGCCTTGACCTGCAGGCGCTCCAGCGATGAATCGACATAGCGGGCGGTGCCGGCGGCGCTGCTTTCCTCGCCCAGCACGTTCCACGGTTCGAGCGCGTTGCGCAGTTCGACACGAACGCCAGCGGCGGCGAACTCGCCATAGCGCGGAAAACGGAATTCCAGGTGTGTGTCGAACCAGTCGGCCGACAAGCCGAAGCCGGCGTCGTTCAGCTCGGCAATCACGTCGCTGAAATCCTGCCACACGAAGTGCGGCAGCATGAAGCGATCGTGCAGCTCGGTGCCCCAGCGCATCAGCGTTGCAGGGCGGAACGGCTGGCGCCAGAAGCGCGCCACCAGGGCGCGCAGCAGCAGTTGCTGGGTCAGCGACATGCGCGCGTGCGGCGGCATCTCGAAGGCGCGCATTTCCAGGAGCCCCAGACGACCGGTAGCCGAATCCGGCGAATAAAGTTTGTCGATACAGAATTCGGTGCGATGGGTATTGCCGGACGCATCGATCAACAGGTTGCGCAGGATGCGATCGATTTTCCACGGCGGGCAGGCGCCGGAACTCTGGCCCATCAGACGGTCGATTTCGGCAAACGCAATCTCGATTTCGTAGACCGAATCGTTGCGCGCCTCGTCAATGCGTGGCGCCTGGCTGGTCGGGCCGATGAACATGCCCGAGAACAGGAACGACAGCGAGGGGTGGTTGTGCCAGTAGCCGATCAGACTCTTGAGCAAGTCCGGCCGGCGCAGAAACGGTGAGTCGAGCACGCTGGCGCCGCCCATGACCAGATGATTGCCACCGCCGGTACCGGTGTGCTTGCCATCGACCATGAATTTCTCGGTGGTCAGGCGTGTCAGATGTGCCTGCTCGTAGAGAAAAGTGGTGTTGGCCACCAGTTCGTCCCAGTCGCGCGCCGGCTGCACGTTGACTTCCAGCACGCCGGGATCGGGCGTGATGCGCAATTGCTCAAGACGCGGATCTCGCGGCGGCTCATAGCCTTCGACCACTACCGCAAGCTGCATGTCAGCAGCGGTCGCTTCGACTGCGGCCACCAATTCGAGATAGTGCTCAAGGTTGGCCATCGGCGGCATGAAGATGTAGAGCACGCCGTGGCGCGCCTGGGCACACATGGCCGAACGGGTGATCCAGGCTGCCGATTCGAGAAAGCCGGCCGGCGCGTCCGCGGTCTTGCCCGGCGTCCCCGGCGCTATCGGCGCGCGATCGTCGAGCCAGGCGCCGTGATTGTGGGTTCGCTTCTGCGGCGCTTGAAACTGGCGGGCGATTTCCTGGTGTCCCGGCAGGCGCGCGAAGGCCTGGGTCTGGTCGGGCTCGTGAATCCACGGCTGGTCCGTGGGTTTGGCCCAGGGTTGCGAATCGAGCGGCAGGCGCAGGCCGATCGCCGAATCGCCTGGAATCAGGTAACAGCGTTCCTCACGCAGGAACCAGGAGCCGCTTTGCCAGTGCAATGCGGCATCGGTACTGCGCCTGATCGGCAGCACATGGCCGGCCACCTTGTCGAGCCCCTGGGTGAAGGCCTTGCGCAGGCGCTCGCGCTCCAGCGGGTCTTCAAGGCGGGAATCGAAGGGGTCGACGTTAGTCGGCAGGCGCCGCTCGCGCCACAGGTAGTACCAGGTGTCTTCAAAGGCGGGGAATACGTATTTTGGGTCGAGTTCGAGACCCGCGGCGAGATTCTGCAGAAACTGCGCTGCGTGTTGCTCGGTGGCGCCATAGTCGACGCTTTCGTCGGCGCACAAGGTGGCGTCGCCCCACACCGGTTCACCGTCGCGCCGCCAGAAGCAGGTGAGCGACCAGCGCGGCAGTTGTTCGCCCGGATACCATTTGCCCTGGCCGTAATGCTTGAGTCCCTGCGGCGCATGGCGCGCCTTCAGACGGTCGAGCAGTTTGGCGCCCAGGCCGCGCTTGGTCGGGCCCATGGCATCGGTATTCCACTCCGCGCCATCCGGGTCGTCGACCGCCACGAAGGTCGGCTCGCCACCCATGGTCAGGCGCACATCATCTGCTTTCAACTGCCTGTCGATCTGCTGGCCCAGGGCTTCGATCTGCTGCCATTGCAGGTCGGAGTAGGGCAGGGTGACACGCGGCGTCTCGAAAATCCGCGTCACCTGCATGTGATGCTCGAATTCCACCTCGCACTCGTCGGTGGCACCGGTGATCGGCGCGGCATTGCCGGGGTCGGGTGTTGCGGCCAGCGGAATGTGCCCTTCGCCGGCGAACAGCCCCGAAGTCGGGTCGAGTCCGACCCAGCCGGCGCCCGGCAGATACACCTCGCACCAGGCGTGCAGGTCGGTGAAATCGACCTCGGTGCCCGAGGGGCCGTCAAGCGATTTCACATCCGCAGCAAGCTGGATCAGGTAGCCCGAGACGAAGCGCGCAGCCATGCCCAGGTGGCGCATGATCTGCACCAGCAGCCAGGTTGAATCGCGGCACGAGCCACAGGCCAGTTCCAGTGTCTGCTCCGGGGTCTGCACCCCGTGCTCCATGCGGATCAGGTAGCGCACATCGGCCTGCAGGCGCTGGTTCAAAGCCACCAGGAAATCGTTGGTAGGCATCGCTTCAGTGGGCACCGCGTCCAGGTATTTCTGGAACAGCGGGGTGGCCGGCAGCTTCTGCAGGTAGGGCGCCAGTTCGTGCGCCAGTGAAGCGTCGTACTTGAATGGAATCTGCTGTGCGTCGGGTTCGAGAAAAAAGTCGAATGGATTGATCACCGACACCTCGGCCACCAGATCGACTTCAATCTTCAGTTCACGCGCTTTTTCGGGAAACACCAGCCGCGCCAGGTAATTGCCCTGCGGATCCTGCTGCCAGTTGACGAAATGCCCCTCGGGCGTGACCTTGAGCGAATACGCCAGGATCGGCGTGCGCGAATGCGCGGCCGGGCGCAGGCGGACCACCTGCGGGCCCAGGCCAACCAGACGGTCGTAGCGATAATGGGTGATGTGACGCAGGGCTACGTGAATTGACACAATGACTCCTGGGAACTACCTTGGGATAAGCAAGTGGCAAGCAAGTTGCAAGCAAGTTGCAAGCAAGTTGCAAGCAAGTGGCAAGCAAGTTGCATGCACACTTTTGCTTCATTTGAATTTTTTTGCGCGCGGCGCTTAGGTTACCTCAGGAAAGGGGGCAAAACAGGCGCGTGCACGGCCAGCCGGCCGTTCCACGGTTGGGGATGGCCGGCAAATCGCCGGCGAGCCAGTGTCGTTCCTGCTGGAAATTGATCAAACTGCTTGAGCGGTACAGTCCGGGAAGCGGGCCCGTGCAGTTCCTGAAAACGGTGGAAGCGGCAATCCGGATCAACAGTCGAGCGCTGCCGGGGTTGTGCAGAGTTCCGAGTGTGTGGCGCAGCGCTGCGCCGAACAATGCTGTTCCATGATGGGAGTGTGCCGAATGAATTCTGACAATCGACGCCCGGGGCCTGCCATACCCGCCGCCTTGCATGACTTGATGAAGCAGGTCGGGCCGATTTGGCGCAATGATGTGCCTGGTCACGTGCGGCAGATGGCAGAAGGGTTCAGCGCCGTTCTCGCCCATGCACCCAAAGAAGGTGTGGTGCGGACCAATGACCTGGCCTACGGTACGCATCCACGTCAATGCCTGGACCTGTTCCAGCCTGGCAGGGATATGGAAACTGCAGGCGCCGCGCCGCTCCTGATCTTTCTGCATGGTGGCGCGTTTGTCGATGGCGAACGCAACCGCAGCGACGAGTTTTACGCAAACATCCTGTATTTTTTCGCGCGCCACGGTGTGCTGGGCGTCAACCTCGAATACCGGCGCGCTCCCGAATTTGTCTATCCGTCCGGCGCCGAAGATGTCGCGCTGGCCGTGGCCTGGGCGCGCGCCAACGCGGCACGCCATGGTGGTGATGCGCAACGGATTTTCCTGATGGCCCATTCGGCCGGCGCCGCGCATGCGGCAGGCTATGCCTATGATCGCCGCCGGCAGCCGGCCAGCGGACCCGGTATCGCGGGACTGATCGTCATAAGCGGGCGCGTGCGGGCCGACAATCTTGCAGAGAATCCGAACGCCCGCAAGGTCGAAGCCTATTACGGCAGCGATGCCTCGCTATTCGAAGAGCGCTCGCCGGTCGCACATGTCGACGCCGGCAGCGTGCCGACTTTTGTGGCGTTTGCGGAATATGAAAATCCGCTGATCGATCTGTATTGCACCGAACTGGCCTATCGCCTGGCGACAGCGCAGCGGCGCGCACCACCACTGCTGCGGTTGCGCGGCCACAACCACACCTCGATCGTCGCGCATTTCAACACTGCAGAAGATTTTCTCGGCCGCGAAATTCTCGACTTCATCGCGACCACGCCGCAGCGTGCCTGATGCATCGCCCCCGCTTGCCTGATGCATGGCCGGCGCGTGCCTGCCTGACTGAATCGACCGGCCCGCAAGGGGCCCTGCCTGGGTTTGGCCCTTCAACTCCCGATCTGGGCATTCAAGTGGCGGATGCGCTCGCACATTGAACGCAGCAGCGCCACCCCGACAGCAGGATGCGCCTTGACGATCTTGAGGAAGGCATCACGGTTTACCGGCAGCCAGGCGCCATTCTCTTGCGCCATGGCAGTGGCGCCGCGTGTAGCCGCGCCCAGCATGGCGACCTCGCCGAAGGTTTCGCCGGCGCCGATCTGTTCCACCGGCTTGCCGTTGACTCCGATGGTGACCCGGCCGTCCAATACGACATACATGTTTACGCCCTGTGCGCCCTGGCTGACCACGGTTTCGCCCTGTTTCATGGGCGTGGGTACGGGGTTGCCGAGCGAGTTGCGCAATTTGGCCAGTTGGTCCGGGTTCAGTCCGGCTCCGCCCAGGCGAGGGTTCAAATCGCCGCCGCCAGCGGCCAGCAGTTTTTCGACGCTGCGGCGCATCTGGCCGGTCAGGCTGCTGACCAGTTGCAAGGCGAACTGGGGCTCTTGCGGCAAGGAGGCGAGAGTGCGCTTTTCATCGAGTGAAAGCACGCGCGATTTCTTGAACGCAGTGGCCGTGGCACTGCGCGGTGCGTCCGAAATGATCGCCAGTTCGCCAAAGGTTTCGCCCGGCAGAATCATGTAAAGCGGCTTGCCCTTGAGGCTGAGCGCGATCTGGCCCTCGACCAGAAAGTACATGCGCGCACGCTTGGCAAACATGCCTGAAGCTTTTTCCTGCTCGGCAAACACGCGGGCACCCGCATCGAACGTTTCTTCCTCGCCGGCGATGCGAAAAAAGCGGGCGGCGAGTTGCGGGTCATGCGACAAGGCCTCCGCTTTGGCCGGTTTCGCGGCGGGGGCTGCGGGAGCCTGCGGGGTGGCAGGTGCCAGATGCGAGAAGTCGAGATCGTCCATGTTGCTTTCTGACCGAGACCGGCGAAGTGTCCAAATGCGGATTCTAGAGCCGGGGCTGGCCGATCCGCGGGCAGAGCAGAACAATTGTGCAGCATCTATTCTGCAAATAGGTTGGGAAAGGGATGAACGGGTAGCCGTCGCACGGACTCTTGCGGACCATTCCTGAATCAATGCAGCGCATAAGCGGCTCCAGTTCCCGGGGTGCCTGCCCGGCTTTTCGCAAGAGGTGCCGCGACGCGCCCGCTGTGATCCCACCGATCTGGTTGGCGGGCAGCTTGAGTTCGGCGTGTTCGTGCTCTCCAGCGGCTTGCCGCACGTGCGCAGCGGCAAGGTATTGGCATTGGGCACGACGGCGGCGCAGCGCTCGACAGCAGCGCCGGACATCCCGGCACTGGCCGAACATCCGTCATTGCGGCAGATCGACATCAGCCGCTGGTTCGGCGTGTGGGGGCCGGCGAATCTGCCGCCGGCGGTGACGCAGCGCCTTACCAGGTCGCTTGGCGAAGCGCTTGCTACGGGGGAACTGCGCAAGCGGCTGGAGGAATCCGGCGCCACCATGGCGCCGGCCGGTGCGGTGCTGGCCGACTACCAGCGCCAGGAAATCGAGAAATACACGCGCATTGTCAAGGTGGCAAACATTCGCGAATGAGTGCTTGTGTGCGCGCCAAGCGCCGCGAGCGCAATCCGGCGGGCCGCAGCGGGCAGGCCGAACGGGCGGCGCAATACGTTCGCGCTGCTGCCCGCATGGCATGAGCGCGCCGGGAGGCACGACGGACATTACCGAGCGCTAGCGTTCCCGAGAGTATCCAATTCTCTATCTCGCACAGGCGCCTGGATTAAGCCGGGCGCCACGCAAACGTGGGAAAATGACGTCCTGACACTTTTTTGCCCACCGAGCGTCTGTACCAGGTTGCGCCGGTGACGCATGCGCCCGTACCGTTCATGCAGGCGTGTGGTGTAACAGGGCGTGCGGCGCCCGGCCTTTTCGACCCTAGACATGCCAACCGATCCCTTGCTGACCGCGCATGAACTCGAGTGCCGCCGCGGCCGGCGTCGCCTGTTCCGTAATCTGGCATTCGGTCTGGGCGCCGGCCAGATGCTGCAGGTCTCGGGGCGCAACGGCAGCGGCAAATCGACCTTGCTGCGCAGCCTGTGCGGGCTGACCCGCCCGGAACATGGTGAGGTCAACTGGCGCGGTGTGCCGATCCGTGCCAATCGCGATGCCTTCAACGCCGAACTGATGTATCTGGGCCACGCCGGCGCGCTCAAGGACGACTTGAGCGCCCATGAAAACCTGCTGGCGGCACTGGATGTCGCCGGCCGCGCCTGCAGCGCCGAAGCCGCTGCCCGCGTGCTCGATGAACTCGGCCTGGCAGCATGCGCCGCGCTGCCGGCCAAGCTGCTGTCGCAGGGGCAGCGCCGGCGGGTTGCACTGGCGCGCCTGTGGCTCAGCCGTGACACCCCCTTGTGGGTGCTGGACGAACCCTTCGTCGCGCTCGATGCGGATGCGAGCGCAGCGCTGCGCAGACTCCTGGCCGCGCATCTGGAAAACGCGGGAATCCTGGTACTGACCACTCATCAGGAAATCAATGTCGCCCCCGAACGCACGCAGCACCTGCGGCTTGACGTCTAGGGCGCATCGGCATGGGCAGCCTTCTCCTGCGCGTCATGCTGCGCGACCTGGCGCTGGCCTGGCGCCAGCGCGCCGATGTCCTGTCGACCCTGATTTTCTATGTAATGGTGGTAAGCCTGTTTCCCCTGGGCATCGGCCCCGAGCCTGCGACCCTGCGCGTGATCGCGCCCGGCGTATTGTGGGTGGCGGCCTTGCTGGCGGCGATGTTGTCGCTGTCGCGCCTGTTTGCCGCCGATCACGCCGATGGCACACTGGAGCAACTGCTGCTGTCGCCGCATCCGCTGACGCTGCTGGTGCTGGCGAAAATCACCGCCCACTGGATCGCCAGTGGCCTGCCGCTGGTGTTGATGGCGCCGCTCCTGGGCGTGCAATTGGGCATGCAGGCCGCCGACATCGGCGTCATGGCGCTAAGCCTTGCGCTCGGCACCCCTGTCTTGAGCCTGATCGGTGCGGTCGGCGCGGCGCTTACCGTGGGCCTGCGCGGCGCCGCCGTGCTGGCATCGCTGCTGGTGATTCCGCTATGCATTCCGGTGCTGATCTTCGGCGCCGGTGCGGTCGATGCGGATGCCGGCGCCGCTGCGTATTTTTCCCTGTTGGGCGCGTTGCTGGTGTTGGCGCTGGCGGGGGCGCCATTGGCCGCGGCCGCTGCGCTGCGCATCGCGCTGGATTGATGCTTCAATAACGCATGAGCGCGCAAACCAAACCAGTCAATCAGGCGCCACGCGAACGCGCGGGCGCGATCTGGCTGCGCTACGCCGCCCCGCTCGCATTCGACCCGCTGGCCGCGCGCATGATTCCGTGGTTCTTCGCCGCTGCCGTGCTGTTTGGCATCGCTGGCCTGTATATCGG
Organism: uncultured Burkholderiales bacterium; assembly: GCA_964470865.1. Lineage (GTDB taxonomy): Bacteria > Pseudomonadota > Gammaproteobacteria > Burkholderiales > JAEUOS01 > JAEUOS01. Next base: position 1,765 of record CAYYFR010000143.1, on the reverse strand, counting down.
GTTTTTCGTGGCGCCCACCGACGCCCAGCAAAACGAGGTCTATCGCGTGATCTTCATCCATGTGCCGGCGGCCTGGATGTCGATGCTGATCTACCTGGTGATGGCGATGTGGGCCGCGATCGGCCTGATTTTCAATACCCGCCTGTCTTCCATGATGGCAAGCGCCCTGGCGCCCACCGGCGCCATGTTCACCTTCGTGGCCCTGTGGACCGGCGCCCTGTGGGGCAAGCCAACCTGGGGCACCTGGTGGGTTTGGGACGCACGCCTGACCTCCGAGCTGATTCTGCTGTTCCTGTACATCGGTTTCATCGCCCTCCAGGCGGCCATCGAAGACCCGCGTCGCGCCGATCGTGCCGGAGCCCTTTTGGCGATCGTCGGTGTGGTCAATATTCCGATCATTTATTTTTCAGTGCGCTGGTGGAACACGCTGCATCAGGGTGCTTCGGTGAGTTTGACCTCAGCCCCGAAAATGGCGGCTACCATGTTGACCGGCATGCTGGTCATGACCCTGGCCTGCTGGATGTACTCGATCGGCGCTGCGTTGTGGCGTCTGCGATCGATCATGGCTGAACGCGAGGGCATTTCCGTGGTCGAAGCGGATTGACAATGTTGCCGGAAAGGATGAAGCAATGAATTGGGGTAGTGCAGGTGAATTCTTCGCCATGGGCGGCTACGGCCTGTATGTGTGGGGCTCCTATGGAGTGAGCGCGCTGGCAATCGCCATCGAAATACTGGCGCTGGCGGCGCGCCGCAAGCGCGCTTTTGCGCAGGCCGGGACAGCGACATGAAGCCGCGCCACAAGCGCCTGGCTGCGGTCGCCGTGGGGGTGGCCGCGCTGGGTATCGCCACTGCCTTGATCCTCAATGCGTTCCAGAGCAACCTGGTGTTTTTCTACACACCTTCGCAAATCGCCGCCAACGAGGCGCCGCAGGGCAAGAGCTTTCGCATCGGCGGCATGGTGCAGGACGGCAGCGTCAAGCGCAGCGGGGTTGAAGTGCGTTTCATGGTCACCGACACGGCCAAAACTGTGCCGGTGGTCTACAGCGGCATCCTGCCCGACCTGTTTCGCGAGGGCAAGGGCGTGGTGGCGCAGGGCCAACTCGGGCCCGACGGCATTTTTCGCGCGCGCGAGGTGTTGGCCAAGCATGACGAGAACTACATGCCGCCGGAAGCCGCGGCGGCACTCAAGCAGGCACATGAAAAAGGCAAACCCATGGGGCAGATGAAAGGCGGTATTCAATGATTCCGGAAATCGGCAATTTCGCACTGGTGCTGGCACTGACCATTGCGCTAATCCAGAGCGTGGTGCCGATGGTCGGCGCCGCCCGCGGCCGCCTCGACTGGATGCTGCTGGCGCGACCGGCCGCCGAAGCGCAGTTCCTGTTCGTGCTGTTCGCCTTTGTCTGCCTGTCGTGGTCGTTCGCCAACAACGACTTCTCGGTGATGTACGTGGCCTCGAATTCGAACTCCGCCCTGCCGGTGCAGTATCGGCTGGCGGCCGTGTGGGGCGGGCACGAAGGTTCGCTGCTCCTTTGGGTGCTCATTCTGGCGGGCTGGATGGTCGCGGTGGCGCGCTTCTCCGACCATTTGCCGCAGGTGATGGTGGCACGCATTCTGGCGGTCATGGGCCTGATCTCGGTGGGCTTTCTGCTGTTCATGTTGTTCACCTCCAACCCGTTTGACCGCCTGTTTCCGGCGGCCGCCGACGGGCGCGACCTCAATCCGCTGCTGCAAGACCCCGGCATGGTCATTCATCCGCCCATGC
>CAYYFR010000142.1:0-15190 GCA_964470865.1 uncultured Burkholderiales bacterium | reverse complement strand
GGCGCGCCGACTCGCCCATAGACCGCCATTAGAATCGCATGATGGGAGAAAAAATCGTTCGCGCACCGTTCCGTGACTGGCGACAGGAGCCCCGCCTGCTCCTCACCGCTTGGGTGTTCTTCACCCGCGTGCCCCTGCCCGCCGCGCTGGCTGCCTGGGTCGGCTACAGCCCCGCCATGCTGCGCGGCTCGGCGCGCTATTTTCCGCTTGTTGGCATGGCCGTGGGGGCGCTGGCGGCTGCCACGTACCTCGCCGGTGCCTGGCTTTTCACCCCGGCTGTTGCCGTGGTCCTGTCGATGATCGCCACTATCCTCATGACCGGCGCCTTTCACGAAGACGGCCTGGCCGATAGTTGCGATGGCTTCGGCGGCGGCTATACCCGCGAGCGGGTGCTGGAAATCATGCAGGATTCGCGGGTGGGTGCGTTTGGTGCGATCGGCATCACGCTGATGCTGCTGTTGAAATACGCCACCCTGATTTCGCTGGCCGAAACCGGTGAGGCAGGTCTGGTGGCATGGGTGCTGGTGACCGGCCACACGCTTTCGCGCGCAGCGGCGGTGGGCCTGATGCGTTTTCTCGACTATGTGCGGGTCGACACCGGCCCCAAGGCCAAGCCGCTGGCTGACGGCATATCGAGTGGCGCCTTCGCGGTGGCGCTGGCGATCACCGCTTTGCCTTTCGCTCTGGTGGCGCGGCTGTTTGAAAACGGCTGGCTGCTGGCGCTTGGCTGCTTGCCGGTAGGCCTGGCGGCGTGGGCTGCCGGCGCTTACTTCAGGCGGCGCATCGGCGGCTATACCGGCGATTGCCTGGGGGCTGCGCAGCAGGTGGCCGAAGCCGTGTTCTACCTGTTCGCCGCCGGCCTGCTGCTGGGCTTCGAAACGCTGCCGGCCAACTGAACCTTGATCGGATAGCGCATTGGAAATCTACCTGATCCGCCACACCCGGCCTGGGGTGCCCGAAGGCACCTGCTACGGCCGCACCGACGTGCCGCTGGACGAAGCGGAATTCAGTGCGCGCATCCCCTTGATTGCGGATCACTTGCCCGCCGGCATGCTGTTCTACTCAAGCCCGGCTTCGCGTTGTGCGCGCCTGGCTGAGCGGCTGGTGGCGCACACCGGCGGCACGCTGGCGGGCGTGGACGGCCGATTGCACGAGCTTGACTTCGGCGATTGGGAGGGCCGCATGTGGAGCGATTTGCCGCGCCACGAAACCGAAAAATGGACCGGCGATATCGTGCATTGCGCGCCGCCCAATGGCGAGAACTTCATGGCCATGTGGGGCCGCGTCAGCGACTTCTACCAGGCCATTCTCGATGCCGCCTGCGCCGGCAGCCAGGCGCGCATCGGCATCGTCGGCCACGCCGGCAGCCTCAAGGTGCTCGTCATGCGCGCCTTGCGCCTGGCGCCGGACCAGTACGCACTGGCCGACGTGGCGCAGGGCAGGGTGTCGCGTATCGACGCGCGCAAAACCGTGGAAGGCGAACTGTTCGAGCGGCTGATGTTCCTGAACCGTTGAGTTCGATCGCGCCGGCGGCGCGCATCGGCGCTTTCAGGCTTGCTTGAACGATTCGAGTTCCAGCCGGTTGTTTTCCAGAACTTCGCGGCCGCGCGGCCCGTAGCTGATGCGCTCGATTTCGTTCTTGATGGCGCGCCTGCACTGCAAAGGGGCCATCCAGTAGTTGTTGAGCAGGGTGGCGCTGAAGGAGCCATGCAGAGGCCGGCTGATGCCCCGGCCCTCGACCCGATAGCAATCGAAAGATCCCGCCGGCACGGCAATACGCTCGCGCCCGACGATGCGGAAGCTGAACTCGGTGTCGATCTCCACGCCGTTCTGGTTGACCAGGCGAAAGCGCGTGGTCCACTGTTTGCCCACCGCGTACTCAAGCGGCTGGAACTGGGCGTCGGTGAATTTTCGGCCATCCGGTGTGCGCTTGGGGTTGCCGAGTAAATCGGTCGCGGCCTGGCCGTTGTTGAAAACGATTTCGCCCTCGCCGATCTGCGTGACCGTCTGCACCCGTCGGACCATCACAGCACCGGTGCTGCGGTCGAAAACCCGGTACGCGTAGGTGTCGCCCAGGCGAAACGCGGTATCGGCGCGTGCGGTGCCTGCCGTGAACGGATTGCCCGTGGCTGGCGCGATCCGCACCGGCTTTTCGCCCTCGAGTGTGAGCAATTGGTCCAGGCGCAACTGCGCGAGTTCGGAAAAGCGGCCGCTGGGAAAGCGCCGCAGATAGGTCTCCAGGGGCGTGGCCGTAGCGGCGCCCTGAATCGATTCCCACACCCCTAGCTCTTCAGTGAATAGACGTGCCTTCTCGGCGTCGTCTGGCACGCGCACCGCGCCAGGCGGCAGGAAGTAGAAATCGTCTTCCAGCGAGGTGCTTTCCCAGGGAATCTGCGCGCCTCGCGAGGCACGGCGTACCGCCAGTCGCACGCGCTTGAACACGTCCTCGACCTTGGCATCCTTGACCTGCATTTCCTTGAGCAGGTTTTCGGTATACAGGCCGTTGGCGCCGTTGCCATCACTGGCGGTATTGCCGGGAGCGGTGGCATAGGCGAGCAGGGTGCCGATCGGCGCATCCATTTGCGACAGGCCCTTTTGCTCGGGCGCTTTGCCCGTGCCGAAGGGATTGTCACGGCAGGCGTCGAGAATGATCAGATTCATCGGGTTGGCTGCACGGGTGAGACCGGCGATGAGCGAATTGAGCTCGAAGCCCTGCTGTTGCACGTCGGCCGCCGATTCGACATTGGCGTCGATGGGCAATAGATAGTTCTTCCAGGCAAGCTGAATGCCGTGGCCGGCGTAGTAGAACAGGCCCACGCATTTACGCTGGGCGAGCGTGTCCACATAGGCGCTGATCGCGCGGTCCATCGCCGGCCGGTCGGCTTCGAGTCGAACGGTGACATCAAACCCCAGGGCGATCAAGGATTCACCGATGGCGCGGGCGTCATTGACCGGGTTCTTCAGAGGCGATTGGCGGTACTTGGCGTTGCCGATGACCAGGGCGATTTTCGGCAGTCTCAACAATTGCGGGCCCTGCGGGGTTTGTGCCCAAATAAGCGCCGGGGAACCCGGCACAAACAGGGTGGCGCCGGCAATGCCGGCCTTGAGCAAGGCACGACGCGCTGGCACGGCCGGCGCCGGTCGATCCGGATAATGGATAGTCATGCCTCCCATTATCGGCGAGGCGGTCGGGAATTCATGCGCTCGATTGGAGCCCGATTGCCCCTTTATCTCAAAGTCGATGCGCGGGCGTCGCGGTATTCGGGGTCCTGTAGTACCCGTCATGGGGAACCACGTTCACTGCGACGTTTGACTTGCGCTTGCGGCCGTCGGTAAGGGGCGCGCGATGCGCAACACTTGACGGTCGAAGTTGGCTTGGCCGGCATCGCCCTGGCACAGGCGCCAAGGTTCGAAAAGACCGGAAATTCTCACGGCTTGGGTTTCCCGAACGTGTGCGCCGCAGGTCCGTCTTGTGTTACCGGATCGGCGTGCGCCGGATTGGCCAGAAAGGCGTGATCGGTCAGGGCTTCGAGAAATGCAATCAGATCGGCCTTTTCACGTGCCGACAGGCGAAAGCCCTTGACGAAGCTGCTCTTGTAAGGATCGGCCGCACCGACGCCGCGCCCTGGGCCGGCCTTGAGGCTGCGGCCAGCGGCTGCATAGTGGTCGATCACCTCGCCTATGGTGGCGATCGAACCATCATGCATGTAGGGGGCGGTTACGGCGACATTGCGCAGGCTCGGGGTGCGAAACCGCCCCATGTCCGCCGGCTTGCCGGTGGCGCTGATGAGCCCCGGGTTGTTGGCCGGGTAGCTGCCGCGACCATCGATGTTGTAAAGCCCGGTGTTGTGGAACCCGGGCTCGGGCTTTTCCAGCCTTTCATGCATCACCGCATCGGTGAAATTGACGCCGCCGTGGCAGTGAAAACAGGCCAGGCGTTCGCTGAAAAAAAGCGTCTCGCCGCGCCGCGCAGCGTTGGCAATCGCATCGCGCCGGCCGCCGAAGCGGTAGCGATCATATGCCGAGTCGAATGACAGCAGCGAACGCTGAAAGGCCGCCAGTGCGCGCGTGAGGTGGTCGACCGTGTAGGGATCGGCGTCGGCGGCGAACGCGCTACGAAACAGGCGCTCGTAGCGCGGGTCGCGACGCAACAGGCGCAGCAGGGCCTCCTGCTTGCCGGCCAGGCCCATCTCGACCGGATGCTCGCCGAACATCGGCACCAGCGCCTGGGCTTCGAGCCTCAACTGCGTCGGGTCGGCCCAGGTGAGCACCGGGAAGTAGGCGATGTTGGTGAGCCCCATCGCATTGCGCGAATGCGCTTCGCCGGTGGCGCCGATCGCCACCTTGCGGCCATCGGTAAAGGCTGCCTTGTGCTGATGGCAGGTGGCGCAGGACACGCGGCCGTTGATCGACAGGCGCTGATCGTAAAAAAGCGCGCGGCCCAGTTCGATCTTTTCAGCCGCCATCGGATTGTCCGCCGGCACCAGCGGCCGCGGCACCCAGGCGGGCAGGGGCCATTCCCACGCGCCCTGGGCGGCTGTCGCCGCCGCCAGGGCGGCCCCGGCCAGCGCGCGCATCCACCTGCTGCGCACCCCCCTGCTGCGCGGCCGCATGGTTGCCAGCGGCATGGGTGCAAATGGCATCAGTGCTTGTGGCCCTCGTGGGGGTCTTTCGTTGCGGCAGATCCGCTGAGCGAGCGTACCGTTGCCTTGACTTCAAGGGTCTCGCGCTTTTTGTCCGCGCTTTCAAACACCAGCGTCAACGGCACGCTTGTGCCTTCTTTCATTTGCTCCTTCAGGTCCATCAGCATCACGTGATAGCCGCCGGGCTTCAATTCGACCGCCTTGCCGGCCGGCACGTCCAGGCCGCTGACGGGCCGCATTTTCATGACGTTGCCGTCCATTTTCATTTCATGGATTTCGACCACGCCGGCGACAGGCGAACGGACTTCGATCAGGCGGGTGGCCTGCCTGGTTTCAAGTTGCATGAAGGCACCGGTGGCTTTTTGCTGGGGCACGGTGGCACGCACCCAGGGAGCCTTGACTGCGACTTGCGCGGCGGCGAACCCGGACAAGGCGACGAGAAAAACCGGAACGAGCATGATTGTTTTCATATTGCTTCCTTTGCAGGGCAAATACGGGAGGTGTGGGGCTGTCAGGCCGTCATGGGCACGACAACAGACCGATGACGCGCGACACTGAAAACTTGTGCCAGGACTGCGCCAGGGGGCGCTGGACATCGATCCCGGCCAAGCGGCGGTTTTCAGGAGCGGGAAGGCGGCCCGGTGGCGGGCGGGGTGGTGATGTCCGCGCCTGACTGGTGACAGGTTTGGCCGACGCGGATGGCGCCCGGGTTGCGGGCGCTTTCGTGCAACTGGATCAAGGTGGCCACAGGCATGGTGCCAGCGGTGGAGCAAAACTGGCAATGCTCGCCATGCGCGCTGTCGGGAGCGGCTTCCTGCACGCTGCCGTCAGCGTTGATGACGATTATTTTCACTCCAGCCGGCGAGCAGATCTCCCGGGTCAGGCCGTTTTCCTGTGCCATCCTGGCATAGGCAAGCACCGGCAAGCCGGCCTGCAACACGGCGATCATCAGGGCCAGGGCAAAAAACCGCAAGCGGAGCAAGGCAATCATGGGTGGAGTTTACAACACGTAGCGCGCCAGGTCTTCGGATTGCGACAACTCGCCCAAGCGCGACTCGACATAGGCCGGATCAATGGTGAGGGTGGTGCCCTCGGATTTTGCGGCTTCAAACGAGATGTCTTCGAGCAGTTTTTCCATCACGGTATAGAGCCGGCGCGCACCGATGTTCTCGGTTTTTTCGTTGACCGCGAAGGCGATCTCGGCCAAGCGCCGGATCCCTTCGGGGGTGAAATTCAAGCTGACTTTCTCGGTGGCCAGGAGTGCCTCGTATTGCTTGGTGAGCGAGGCATGGGTGGCGGTGAGGATCTGCTCGAACTCGGCCACCCCCAGGGATTCCAGTTCGACGCGAATCGGGAAGCGCCCCTGCAATTCGGGAATCAGGTCAGAAGGCCTGGCGTAATGAAATGCGCCCGAACCGATGAACAGCACATGGTCGGTCCTGATCATGCCGTACTTGGTGGTCACGGTGGTGCCTTCGACCAGCGGCAGCAGGTCGCGCTGCACGCCCTGGCGCGATACGTCCGCGCCCTGGCTCTCGGAGCGGCTGGCGATCTTGTCGATCTCGTCGATGAAAACGATGCCGTTCTGCTCGACATTGTGGATTGCGCGGGTCTTGAGATCCTCATCGTTGATGAGTTTGCCGGCTTCTTCATCGGTCAGCACCTTGAGCGCTTCGCTGACCTTGAGCTTGCGCGCCTTCTTGCGCGCCTGGCCCAGGTTGGCAAACATGCCCTGCAGCTGGCTGGTCAACTCTTCCATGCCGGGCGGTGCCAGCACTTCCATTTGCGCGGCGGCCTGCGCGACTTCGATCTCGATCTCGCGATCGTCCAGTTCGCCCTCACGCAGCTTCTTGCGAAATTTCTGGCGCGTCGCATTTTCCGGCTCGTCCGCGGCCGAAGCGTGAAAGCCGAAATCGCGCGCAGGCGGCAACAGGGCGTCGAGCACCCGTTCCTCGGCGACGTCGGCGGCGCGTGCCCGCACCTTTTTCATCTCCGTCTCGCGCGTGAGCTTGACGGCTACTTCGGCCAGGTCGCGGATGATGGTGTCGACATCGCGCCCGACATAGCCGACCTCGGTGAACTTGGTGGCCTCCACCTTGATGAAGGGCGCGTCGGCGAGTTTGGCCAAGCGCCGCGCGATCTCGGTCTTGCCAACGCCGGTGGGCCCGATCATCAGGATGTTCTTGGGCGTGATTTCCGAACGCAACGGTTCTTCCACATTCTGCCGGCGCCAGCGGTTGCGCAAGGCGATGGCAACCGCCCTTTTGGCGCGCGCCTGGCCTACGATGTGGCGGTCGAGTTCGTGGACGATTTCCTGCGGGGTCATGGACGACATGGTTTCAACCTGTTCGAATGCATGGGCGCTGCGCCCGCCTGCGGTGTAGCCGCGCTCGGTGCATGGCGCTGTCGCGACTACTCCAGCACTTCGATGCTGTGATTCTGATTGGTATAGATGCAGATTTCGCCGGCGATCGCCAGCGATTTGGCCACGATTTCCTTGGCCGGCAATTCGGTATTGTCCAGCAGGGCCTTGCAGGCGGCCTGGGCATAGGCGCCGCCGGAGCCGATCGCCAGGATGCCCTGTTCAGGTTCGAGCACGTCGCCATTGCCGGTGATGATCAGGGAATGCTGCCGATCGGCCACCGCCAGCATGGCTTCGAGCCGACGCAGGATACGATCGGTGCGCCAGTCCTTGGCCAACTCGACGGCGGCACGCAGCAGGTGCCCCTGGTGTTTTTCCAGCTTGGCTTCAAAGCGTTCGAACAGGGTGAAAGCATCGGCGGTGCCGCCGGCGAAGCCGGCCAGGATTTTCTCGTGGTACAGGCGCCGCACCTTGCGCGCGCTGGCCTTGATGATGATGCTGCCGAGCGTGACCTGCCCGTCACCGCCGAGCGCGACCTGTTGGTCTCGGCGCACTGATACGATGGTGGTGCCGTGATACTGTTCCATAACGATCGGATATGGCGCCGTTGTCGACGCAAATCAAGTGGGTGAACGCGCTACGGCTTGCGCCGTGCGAGTTTGGCGTAGGCGGTGAAGCCCATGGTGACCAATAGCGTCGCCAGAAGGGGGCTGGGGCTGCGCACCTCCACCTGCTTGCCGGCGGTCTTGAACGCAGCCACCAGATTGAGGAGCGCGCCGGCAGCGATGAAATCCATGCGCTTGACATGGAACACATCGATGATCACGCTGTCGCGTTCGGCGGCGAAATCGCCGACCCCCTTGAGCTGGGGTTCGCCATTGCCCTCGATCTCGCCTTTCAGGTAGAACGCGTCGTCCGGCGCTGGCCGTGCCTCTGCTGCCGAATCCAGTGCGACGGTAGCCGGCTTTTTCGGCGCCTCGACCCAGGAAGGGGGCGACACCTCGTAAGTGATGCAATAACTGAGGGCCGCTTCCTCGAATGCGGCCTGCATGTCGTGCGCCTGGTATAAATCGAGCAACAGCAGCCAGTAGGATTCGGCGATGTCGGAGCGGCCTACCTCCACCTGGCCGGTGAGGATGCCCAGCAGGTGCGCGCCGCCTGCATAAACGACTTCATGGCCGCTCTTGGCAAGTGCCGCCAGACAGGCGCGCATTTGCCCACAGCACTCCGCGCTGATACTCTCGATCTTGCCCAGGTCGATGCAGAGGCTGCGGTTCCTGGACGCTACCAGGCGCAGGTGATCGAACTGCTTGGCGGCAGCGGCATTGAGGCGGCCGCTGAATGCCACCTGCGGGCTGCCGCCGGTGCGCGCCGTGACGCTTTTGACCGTTGAGCGATCGTTGAAAGCCGGTGGCGAGGTCTCGAAACGCACCGCGAACTGCAGGGCGGCAGCCTCGAACTCGGTGCGCCGGCCCTGATTTTCAAACAGGTCGAACAGCATGAGCCAGGCCTGCCGGGCCGCCTGCGCGGGCAAATCCTCGGCGCCCGCGGCTTCTTCCAGCGCACCCTGTGCCGCCGCGTCCTGGCGGTTGGCATAGAGGATTGCCGCTTCTTCGAGTGCCGGCGCGGCCTCGAACGGGCTTTCCTGCACCTCCATCATCATGACCGAATTGGGCGCCCCTTTTTTCGCAGGCGCCGCTGCAGTTGCATGTGCCGCAGGCGCAGTGCGCGGCCGTGCGCCAGACTGAAAACCGTGTTCGACCGTCGGCTTCGCCGGACGACGTTCCGCGCCGCCGGCGGCGGGACCGCGCACGCCGTTGCGCGACGCCATCGCAGCTTCGATTTCGTCGATCTTGCGCGCGGTTTCCGAGCCGGAAGGTTCTACCGGCGTGCCTGCCGGTTCCGGTTTGCGACCCTCAGTCCGGCCGGGCGCACGCGTTGCCGTGCGCGCCGGCTCGCCGGGCTTGGGCGGGTCGTTGGGCTTCTTGTTGAAGAGGGAAAATGCCAAGGCGGAATATGCGCTCAATGAGGGCGGCAAATCATGCCAGCATGGAACGGGCGACCAGACTCAAAAGCAAACTTGTACCACAGTTTGGACGCGTCCAAGCATAATGCGCCGGCGTTCACCGGCATGCAGCCAGGCGGAAATGCGCGCACAGCCGGCGCCCTGGTGTTCCAATGCGGCTCCGGACCGCGCGCTGCCCTGGTACCGAACGTTCCGGCACGTGGAGCGGGCGGCATGTTACTCGCCGTACATCTTTTGCTTGAGTTCGCGCCGCTGCTGGGCTTCGATCGAGAGATTCGCAGTCGGCCGGGCGAGGAGGCGTTTCAAGCCGATGGGTTCGCCGGTTTCGTCGCAATAGCCGTAGTCGCCGGCATCGATGCGGGCCAAGGACTGCTCGATCTTTTTCATCAGCTTGCGTTCGCGATCGCGGGTGCGCAATTCGAGCGCGTGTTCTTCCTCGATGGTGGCGCGGTCCGCCGGATCAGGTACCGACGGGGTTTCGCGCAGATGTTCGGAAGTCTCGCCGGCGTTGGCCAACAGTTCGTCGCGCAAGGTTGCGAGGATGTTGCGAAAAAAAGCCAACTGGGCCTCGTTCATGTAGTCCTTGACCGGCATGCGCAGCAATTCCGCCTCGGTCAGGGCCTTGATCGGCTGTTTGGATTTGACCACGCTCATGCTCTTTCCTTGATCGCTGGATGCTGTTTTAAGCGATGGTGCACAACTCAAGCCCCTTGACGAATACATCCTTGGGCAGATTGCGCCCGATGAACACCATTTTACTCGTTCTTTTTTCGTCGGGACCCCATGCTTTGGCCAGATCGCCGCCCATCATCATGTGCACGCCCTGAAACACCACGCGACGATCCTGGCCGGCCATGTTGAGCACGCCCTTGTAGCGCATCATGTCTTTTGAATACACCTGGATCATGGCGGAGAGGAATTCCTCCAGCTTCATCGAATCGAATGGTTTGTCGGTTTTGAAGATGAAGGACTGCACGGCATCGTCGTGCTCGTGGTCGTCGTCGTCCAGAAAACCCGGCTCGATCTCGAGGATCGAATTCAGGTTGAAGCCGCGGATGTCGAGAATATCCGCAAGCGGCGTGTTGCCGAAATGCACGTCCTTGATCGGCGCGCGCGGATTCATGCGCTTCAGGCGGTCCTTAAGGCGAATCTGCTCGTCCTGCGGCACCAGGTCAAGCTTGGAGAGGAGGATGCGATCGGCAAAACCCACCTGCTCCTGCGCCTCGCGGTGCTCGTCGAGTTGGGTCTGCGCATGCTTGGCGTCGACCACGGTGACGATCGCGTCGAGCAGGTAATACTCGGCGATCGCGTCATCGATAAAGAAGGTTTGTGCCACCGGCGCCGGATCGGCCAGGCCGGTGGTTTCGATGATCACGCGATCAAATGAGAGGGATTTGTCTTCGCGCTTGCGCTTCAGGTCGCCCAGGATGCGCACCAGGTCGCCACGCACGGTGCAGCAGATGCAACCGTTGTTCATCTCGATGATCTGTTCCTGCCCCTGTTCGCGCAGCAGGATGTCGTTGTCCACACCCTCTTCACCGAATTCATTCTCGATCACGGCGATCTTGTGGCCGTGGTCTTCGGAAAGAATGCGGTTGAGCAAGGTTGTCTTGCCGGCGCCCAGAAAGCCGGTCAGGATGGTGACGGGAACTTGTGTTGCCATGGTGCAATTCCTCTAGAGCGAACCCTCGTGAAGGGGCGGGAGAATAGCAGAATCGGGCGGCTTGCGGGCGCAGGCCGGCGACGCTCGTGAAAATTCGGATTCTGCAGCAGGCATCGGCTCTGGCGACGGTTATGTGGAGTCGACCCGAACCGCAAGCGAAGCGAAGCGGAAAACCGCTGCGGGCCGTTCGGGCTTGGCGGGTGCGCATCGGCATTCGCTAGCGCTTCTTGTAAGGCACGACCACATCAGCGTTCAGCCGATAGCCCGCGCTGCCCATGGAAGTCTTGCTGCGCCCGGTCTCGATCGCCCCGCTCACCCACACCGGATCCATGGCAACCAGGTTGCTGAGCGGCTTGGCGGGAAACACATGAATGATCTGGTTGGCCGGCGGCGGCGGGGTATGGATACAAGCGCCGAAATACGGTACCAGCAGGAACTCGTGGATCAGCTTGCCGCGCGATTCCAGCGGCACTATAAAGCCGGGAATGCGTACCCGCGTGTTGTCCAATGCGGTGTTGAGCGGCGCGTTGTCAAACATCTCCTGCATGCGCGCCATGGCTTCAATGGCCCGTGGGTCACCGTCACGCAGGTTGGCAAGATCTAGGCCTTTCAGTGCCGCCGCCGGATCCCAATCCCTGGGCAGCAGCGCATCCCAGTCGATCTCGCGGTAAGTCGGGGCGGCTTTGGCCGGCGTTGCAGTTGAGGGCAGGCGCTCGCCCAGGCGGTAGCCGCTTTTGCTGTCTTGCGCAAGCCCGGGTTGCGCGATCGTCAGGAGGGCCAGCGCAAAGGTTTGCGTGAGGAGTGCGCGAAACATGGAAAGCGGCATGATGACCTCTATTGCGGGCGCTTGTATGGCTCGACCATATCGGCCTTGATGCGGTAGCCGGCGAGGCCGACTGCAGTGTCAACGCGCCGGGTTTCGAGTTCGCCACTGACCCACACCGCATCCATGGCGAGACCCTGCACCGGCTGCGCCGGCCGCACATGAATGATCTGATTGGCCGGCGGCGGCGGGGTGTGAATGCAGGCGCCGAAATACGGCACCAGTAGAAACTCGTCGATCAACATGCCGCGTCGCTCGATCGGGACTAAGAAGCCGGGAATGCGCACGCGTGTTTTGTTGAGCTTTTCATTGATTGGGGCATTGTTCCACAGGGCTTGCACCTGCGCCAGCGCATCCACCGCGCGTTGATCGCTGTCGCGCAGGGCGCTCAGGTCAAGCCCTTTGAACGCTGCGGCAGGGTCCCAGCCGGGTGGCAGCAGATCGTCCCAGGAGACTTGGCGATAGGCGGCTTGTGCCGGGGCGGCGGTCGGCACCGGCGCGAGTTGTTCGCCCAATCGATAAGCGGGGCTTTCGCCAGCCCCATCGGCCGTGGCCAGTTGGTGCAAGTCGCGGCCAAACCACCAGAGGCCGGCGGCAAAAACCAGAATCGCAGCGATCGACGCGCGTATCTTCATGGTGTGCAGCGCGCCGCCATCAAAGGCGTGGCGCCAGGCCGTCGGCCAGGGCCATGCGGTAGGCTCGATAGCCGGGAACCAGGCTTGCGCAGAAGCCGGCGCCGACAATCGATGCCAGCACAGGCAGCTCGTCCATGGCCAGCAAGCGCGGCCGCAGATCGATGCCGTAGCGCGCCAGCGCGGCGTCGCCAAACATGGCCGAGCCGGCAGTCAGAAAACCGAGCCCGAGCAGCACGCCGCCCAAAGTGATCAAGAGTCCCTCCAGGGTCAACAGCATGAAGATATCGCGCGGGCCGGCGCCGATCGAGCGCAGGATCGCCAACTCGCGGCGGCGTTCGTTGAGTCCGGCCAGCACCACGGCCACAAGCCCGATGAGTGATACCACCGCGACCAGGGCGGAAACCGCAGTCAGGCTGCGCTCGGCCGTACCGATGATTTGCCACAGTTCGTCGAGCGCCACGCCCGGCATGACCGCCATCAGCGCTTCATCACGCATGGTGTTGATACGCCGCTGCAGCGCGAATACTTCGGCACGATTGTGCAGTCCGATGAAGGCGGCAGTGATGGATTTTGGCTGCAGGTCGAATTTGCGGGCGAATTCGGGCGGGATCGAAACTCCGGGAATCGGCGCACCACCGCGCCAATCAAGATGAATGGCTTCGATCGCCTCCAGGCTTACATGCACGGTGCGGTCGACCGCCGTGCCGGTGCGCGCCAGGATGCCGGCGACGACAAAGGGTTTGTCGGCGTGTTCGGTCAGCCCTTCCGTGCCCGAGCCATGCGACAAGGTGATGCGCTGGCCGAGGCGATAGCCGGCCGCGGCTGCGACCTCGGCGCCGATCACGGCATCGAACAATTGCTCGAAGGGCTTGCCATCGGTGAATCGCAGGGCGCGACCATTGCCGTGGCGAAAGCGTTCGAAGTACATGCCGGTGGTGCCCAGTACGGCGAAGCCGCGATGCGAGTCGCCCAGCGACAGCGGTACGGCCCACGTCACGGCGGGGTCGCGCGCCAGCGCCTGGAAACTTTGCCAGCCGATGTTGTTGGTGGCAGCGCCAATACGAAACACCGCATACAGCATCAGTTCGACCGGGCTGGCGCGGGCGCCTACGATCAGGTCGGTACCGGAAACGGCTTCGGCGAAACTTTCGCGCGCGTCCGCGCGCAGGCGTTCGATGCCCACCAGCAGCGCTGCGCTCAACGCCACCGACAAAAGCGTCATGCCCAGGGTGAGACGCCGGTTCCAGGCGCTGCGCAGGGCAAGCATGCAGATGAAACGGTTCATGCGGCGGCCGTCATCGTGGGTACATGGTTGATTTCATGCAGGGCCAGGCGGCGTGAAAACGGTGCCGCCAGCCGCTGATCGTGGCTGACGAACAAGAGGCTGCTGCCGGTTTGCGCGCACTGCTCCAGCAGGAGCTCCAGAAAAGCTTCTTGACGTGCGCTGTCCAGTGACGATGTGGGTTCGTCGGCGATGATGATTTCAGGCGCGCCGATCAACGCACGCGCGGCGGCGGCGCGCTGCTGCTGGCCGATCGACAAATCGGTGACGCGGCGGGCAAACAAGTCCGGCGCGATATCGAGCCGTGCCAGCAGGCGAGCCGCCTCGGCTGCCAGTGAAGGCGAGCGCCGCAGAGCCTGCGCCGCACGTCTTGCCGAGAAGCGGCAGGGCAAGAGCACGTTCTCCAGTACCGACAGATAAGGCACCAGATTGAATTGCTGAAACAGGAAGCCGATGTGATCGGCCCGCTTGCGGTCGCGCGTACGCGCCTGTGCTTGCGTGAATTCGCAACCCAGTACGCGGATGCTGCCGCGCTCGGGAACCATGACGCCGCCAATCAGGTTCAGGAGGGTGCTCTTGCCGCTGCCCGAAGGGCCGTATAGAAAAAGGCTCTCGCCGGCCGCCAGACGGAAGCCTGGCATGTCCAGGCATGCAGGCAGGTGTGGTTGCCAGCGGAAGACCAGGTTTTCGATCGATACGGCGTCGGTCACGGGAGGCAAGTGCTTGAAGTCAAAGGGTGATCTGCCGGCGCTTCGGAGTGAGGCGTTGCTGTGACTGACCGCGCGGGCCGGCCAATTGCGCCGATACGCGCAGTAAACGCGGGAAACCCTCGAACAGCTTGAGTTCGATCACACGCAGTGCCTGTGGTTTCGCGCAATCGAAAATATAAATCGCCGTCATGTTGCCATGCTCACTCGTAGCGGCGGCCCCTGCGGGGGGCAAGCTTGCATCGTGCGCCGCCGTGCCGGCCAGCACCGGCGCATGCAAGCGCACGCTGTTGGGCTTGCAGTCCGCTTCGGCTGCGGGCAGAACCACGGTTTCGACCTGGCGCAGCCGGGTGGCCAGCGCGTTTGCCAGACGTCGCTGCGCGTCGTTGCGCGGCGCGCTCTCGAAGCCCAGCAGATTGTCCAG
Source organism: uncultured Burkholderiales bacterium (assembly GCA_964470865.1). Lineage (GTDB taxonomy): Bacteria > Pseudomonadota > Gammaproteobacteria > Burkholderiales > JAEUOS01 > JAEUOS01. Next base: position 625 of record CAYYFR010000142.1, on the reverse strand, counting down.
CGCACTGTCGACGGTGACCACCAGCCGTGCGCCATCGAGCGTGACCTGCAGCGTCGCCTGCCCGTGCACATGTGCCGAATGCGCGGCTGCAAAGGGGATCGTGCCTGGCGTCAATGAAAGGACGAGAGTCAACGCGATCCTTCGTGCCTTGCAGTTCATCTTGATGCCTCCATGCACTGGATGTCGCAGCCGAATGCCGAGCGACCTTGCCTGCAAACCATCCGGCTTGCCTGCCTGCGAATCGCTCCGGGTTTGGTTGGTCGCAGTCGTACTACACGGTGGCTCCGCGGCGATCGCGGACCGCTATCAATGTATCATTCGCAACCAGGTTGCAATACTACCCAATACTTCCGCCACTGTCACAGCGCTGCGATGATTCTTCAACTGGCTGGTGCGCGCCCGGACCGTACCGCATGGGTAGGTCTGGCGCTGGTGCTGCTGCTGCATCTTGCGGCGATCGCGCTGCTCCTGAGCTATGCGCCTGCTCGCGAGGTCTTGAAGGCCATCGCCCCCGTGATAGTTGAGCTGATCAAGCCTGCGGTGCCGGTGGCACCATTGCCGGCACCCAAGGTCGAGCCAAGGGTTGATGTCGAGGTGAAGCCACGGCCGGTGACCAAGCCGGCCG
>CAYYFR010000141.1:12522-15281 GCA_964470865.1 uncultured Burkholderiales bacterium | reverse complement strand
GGCCGGCAGCGGTGCCAGCGGATTGTCGCGGCCGTGATGCAGGCGATGGCGGGCACCGAGCATGCGAAAGCCTTCCGCGTAGTCGCCGCGGAAAAACAGGCGCTGGCCCAGGTTGTAGCTGGCGGCGGCGTTGTCGGGATCATGGCGCAGCACTGCGCGAAACCAGCCGATCGAGGCCTCGGGGTCGGCGTCGTCACTGCTCAGGGCACCCATTGCGTTGAGTGCCTCGATGTGGGCGGGATCGCGTAGCAGTGCACGCTCCAGGCAGGCACGCGCAGCCACAGCTTGGCCGGCGTCGAACAGCAACCAGCCCAGGAGCGCGAGCGCGTCCGCATCGGCGCTTTGCGTGGCGATGTGCTTTTCAAGCAGGGCGCGCGCGGCGTCGTTGCGGCCCTCTGCCAGAAGGGTGCGTGCGCTGGCGACCGGGTTGTCGCTGACCGTGCGTTCTGTTACCGCCGGTGTGTTGTTGCGCAAGAGGTTTCGCAGGCGTTCGAACATGCGCGATGGACGTGACTCAGGCGACAAACTGGTGATCCAGCGCGGCGTGCGCAAGCGATTCGGCCCACACGGCGTAGCCGGCTGCGGACGGATGGAAGCCATCGCTGGCGAACAGGGTCGGCTCGATGCTTGCCGGCGGCGCCACCTGTGCCGCGCGCCCGACAGCCAGTTTGCGGGTGGCGGCATTGAGCAGCGCGGCGCGCGCACCGAGATAGGCGTTCAGGGGCCGCGGTAGCGCAGGAAAGCGGCCCATCGGCGGTGCTGCGGCGATCAGCACCGGCGCATTGCCCACACGCTCGCGCAGCGCGCCGATCAGGGCCTGCAAATCCCTGGCGTAGCGCGCGGGGCGGGTATGTTCGAGCACGTCATTGACACCAAAGACCACCAGCAGCAGGTCCGCCGGTTCGGCTGCGACCTGCGGCAACAAGGCCGTGCGCGCTGTCGCCACGGAGGCACCCGACAACCCGCATGCGACCCAGGCGACGCTGCGCCCGGTCAGCCTGGCCAGTTGCCTGGCGAGCTGGCCGGTGAGCGCCTCGTCATGATGCGCCGCTCCAACCCCGGCAACAGTGGATTCGCCGATGGCCAGCAGGCGCAACGGCCGCGACTGCGCCGGGCCGGCGCATGTGCCGCATGTGCCGCATGTGCCTTTGGCCGGCCCGCCGGCGGGGTCCAGACGCGGTGTGTCGCGGCGCACGCGCAGGCCTTGCAGCAAGAGCCAGGGCGAGAGCGGCGCGAAGGCCAGCGAAAGTGCCAGACCGCGCATCGTGCTTCTCAGGAAAACGTCGAGAAATCCGGCTTGCGCCGTTCAAAAAACGCGCTGAAGGCCTCCTTGGCCGCAGGGGAGGCGAGCAGCTTGCGGAACTGCGTGCCTTCTTCGGCCATCTGCGCCTCGACCGCCTTCAAATGGGCGCCGCGCATCAAGGCTTTGGTGGTGCGCAGCGCAGCCGCTGGCAGCGCGGCCAGCTTGCGCGCGCGCTCATACGCGAAGGCCGCCAGTTCGGCAGCCGGCAGGATCTGATTGACAAGGCCCATCTCGCGCGCCTCGGCGGCGTCAAAGGGCTCGCCGAACATGAGCTTTTCCGCCGCGCGCTGGTAGCCGGCAAGGGACGGCAACAACAAGCTGGACGCGGCTTCCGGGCATAGGCCCAGGCTGGCGAAAGGCAGGCTGAACCTGGCGTTGTCGGCGGCATATACCGCATCGCAATGCAGGAGCATGGTGGTGCCGATGCCGACTGCCGCGCCGGCCACCGCGGCGATCAGCGGCTTCCTGGCGTGGGAAATCGCCGTAAGGAAACGAAACACCGGACTGTCGCTACCGGAGGGCGGGTTCTTGAGAAAATCTTCGAGGTCGTTGCCGGCGGTGAAGATTGCCGGGCTGCCTTCGAACAGCACCACCCGTACCGCGGCGTCGGCCTCGGCCGCAAGCAGTGCCTCGGCCATGGTCTGGTACATGGCTGCGGTGATCGCGTTCTTTTTCTCCGCGCGATCGAAGCGGATGCGCATGATCGAATCGGCAATGCTTGTTTCAATACTCATTTCGTGCTCCCTTGTGTGCCGGTGACGGGCAATTCATCCAGCATGCGGCCGATGCGCGGCCGATGCGCGGCCATCTCCTTGCGGAACAGTCCCATGTGGCCGATGCGCTTCGTGCCCCAGTCGGCGGGCGCAACCCGGGTGTGCCGGCGCCGTGCGGCGCTGTAGCTATCGAGCGCCACGCCGCGAGCTTGGCCCCGCCGCGTGTGGTCAGGGTCAGCGCTTGCGCTGCGCTCACTTCGGCCACAGCACCATCTGCGTGCAGCGGAACAGCGCGATGGTTTTGGTTGTTTCGCGATGCGAGACCGTGGCATCCCACACTTGCGTTGTGCGGCCCAGGTGCGCCGCCTTGGCCAGCACTTCGATTGTGCCGTCGCGGGCTGTACCCAGGTGGTTGCTTTTCAGTTCGAGGGTGGTGAAGCCGCCGGCGCCGTCGGGCAAATGGGCCACACAGGCATAGCCGCACGCGGTATCGGCCAGGGTCACCACACTGCCGGCGTGCAGGAAGCCGTTGGGTGCGAAGAGTTCGCGACGCACCGGCAACTCGGCGCGGATGAAATCCTGACCAAGCTCGACAATGCGCACGCCCAACAAGCCAGGCAGGTGGCCGGGGCTGCGGCCGTTGAAATACGCCGCATCGAAGCTTGGCAGATAGATCGACATCGTGACTCCTTGGGTCAGGCGCGCACCACTGTAGACCAGTGATTGGCCAGGTGCATCAGGTG
>CAYYFR010000141.1:0-12422 GCA_964470865.1 uncultured Burkholderiales bacterium | reverse complement strand
CCTTGGGTCAGGCGCGCACCACTGTAGACCAGTGATTGGCCAGGTGCATCAGGTGCGCGCGCGTGTACTGCGCGTGGGTGAGTTCGCCGTAGGCGAAGTGCGCTTGCAAACCTCGTTTGCGGGCGGCGAAGCGGCCGAGCGCATCCCTGAGGCGGGCGACGGCTGGCCCAAGCTTCGCATCCTTGAGCGCCGGGGCGCCGGGGATCGGCTCGTCTAGCGCATGGCTCATGCTGCCGCGTGCATCGAAAACGGCGAACGCGGCCGCGCCGACGGTGGCGCGGAACAAAGCGGACTTCTTCTGCGGATAGCCCGTCATCGAGTACTCGACGCTTTGAGTGGCGTGTTCGAGAATCCGGCCAAGCGTCCACGCGCCGGTGGTGCCATGCGGGTGCTTCAGCAGTTCAACCAGGCCGCGATCGGCCGCGTCCAGGTTGGCGAAGGTCTTGATCCCGGCTTCCGCGCATCCTGACAGCGGCGCTGCCGCCGCCAGAATCAGAAACGCACGACGTTGCATTCTGCGGGGCACCACACTAGAGCGTTTCGAAAATGCCGGCCGCACCCATGCCGGTGCCGACGCACATGGTGACCATGCTGTATTTTTGTTTGGTGCGGCGCGCGCCGTGGATCGCGGTGGCCGCGCGCATGGCACCGGTGGCGCCCAGCGGATGGCCCAGCGCGATGGCGCCGCCGTTCGGGTTGATGCGGTCGAGGTTGAGGCCCAGGTCACCGATCACCGCCAGTGATTGCGCGGCGAAGGCCTCGTTGAGTTCTATCCAGCCGATGTCGTCCTGCGACAAGCCCGCATGCTTGAGCGCCAGCGGAATCGCTTCCTTCGGTCCGATGCCCATGATCTTCGGGTCCACGCCCTTGACCGCAAAGGAAACAAAGCGCGCAAGCGGTGTCAGTTCGTACTGCTTCAGGGCCCGTTCGGAGACGATCAAGAGTGCGCCGGCACCGTCGGAAGTTTGCGAACTGTTGCCGGCGGTGACGCTGCCCCCGGCGGCGAACACCGCGCGCAGCTTGGCCAGGGCTTCCATGGTGGTTTCGGCACGCGGACCTTCGTCGGTATCGGCAGTGCGGTTCTTCACCACGATCTCGCCGCTTGCCAGATCGGGCGTGCGCTCGCTTACCGCCATCGGCGTGAGTTCATCGGCGAAAGCGCCGCTTGCGATCGCGGCTATTGCCTTCTGGTGCGATTTGACCGCAAAGGCGTCCTGCGCCTCGCGCGAGATCTTCCATTGCTGCGCCACTTTCTCGGCGGTCAATCCCATGCCGTAGGCGATGCCGATGTTCTCGTCGGAGAAGACGCGGTCGTTGATCGAGGGTGTGTTGCCCATCATCGGCACCATGCTCATCGATTCGCAGCCGCCTGCCAGCATTACGTCGGCCTCGCCGACGCGGATGCGGTCGGCCGCCATTGCGATGGTGGTGAGCCCGGAGGCGCAAAAGCGGTTGACCGTGACCCCGCCCACCGATTGCGGCAGGCCGGCCAGCAGCACCGCGATGCGCCCGACGTTCAAGCCCTGCGGGCCCTCGGGAATGGCGCAGCCGATGATCGCGTCCTCGATCGCGTTGGGGTCGAGCGAGGGCACCTTGGCCAGGGCGGCGCGAATCGCGGTCACCAGCAGGTCGTCGGGGCGGGTGTTGCGGAACATGCCGCGCGGCGCCTTGCCGATCGGGGTGCGCACGGCGGCGACGATATAGGCGTCTTGTACTTGCTTGCTCATTTTCATTCTCCTTGTTTCATCAACCCCTTGCCCTTCAAGAGGAGGGAGTATCAGTTGCGCAGCGGCTTGCCGGTGGTCAGCATGGTGTAGATGCGCTCCTGAGTGCGTTCATCCTTGAGCGAATCCATGAAGCCGCGCCGTTCCAGCCCGAGAATCCATTCCTCGTCGACCAGGCTGCCGGGTTCGACGTCGCCGCCACAGATCGCGCTGGCGATGCGCTCACCCAACAGCATGTCGTACTCGCTGATGAAGCCGCCGTCACGCATGCCCACCAGCGAGGCCTTGATGGTGGCGATACCGGCGCGACCGGCCACCGGAAACTTCGTCTTCTGCGGCGGCCGGTAGCCGGCATCGGCCAGCGCCAGCGCCTCCGCACGCGCCACATGCAGCAACTCGTAGAGATTGAAGACGATGGTGTCGGTCGCCTGCAGGAAACCCAGCGCGCGCGCTTCGAGCGCGCTCTTGGCAACCGTCGCCGTGGCGATGGTCTGGAAGCGGTTCTTGATGAAATCCAGCAGATTGGTCGAGCCGATCGCCTGGGCCTGCAGCGCCCCTTGCATGGCGGCTTCCTTGAGCCCGCCGCCGGCCGGGATCAAGCCCACGCCGACTTCAACCAGCCCGATGTAACTCTCCAGAGCCGCGACTCGTTTGGTTGCATGCAACTGCAGTTCATTGCCGCCGCCCAAGGCCAGGCCCGCGACCGCGGCCACCACCGGCACCGGCGAATACTTCATGCGCATGAAGGCCTGCTGCAGCTTCCTGATTTCGGGCTCGACGATGGCCAGGCCATGCTCCTGGATCATCGGCTGCATCGACTGCAGGTCGGCGCCGGCCGAGAACGCTGCGCCGTCCGGGGCGCCGGTCTGGTACACCACCACCGCCTTGTAGTCGGCTGCCGCCAGGTCCAGCGCCTGGTGCAGGGCAGCGATCTGCAAGGCGCCCAGCACGTTGAGTTTTGACTTGAACGATACGATCAGGACGCCGTCGCCCAGGTGCCACAGGCGTGCACCTTCATCTTCATGCACGGTGGTGCCGCCCGCGGCCGGGTTGGTGGCGCCGGCACCAAAGACGTTGGCGCGAAACGCCTGGCGCGCATAGACCGGGTGTGTGGAAAGCGGCTTGAAGCGGCCTTCTTTCGCCGACCAGGAACCGGCCGCGCTGTGCACACCATCCTTGTTGGCGAACACCCAGGCCGGCAGCGGAACGCTGGTCAGCGTTTTGCCTTGCTCGATGTCTTCACGAACCCAGTTGGCGACCTGCTCCCAGCCGGCCTGCTGCCAAAGTTCGAACGGCCCCTGCTTGTTGGCGAAGCCCCAGCGCATCGCCAGATCGACGTCGCGCGCGGTGTCGGCGATTTCCGCCAGGTGCACCGCGATGTAGTGAAAGCTGTCGCGATACATGCCCCAAAGGAATTGCGCCTGCGGATGCGCCGATTCGCGCAGCAGCTTGAAACGTTCGCCCCAATCCTTCTTCTTCAGGATTTTGTCGACCTCGGGCGCGGCCTTGCCCTTGCTCGCAACATAGTCGCCGCTCTTGGGGTCGAACATCAGGATGTCTTTGCCGACCTTCTTGAACACGCCGCCCTTTGTCTTGCGGCCCAGCGCGCCTTTTTCCAGCAGCGTCGCAAGCCAGGCCGGATGGTCGAAATACTTGTGCCAGGGATCGGCCGCAAGGGTGTTCTTGAGCGTGTTGATGACGCTCGCCATCGTGTCCAAGCCCACCACGTCGGCGGTGCCGAAGGTGGCTGATTTGGCGCGCCCGATTTTGGCCCCGGTCAAGTCGTCGACCACGTCGAAGGGCAGGCCCAGGCGCTCGGCGTTGTACAGGGCCATGGCCATGCCGGCGGTGCCGACGCGATTGGCGATGAAGTTGGGCGTATCGTTGGCGCGCAGCACGCCCTTGCCGAGCGTGCTGGTGAGAAAGCCCTCGAGGTCGTCCATGATCGCAGGCTCGGTGGTGGCGATCGGAATCAACTCGACCAAGTGCATGTAGCGCGGTGGGTTGAAGAAGTGCACGCCGCAAAAGCGCGCTTTCAACTTAGCCGGCAATGCTTCGGCCAGGCTGTGGATCGGGATGCCCGATGTGTTCGAAGCAAGGATGGCGCGGGCACCCACATGCGGCGCGATTCTGCGGTACAGGTCGTGCTTCCATTCGATGCGCTCTGCGATCGCCTCGATGATCAGGTCGCAGTCGGCGAGTTTTTCGAGGTCATCGTCGTAGTTGGCAGGCACAATGAAATCTGCCAGTTGCGGCAACCCAAGCGGCGCCGGATTCTGTTTCCTGAGTGCCTCGATCGCCTTTATCGCAACGCCGCTTTTCGGCCCTTCCTTTGCCGCCAGATCGAACAGGATCGCCGGCACTCGGGCATTGACCAGGTGCGCGGCGATCTGCGCCCCCATCACGCCGGCGCCCAGCACCGCCACTTTGTTCACGATGAAATTTGCCATATTTGGTTTCCTTGTTGTGTCACACCTTGATTCGTCCGGCTTTGCCGGCGCTTCAAGGGCAAATCAGTCTGCTCAAAAGCAGGTGTTTACTTTTGAACGCTCAAAAATGCTCCGCCTCAAGCGCGAGCAGCACTTTCGAGCCGCTCTTGATGCGCGTGGCCAGCATTTCGGTTTCGGGCAGGAGGCGGCTGAAGTAAAAGCGCGCGGTCGCGATCTTGGCCTTGTAGAAGGGATCGCCGTCAGCCTTGGGCAATGCGACTACGGCCATGCGCGCCCAGAAGTAGGCATAGACCAGATGCCCGGCCAGGCGCAGGTAGTCCACCGCCGCAGCGCCGACTTCATCCGGGTTCTTGAAGCCCTGCATGCCGACCCACATCGACACCTCGGCCAAGCGTTCGCCGATCGCGACCAAGGGCTCGATAAATTCCTTCAGCGCCGCATCGGCGGCATGCTCTTCGGCCAGCGCTTCGACCATGGCGCCGAACTTCTTCATTTTCTTGCCACCGTCGCCCAGCACCTTGCGGCCGAGGAAATCCAGCGACTGGATGCCGTTGGTGCCCTCGTAGATCTGGTTGATGCGCGCATCGCGCACGAATTGCTCCATGCCCCACTCGGTGATGAAGCCGTGACCGCCGAACACCTGCAGCGCCAGGTTGGTGCATTCGCTGCCGGCATCGGTGATGAAGGCCTTGATGATCGGCGTCAGGAGCGCCAGCATGTCTTCGGCATCGGCGCGTTCGTCCTCGTCCGAGGAATAGTGTGCGATGTCGGCCTGCAGCGCAATCCAGTAGGCGAAGGCGCGGCTGCCCTCGACATAGGCGCGCTGGGTGAGCAGCATGCGTCGCACATCCGGATGCACGATGATCGGGTCGGCGGCTTTTTCCGGCGCCTTCGGGCCCGACAGCGAGCGCATTTGCAGGCGGTCCTTGGCATAGGCGGCCGAGCTTTGGTAGGCCACTTCCATCAGGCCCAACGACTGCATGCCCACGCCCAGGCGCGCCCCGTTCATCATCACGAACATGGCGTTGAGCCCCTTGTTGGGTTCACCCACCAGGGTGCCGATGGCGCCGTCCAGATTCATCTGGCAGGTGGAGTTGCCGTGGATGCCCATCTTGTGTTCGAGCGCGCCGCACGTGATGCTGTTGCGCGCCCCCAGGCTGGCGTCCGCGTTGACCAGGAACTTGGGCACGATGAACAGGGAAATTCCCTTGGTGCCGGCGGGAGCGTCCGGCAGGCGCGCCAGCACAAGGTGGATGATGTTTGCGGCCATGTCGTGTTCGCCGGACGAAATGAAAATCTTGCCGCCGCTGATCTTGTAGGTGCCGTCGCCTTGCGGTTCTGCCTTGCTGCGCAGAAGGCCCAGGTCGGTACCGCAATGCGGCTCGGTCAGGCACATGGTGCCGGTCCATTCGCCGGAGACGAATTTCGGCAGATAGGTCTTCTTCTGGTAGTCGGTGCCATGCTTGATCAGCGCGCCATAGGCGCCGTGGGTCAGGCCCGGGTACATGGCCCAGGCCTGGTTGGCCGAGTTCATCATTTCCTGGAACGCCGTCTGCACCACATGGGGCAGGCCCTGGCCGCCGTATTCCGGGTCGCACGAGAGCGCCGGCCAGCCGGCCTGGGCAAACTGCCGGAACGCATCCTTGAAACCGGTGGGCGTCTTGACTTCATGGGTTGCCTGGTCGAGCACGCAGCCTTCGCGGTCACCTACCTGGTTCAGGGGAAACAGCACTTCGGCGCAGAATTTGCCGCCTTCCTCCACTACTTGGTCCACCAGTTCGCGCGTGACTTCGGCCTGCGCCGGCAGGTCTTTCAAGGTGCTGCCGACATCAAGAAGTTCGTGCAGTACGAACTGGATGTCGCGCAGTGGGGCAGTGTATTGAGCCATGGTGTGCCTTCTTCGTAAGTCTATTGGTGAATGGTTGGTCGCAGCGCCGTGTCTTTGCTTACGCCGCGATTGTTTCGGTGGTCCGGCCGCTCGCCGTGCGTGCCACATTCGTGCCGGTGGCGTAGAAAGCAGCGCTGCGGTCGAAGGCGCGGCGCGCGCGTTCGACCGCGCGGCTGTCGCGCAACAGCCTGGCATCATGATGCAGAGCGAGCATGACGCCATAAAGTTCGAATACCAATTGTTCCGGATCGCATCCGGCGGCCAGGTGTCCGCAGTCGATCGCCTGGCGGGCGGCCTTGCGCATTTCGCCCTGCCAGCCGCGATTGACTTCGACCATGCGGTCGCGCACCGGGCCGGGCCGGTCATCAAACTCCACCGCGCCGGAAATGAACACGCAGCCGTTGGGAATTTCGATCGTCTGTACGCGATGCAGCCAGTTTTCGAACATCGCCTTCAAGCGCGGCAGGCCGCGCGGCAGCCTGATCGCCGGATGGAACACCGCTTCCAGGAAGCGCCGCGCGTACTCGTCGATCAGCGCGATCTGCAATTCTTCGCGGCTGCCGAAGTGCGCGAATACGCCGGATTTCGACATGCCGAGCGCCTCAGCCAGCATGCCGATTGACAGCCCTTCGAGCCCGTCGCGGCTGGCGATGCCCAGGGCCGCGTCGAGAATCGCGCTGCGGGTTTGTGAACCTTTGGAAATGTTGCTGCCAGCTTTGGCCATGGCGCTCAAATTAATACGAACGGTCGTGCTTTTTCTCAGATGAGAGCCATAGCGGTCAAGCGATTTTCGTTGTGCGCCGCAAGATCGCAACGCGTTTCAACAAAAATGTCCACAAAATCAATAACATCGGAAATTGCAGCGAATTAGAGCGGGGGCTCTAATGCATGTGGGTGGCCGCTTGCGGGCTCCGCGCTGGCGCTGCGCACAGCATTTCACGCGTGTTCCGGCAAGGGCGGCGCGAACCGGCCTTAGCCGCCCCGGCTGTTGCGCTCGGGCCCGGCTATGCCAGGTGATAGTGCGTGATGAAGTCGATGATCTCGCAAGCGCCGCCGAAGCGTCGGTGCTTGTCCTTGTCCATCATGCGCTCGAGCAGTAGCTGATAGCGCTTGAGATCGTCCGGCAATTGCGGCACCGGACTATGTGCATGCTGGTGCATCAGGCCCAGAGCCGTATCGGCCACATAGGCGCGCTTGCCTGACAGCATTTCAAAGAACATCACGCCCAGGCTATAGATGTCAGCCCGATGGTCGGCAGGAATGCCCAGCACCTGCTCGGGAGATACATAGTGCGGCGTGCCGAGGATGTCGCCATGCCGGGTCGGCCCATGCGCATCGCCGACTTTTTTGGCGATGCCAAAGTCGGCGATCGCCATGCTGCCGTCGTCGCGGATCATGATGTTGTCGGGCTTGAGGTCGCGGTGAACCACCCCCAACCGGTGGACGGCGGTGATGCCGCCGGCGATCTGCATCAGCACCGCGACGGCCATATCCGGCGCGCACTGCGCCCGCATCAGGCCGCGCAAATCCCCGCCGGGAAAATACTCCATTGCCATGTAGGCATAACCGCCCTCATGTCCGTGCTGGTAGACGCGTGCAACGTTCGGGTGCGAACTCTGCATCAACAGCGCATATTCCCGGACGAAGCGCTTGCTGGCTTCGCTTTCATGTTCTGCGGTCAAGCGCATCAGCTTGAGCACACGTGGGTGGTCCGATGCGAGGTGCTGCGCCAGATACACCTGTGCCATGCCGCCTTCGCCGATCTTGCGTAGTACGCGGTAGCCATCGACCGCGATCGGCGCGACATCGGGGGTTTGGGCAGCTTGAACTGGCGCCGCGGTGGCCGCTCGTGCAGCGGCGCTCGCGGCTGGCGGCGCGGCGCTCGCAGGCTGCCGAACGGAATTTTGCGCATTGAGCAGGCGCGTGTTGGCGACCAGGGCGCTGGCGACATCGATATAGAAAGCGCCATCCACCGCATCGGCACCGGGCTTTGCCTGGAGCGCGGTGATTTCCACAATGTCCAGTGGCGACTTGCGCCCCTTGACCACGATCTGTCCAGCGCGGCCGTGGCCGAAGCGCGGCCCGGCGCCGCGCTGCGTCGCGTCGCTGACAACGATGCCCCAGCCGAGTTCGCCGGCGCGCGCCTGCAGGCGCGAGGCCACGTTGACCGTGTCACCGATGATGGTGCGCTCGGATTTGCCGCCGGTCCGCCCGCCGTAAAGGCTGCAGACCGAGACCGGGCCGGAATGCATGCCGGCGATGGCGGCCAATGCCGGGATCTTGCCGTGGCCCAGCTTTTCGGCAACCCAGGGGCCGTAGCGATGCAGTGCCAGAACGCACAGAATCGCTGTCTTGGCGGCACGCTCGGCATGGTGGATGCTGCTGGTCACGCCATCCTCGAACATGGCGATGAAGCCACCTTCGATGGTCTTGACGACCCAGCCCGAGCCATTGGTGACGACGTCACGCACGTTTTCGTAGAAGGTGTTGAACAGTTCGAGCTGCAGTTCCTCACCCAGTGCCTCACCGACGCGGTTGAAGTCGCGGATCGCGAAGAACATCACCGTGCCATCCACCGGCCGGGCGGTGGCGTCGGCGCTGGGGGTGTCGATGTCGGGATGCGGTGCCGTGTACTGGGGCGCCATCGCCATGGTCTCGCCATGTCCGGATAGCGGTAGTTCCTGTGTTTCGATCTCCAGTTGCCTGGTCCGGCGCTGGCGGGTTTGTCTGGACACCGCGCGCAGCAGGCTTTCACGATTGAACGGCTTGACCAGGTAGTCCGAAACCCGCATCGCGCTCGAACGCTCGCGCAAGTCCGTATCGTCGGAATCGGTAAGGAAGATGAACGGCGTGGTTGCGGTTTGCGCGTTGGATCGAATGCCCGCCAGCATCTCGATGCCGTTCAGGCGCGGTATGCGCGATTCCGAGACGATCAGGTCCGGATGCGATTCGATCGCCATGCGCAGGCCCTGTTCGCCGTCTTCGGCGGCCATTACGTCATGGGTCTCGCTTTCAAGATGAAGCGCCAGCAGCCGGCGGATCGCCGGATCATGCTCGACCACAAGCACTCTTGCCATACGATTGCTTCCCTCGCGCCCCGGTTGCAGCCGACTGCCGCCCGAAGCGCCGTGCCTGGTTGGTGAAACGCGGACGCAAGTGCTCGTGCGCCACCGCTCCGGAGCGCGCCGGGCGCCTGCATCTTCGAAGTTTTTAACGGCCGGGCAGCGGAAAACCTGATGCCGGCTCTTTGCGGGGTCCGGCGCGCAGCGGCAACGGGGCGGCGCGAAGCATGCGCCAGACACGCTTGGCCTCAGCGGGCGCGTGTCATCAGTCCCTTGTGGCGGCCGCATATCCTCGCATCGAGTGACGCGGCGGCAAGAGTGGCCGGTCGCACCACCAATGGCGCGCCGCAGCTTGTACCGGAGCAAGCTGCGGCCCCACAATGGCGCCATTCACATCACCGTGATTGACTCATGGCCCCCCTTCAATGCCACGAACTCAGGATAGAAATCACTGCGGACGACCAGCCGGATGACCGCTTTTCCAGCCACGTGAACAACGCGCGCTACTTCGTTTTCATCAGCCGCACTTTTCATAACTGGTACGTGCAAATGGGAATTCGCGTTCCCAATGCGCGCTACAGCGCGACGATGGCGCACATTTCCTATGATTTCGTGAGCCAGGTTTTTTATCCGGGTACGGTGTTGTGCCGAATCACGGTAGCCAAGGTAGGCCGCACCAGCATGGAACATGCGGTCGAAATGTGGGATGTCACAGCCGCACCGCGCTTGGTCGGGCGTGGGCGGGTGGTCCATGTGTGGATCGAGCGCGCGGCCGCCAAGGCGCTGCCGTGGCCGCCGGAACTGCTGGCCAAATGCTGGGATGGCGCGGCGCCGGACGCGGCGGTCAAGCCCTGGCGCGCAAACGCATGGTGAGTCCGTCGGGGTACATGGTGAAGGCCATGGTCTCGCGCGCCTCGCCGCCGTCCGGTGTCGCCACGCCCGCCAGGTCGAACTGCCCGAGCAGCACCGCCATCGCCATCTTGATCTCCAGCATGGCCAGGTAGCGCCCCGGGCACACCCGCGGCCCGGCACCGAAGGGCATGGAAATGCGTTTGGCGGAATTGGCTGCCTGCGACGGTCCGCCGTCGCCCAGCCAGCGCTCGGGCAGGAACTGCGATGCCTGCGGCACCAGGCGCTCGTCGACGCTGTCATGTCGCAACAGGCAGAAGATGGGCGTGCCCTTGGGTACGCGCACGCCGCCGACCATGGTGTCGCGCAATGCCACCAGGGAGTTGAACGGCGCCACCGGCTTCAAGCGCATGGTCTCGTGGGCGCAGGCTTCCAGGTAGTCGAGCGCACCCATCTGCTGGTGCGAAAAGCGCGCCGAGTCGGGTGCATGCGCCCGCACCTCTGCCTGCGCCTTGGCCAGCGCCGCGGGGTGCCCGTTGAGCAAGTAGATCATCCAGGCGAGCGTGTTGGCGGTGGTGTCTTCGCCGGCCAAAAGCATGGTCATCACGTTGCCGGCGACCTCGCGGTCGGTAAGGCCGCTGTCGGGCGCGTCGGCGGCGACGATCATCGTCTCGAGCAGGTTGGGCGGGTTGGCGCGGCGCGCCGGATCGGCGGCCAGACGCCCGCGCGCCGCGGCGATGAAGCCGGCGATCGCCGCCTTGACTTCGGCAATGCTGCGGTCCAGCGCCCGATCGGCAGGCAGCTTCACCAAGCGCCAGTAGGCGAAGGGCGCGAGGATGCGCTTGAACAGGGCCGGGAAGATGCGGTCCAGGTGCTGCTGGATCACGTCCGCGCCCGACTCCAGGGTATTGACCTCGGCGCCGAAGGCGAGGCCTGCGATGGTATCGACCGTATAGCGCATCAGGTCGGACTGCAGATCGATCGCCGCAGCGCTCGCCGCCGCCTTGCGCCAGCGCCCTTCGAGGCGTTGCGCCACCCTTGCCATCGAAGGAAAGTAGGCCTTCACATGCGCCGGATCGAAACCCGCCATCACCATGCGCCGCTGGCGCCGCCAGGATTCGCCCTCGCTGCCGAACACGCCGGGCTCGAGCCCCATCTCGGCGGCGATGTGCTCCAGGCGATCCGAGCGCCGGAAACCGTCAGGTCGATCGCGCAGCATGGTGGCGATGACTTCGTGGTCGCTCACCACCAGGAGCTCGCGCTTGGCGAGCTTCAGGCGATAGTAAGGGCCATATGCGCGGCTCCAGTCCTCCAGTTGCCGGTGAATGATGGCCGGGCGCACCTTGTGCAGCGAGCCCAGTAGCGGAATGCGCGGCGGGCCGGGCAGGTCGGCGATCTCGCGAGGGGCGCTTGCCTTGGCCTGTGTACGGGTTTCTAGGGCTTCCATTTCTCTCCTTGTGGTCTGTGCAGGTGCGCGCCGTCGAGTGGCGCAATCGAACTTGAGGATTCCGAACGACTTTGCGCCTTGTGCGTACTACTTGTCGGCCAAGCCCAGCTCTCGCACCAGGCGCCCGTAAGTGGCATGGAAGCTGTCGATATGGCCTTTCACTGCGGCGACTGTGTTGTCGCCGGCCAGCGGCACGCTGTGGCCGAACCCCACCAGTTTGTCGCGCACCTCCTTGTGTTCCAGCGCTGCGGCGATCTGGCGGTTGAGTTCGGCCTGGATCGCCGGCGGCGTGCCCTTGGGTGCCAGGATGAAGTTGGTGATCTCGATGGAGAAATCGGCCATGCCGGCTTCGCGGAAGGTCGGCGTGTCGGGCAGGCGCGCCGAACGCTTGTCGGAGGTGATCGCCAGCGCTTTCAGGCGCCCTTCCTGGATCTGCGGCAGCATCAGGGTCTGGGTATCGAAGGCCACCTGTACCTCGTTGGCGCGCAGCGCCTGCATCATCGGGCCATTACCCTTGTAGGGTACGTGCACCATCGCGAGCTTGGCCAGGCGGTTGAAGTGTTCGCCCACCAGGTGCTGCGGGCCGCCCACCCCTGATGATCCCCAGTTGATCTTGCCGGGGTTGGCGCGCACATGGGTCAGGAACTGCGCGAGCGATCCGAAGCGCGCGACGTTCTCGCTGTTGGTGACCAGCACGAAGGGATAGGAATACACCGCCGCGATGAGGGTGAAATCATTGCTCGGATGCCACGCCAGGTTGGAGACGATGGGCAGCACTGCGTGGGTGCTGGTGGCGATCATCAGGGTGTGGCCGTCGGGCGCTGCGCGCATCAGTTCGGCCACGGCGATGGCGCCGCCGGCGCCGGGCTTGGCATCGACGATCACCGCCTGGCCGATCTGCTCGCCCAAGCGCTGGCCGAGAATGCGCGCCACGATGTCGGTGCCGCCGCCGGCGGCGAACGGGATCAGCACGCGAATCGGGCGCTCCGGGAATTTCGCCTG
>CAYYFR010000140.1:4102-15506 GCA_964470865.1 uncultured Burkholderiales bacterium | reverse complement strand
GAGATGAGTCCGGAACGCGCCTTCGACAGCCACGGGCGCGGCATCGCCATGTCGCGCCGTCTGAGCTTCGCGGCACTTCAATACAGCGGCAATGGCAACACCGTTCATGCCACCGTTGCGCCTGCCGGCACTTCGACGATCGCAGGCGTGTGTGCCAATGAGGGGGCGCCTCAGAAAACGGAAAAAATCGTACGCTAAGTCTTTGTCTTGCTCGTGCACCCAGGCACATCGCAGGCACGGACACCAAGTCGCTTGGCAGCGTTTTCGGGACCCCCGGCGCTGGGCAGCGGGTATCGGCACAAACGAATTCGACTGCTGTGGCGCAGGGAACCGGCGATGTTTACACAGGCCACCGGGCCAGCGAAATCATGGCAGGAAAGGACCTTAGCAACATTTCAAGGACTGACCTCAAGGCAAAGACGGACAAGCTCTGCGATGCAGGCGTCATCAACGGCGAGCAGCGCCTCGATGTGACTGCGCCCGACGCAGATCAGTTCAACGCGCAGAGGCAAAGCGTTTCCAATCCGGATGAAAATAGAAACTCCCTTGCAGACCTTTGCGCGTCGCTGGAAGCGGCTAAGCGCATGCGGCCAGACGACACCCGGTCCATCGCTTACCTGGAAAAGCTAAACAATTTAGCCAACTCGCTGGCAGCGGTCTCTGGTAAAGCATAACGGCCATGTGGACGGCTCAAGCGTGGATTGTCGAGGCGGGCACCCAGCGATAGAGTGTCGGGACAGACACACCGAGGTTTTGTGCAACATCCTTGGGCGGAACGCCGTTGGCCAATAGTTTCTTGGCTGACTCAATCTTGCTTTCGGTCATCTTTGGTTTGCGTCCGCCCTTGCGGCCAAGCTGTCGGGCGACTTCCAGTCCGGCGCGTGTGCGCTCGACGATCAACTCGCGCTCCATTTCGGCGAGGCTGGCCATAACGTGAAAGAAGAAACGTCCTGATGGCGTGCCGGTATCTATGGCGTCAGTCAGGCTCCTAAATTGGACACCTTGCTGGTGCAGGGCACCCACCAGATCGACTAGTTGCTTGACACTACGACCCAAGCGGTCGAGCTTCCAAACTACCAGCGTGTCGCCCTCGCGCAATATTTCCATTGCCTTGGCTAAACCGGGCCTATCAGCCCGCGTGCCGCTTACCTTGTCCTCAAAGACCTTCTTGCATTCGACTTTGGCCAGAGCCTCACGCTGTAACTCAAGGTTCTGGTCCTGAGTTGAAACGCGTGCATAGCCGATCAGCATGGATTGTTCGGGTTGGTCATGGTTCCATTCCTTCGTCTTTGTGTCCTTCGTTTTCGGCATCGTGGAGGGCGGCGGTAAGTACATTTAACAGTTCAGGCAGCCACTCCTGAACGGTCTCCCACACCACATCGAGGTTGATGTCGAAATAGCCGTGTGCCATGCGATTACGCATGTTGCGCATGCTGCGCCAAGGCACATTGGGGTGTGTTTGCGCGAATGCTGCGTAGCCATCCATGACCTTCGTGGCTGCCTCTCCGATGATGATGAGGCTCATGATGACGGCCTGCTGTGTGCGCTTGTCGGCCAGGAAGTCGTCCTTGGCCAACCCTCCCACGAATCGGCGCGCATCGGCTGCGGCCTGCTGTATGTGATCGAGGTAATCCGGCAGCCGGCTCTCGGTCATACCGGTTGAGCCTCCGCGAGTACCTTGGCCCGGAGCTTCGGCGGTAGGTCGCCGGGTGTCAGCAAGTCAACATCAATACCGAGCAGCGATTTCAGTTCGTCTTGCAGATCGCCCAAATCCAACAACGTGGCACCAGGCAGCGCATCGACCAACAAATCGAGGTCGCTGCCTTCCTGGTCCGTGCCGTGAAGCACCGACCCAAAAATGCGTGGGTTCGTCGTGCGAAAGCGGGTCACCGTTTCTCGAATGAGGTTACGCCGAAGCTCAAGCACGGTGGATGGTCGCATGGGCATCTTTCTTATCGGAACTCATTGAAATGGTAAGCGAACGAGAATGGCATTTCAAGAGCTATTTTCGAGAATCGCAGGACCTTGATTTTCCGAGCAGCGCCCAGCCACTTGGCTGGCTCAGCATAACCCAGGGTTTTCAAGAACGAGTCAGCATGCTCCGTCGTTCCATCCTGAGCGTCGCCGAGCGGACAAGCCTGCTGGCTTTGCCCGATACCGATGACGAGCTGATCCGGCGCTACGCCTTCAGTGAAGCCGACCTGCGGCTGATTCGCCAGTGACGCGGCGATGCCGACCGCCTGGGCCTGGCCCTGCAGTCGAGTCTGCTGCGCTTCCCGGGACAGGGCTTGCTGGCCGATGCCGCCGCGCCGGCACCGCTGCTACGCTGGATAGGGCGCCAGTTGCGCATCGACCCGGCTTGCTGGCCGCAGTACGCCGAACCCGAGGCCACTGACCGTGAGCATCTTTTGGAGCTTCGTGCGTACCTGAAGCTCGAACCCTTCGGCCTGGCGCACTACCGCCAGGCGTTGCACGCCACCATCGCGATGGCTTTGCAAACCGACAAGGGCGTGCTGCTCGCGGGCGCCGTGCTCGACACCCTGCGGGAGCGGCGCACGATCATCCCGCCCTCGATGTTGTCGAGCGCATCTGCGCCGAAGCCATCACGCGGGCCAACCGGCGCATTCACGCCACGCTGACCGACTCCTTGAAGGCCGAACACCGCCAACGCCTGGACGATATGCTCGAACACCGAGAGGGAAGCAAGACGACGGTGCTGGCCCGGCTGCGCCAGTCACCGGCCACGTCAACCTGAAGTACGGTACCGAACCGGGCCGCACCTTCTACACCCACATCTCAGACCAATACGCGCCGTTCAGCGTCAAGGTGGTCAATGTCGGCGTGCGCGATTCGACCTATGTGCTCGACGGGTTGCTTTGTCACGAGTCCGACCTGCGAATCGAAGAGCACTACACCGACACGGCTGGCTTCACCGATCATGTCTTCGCGCTGATGCATCTGCCGGGCTTCCGGTTCGCGCCCCGCATCCGCGATCTGGCCTACATCAAGCTGTCATCCCGAAGGGCAACCAAGCCTGCGACGCACTCAAGCCCATGGTCAGCACCGACCGGCTGAACGTGAAGGCTAGCCGCGCCCACTGGGACGATATTCTGAGGCTGGCCACCTCGATCCAGCAGGGCTCGGTTACCGCCTCGCTGATGCTGAGCAAACTCGGCGACTACCCGCGCCAGAACGGCCTGGCAGTGGCGCTGTGCGAGTTGGGTCGCATCGAGCGCACGCTGTTCATCCTGGATTGGCTACAAAGCGTGGAGTTGGGCCGCCGTGTCAATGCCGGCCTGAACAAGGGGGAAGCCCGCAACGCGCTGGCCAGCGCTGTGTTCTTCAACCGGGTGGGCGAGGTGCGCGACCGCAGCTTTGAAGAGCAGCGCTACCGGGCCGGCGGAGCGGCTACTCGACCAGGCCGTGCTTGATCGCGTAGTGGGTCATCTCGGCGTTGTTTTTCAACTGCATTTTCTCCAACACGCGGGCACGATAGACGCTCACCGTTTTCGGGCTCAGCGACAACTCGTCGGCGATCTGCGACAGTTGCTTGCCCGAGGCGATCAGGCGCATGGTCTGGAATTCGCGATCCGACAAGGCCTCGTGCGGTGCGCCCTCGGTATCGGTCACCAGATGGGTGGCCAGCATTTCGGCGACCTGCTGAGTGATGTAGTATTTCTTGCCACGCGCGACCGAGAAGATCGCCTCGACCAGCCGTTCCGGCGCGGTATCCTTGGTCAGGTAGCCGGCGGCCCCGGCCTTGAGGGCGCGAATCGCGTACTGGTCCTCCGGATACATCGAAAGAATCAACACCTGGGTCTTCGGATATTGCTCATGCACGATCTTGAGCACGTCGATGCCGTTCTTGCCTGGCATCGAGATGTCCAGCAGGAGCACGTCGCAGGGATTTTCCTTCATCAGGCGCATCAGGGAGCTGTACTCGGAGGCTTCGCCGCGCATGTCGATTTCGCGGCTCTCCGACGCGATCTGGACCAGCCCCTTGCGCACAATCGCGTGGTCGTCGGCAATCAGGACGCGAATCATGAGGTGGATTCCTGTACTAGTTGAGTGGTGCTGCCCGGGCGGCGGCGCGGAATCGACAACATCACGGTGGTGCCCTGTCCGGCCGGGCCGCTGATGTCCAGCCATCCACCGAGGGCGCGCACGCGTTCCATCATGCCGCGGATGCCGAAGGAAGAGGGCTTTATAAGGTCGCCAGGCTTGAGTCCGGCACCGTTGTCGCGCACTTCCAGAGTCACGCTGGTGACGGTGGCGAACAGCTCGGTCTCGATGCGGGTCGCACGCGCATATTTGGAAACATTGGTCAGGGATTCCTGGAATACGCGGAACAGCGCCGTCGACTGTTCGATATCGAGCGCCAGTTCATCCTCATTGGTCTCGAAGCTGACCTGTATGCCGTTGTGAATGGCGAAATCCTTGGCCTGCCATTCCAGTGCCGGGGCGATGCCGTAGTCGAGAATGCCGGGGCGCAGGGCCTGGACAATGCGGTTGGCGCTTTGCACCGCACCATCCACCAGCCGCGTCATGCCTGCAAGTTTGTCAAGCACGGCCTGGCCTGGTGCGTAGTGCCGTGCCAGCCAGGCAAGATCTGCTTTCATGCCTGCGAGGGTGCTGCCGATGTCGTCGTGTATCTCACGCGCCACTGCTCGCCGTTCCTCTTCCTTGAGCGCCTCGATATGGGCGGTCAGTGCGCGCAGTTCCTCGCGCGAACGGGTCAGCTTCTGTTCGGTTTCCTTCTGCGCGGTGATGTCCGTGATGATGCCGTCGAACAGCCAGTTGCCGCCATTGGCTTCACGCGCAGTAGCCGAAAGTTGAATCCAGCGCCGGCTGCCGTCGGCGCGCGCGATCTGCCACTGGCCTTCGAGCACCGATCCAAGACGGATCGCCTGATCGAGGGCCTCGAACACGGCGTCGCGATCGGCCGCATCGAGCAGGTCGACAAAGCGCGATGGGTCGGCCAGGAAGTCGGCCGGTGCCACATTGAAAAGTCTGGTGGCGCCGGCGCTCACAAAAGGCATCAGCAAGAGGCGCTGCTGCGGTCGTGCCAGCATCTGGAACACCACTCCGGGCAGATTGGCCGAAATCGCGGCAAACCGCGTTTCGGTCTCGCGCTGGGTCAGCTCCGCACGCTTTTGCTCGGTGTTGTCGGTCACAAACACCACCACACCTGCTGCTTCATCCTGGCCCAGGCTGGCGGCTGCAAAAGTGAAGTCGCGCGCCTGGCCGTCGCCGCGGATCCAGGTTTCCTCCTGACTGCGCACCGGGCCGCTGCGGATCGCCTGCTTCAGGCGTTCGATGATGCGGCGGTTGTCGGCGTCCGCGATCGGCTGCGGATAGCCGGGCAGCCGGTCGCGTTCGACGCCAAGTACCTGCTCGGCAGCGGCGTTGTAAAGGGTGATGTTGAGGTCGGTGTCAAGCGTGATGATGGCGATCGGGGATGCGGTGAGCACCGTGCGCAGGTAATCCAGTGAAGCGCGCAGTTCGGAAGTGGCTGCACGGCGCTGGCGGCGCTCGGTGGCGGCGGCGAGCGCATGTTCGATGGCCGGCGCCAGTCGCTTCAGGCTGTGCTTCATCAGGTAATCGTCGGCACCGGACTGCATTGCGGCCACTGCGGCGTCCTCGCCGATGGCACCCGAGACGATCAGGAACGGCGTATCGGGTTCCTGCTCGCGCAAGACGCGCAATGCGGCCGCCGAAGAGAAGCTCGGCAGATTGTGATCCGAAATCACTGCGTCCCAGTTGCCGCTGGCCAGAGCCCCGCGCATGCCTGCTTCGTCCTCGACGCGAATCGCCGTATGCGCCAGGCCGGCGGCGCGCAACGCGAATTGCAACAGATCGAAATCGCTGTCGGAATCCTCGACACACAAGATGCGCACCGGCGCACGGCCGGCGGCCTGAGGCAACGGGACCGGCGTCAGTGTCTTGAAGCGGTCGGTAATGCCCAGGCGTTGGCTCTTCATGCCGGCAAGCGGGCAAGCATCGCTGGTCGCGCCGAGGATTGTTTCAGGGCGTGTGATTGCTGGCACGGGCGGAAATTGAGGCTGATAAACGGGAAAAGAACTTCCATGTTCGTCGAATGTTGTCGGGCGAAGGTCTGAATAATGCTTGATTTGGCGCTTACTGAACTGGCCGGTGGATTTGCCGACGGCCGCATTCCAGTATTTCCGGTGTTTCCAGTGTCACGTCACCGGTTGGCGCACGGGCAGGAGGATACACCCGACACACCGATTTTTCAGGAAAGGATTGGCCGGAATGAGCGATTTCGGATGGATGGTCGGTGCGGATGCCCTGTTCACACAAGATGCACTTGCGCATTTCGTGTGAACAGGCCCCCATGGGAATACCACCGGATTCCCCTGACATGCTCCGCGCCCGGCGCATGTCTGCAGGGTTCACCAAAAAGCTTCACCGAGCGCCTCAATAAATGTTGTGACGCTGCCGATAAGGAGACAGAGAACGGTGAACGGGGGTTGCCACGTAATGCTTACGCCGCTCCCGGCAGTCATCCCCCCTTGTTGTGGAAAAGTGGTGCCAGGTGCGTGGCCGTCGTGTCGGATACGCCGCCGCCGAAGCGCCATCGACCGTCGGTCGAAGTGTTGTTCCAGTCCGGCGCGGAAATCGCCGGGCTGTTCGTGCGGAGCTGATGCTGAGCGGATTGGACAAGGATAGTGCGCTGATGATGCGGGAAATGCGCGATGCCGGGGCATGGAGTGTGGTGCAGGACGAGGCCGGTTGCTTTTTATCTGGCATGCAGTGCGAGGCGATCGCCGCCGCAGCTGCCAACGAAGTGGTACCGCTCGAGAACATCGCGGCAGGTTTGCTGTCACTGCCTGGCAGACACGGACCTGGATTGAGCATGGGCCAGCGCGTGGCGCGCCGGTCAATTGGGTGTTTGCTTGTGTATTAGCTGCGGACTTTTTTTAGGAGAAATATCATGAACGTCAGCGTCAATCAAGAGAACGGCAAGGCCAGACTTGCGCTCAAGGGTCGTTTCGATTTCACCTGTCATCGCGGCTTCAAACAGGCTTACGAGGACGCGTTCGCCGGTGCGGGCGTTGCTGAAGTGGTGGTCGATATGGGCGAGGTTGACTACTTGGACAGTTCCGCCCTGGGCATGTTGTTGCTGCTGCGCGACAAAGGCAAGGCGATGGGCAAGGCGGTCAGTCTGGCCAACTGCGGCGGCACAGTGCGCGATGTATTGCGAGTGGCCAATTTCGACAAGCTGTTCACGCTGCACTAACCGCCCGCCCTGTTGTCGCATCTGGAATACAAGATGAATTCCGTCCGCACCGTGGTGCGACTCAAGGCGCTGGTGGTCGAAGACAACCTGGCACAGGCGCGGTACCTGTGCGCAATTCTCAAGGCCCAGGGGCATACGGCACTGCACGCAAGCGATGGTCTGACGGCGCTGGAAATCTACACGCGTGAGCGCCCCGACGTGGTACTGCTCGATTATTCGATGCCAGGCATGGACGGGCGCGAGACCGCATTGCGACTGCGCCAACTTGAACCGGCGCGCTGGGTGCCGATCTGGTTTGTCACCGGCAACGAGGACACTGCCGAGATCGCCGACGCGATCGCCGCCGGCGCGGACGCCTACATCCCAAAACCGGTCAATGTGGCGATTCTCAAGGCGCATCTGTCGAACGCGGAGCGTTACACGGCGATCCAGCGCCAGCTGAAGGCGCAGAACAACGAACTAAACGCCTACTTCGAGTTGTCCGAGGAGGAGAACCGCGCCGCGCGCGACATGATGAAGCGCCTGTTGCCGACTCAAACCGAGCATGGTGCGGTGTTGCGTACCTGGAATTCACCGGCGTTCAAATTCAGCGGCGACATCGTCATGGCCGAGCGCTCGCCCGACGGCTCGCTGAAGATTCTGCTGGCCGACGGCGTCGGGCACGGCTTGACCGCAGCCTTGAACGTGTTGCCGCTGGGCCGCGCTTTCCAGGCCATGGCGCAAAAAGGGTTTGGCTTGCAAGCCCTGGTGACGGAACTCAATCACACCATCCGGCGCGATCTGCCTTCGCATCGCTTCGTCGCTGCGACCCTGATCAGTATCGATTGCATTGAAGATCGCATCGAGGTGTGGAATGGCGGCAATCCGCCCTGCCTGATGTTTGACGCCGACGGGAAGATCGTCAAGAGCTGGGCTAGCCGGCACCTGCCGCTGGGCGTGCTGCCAAGCGAAGAGATCGACGCGCATCCGGAGTTCGAGCCCTTTCGCGCCGACGCGCAGATTTTCGTCTGCTCGGACGGTCTGAGCGAGGCGGCGTGCAATCAGGGCAAACATTTCGGCGAGAACGGCATCAAGGCGGCGGTGGAGGCTATCGTGCCGGAACAGCGCTTCGAGGCGATCAAGATCGCAGTAGTCGAGCACCTGGCCGGACACAGCGCCACCGACGACATCACCTACGCGCTCATCGATTGCAATGCTGAAGTGCGACGCCGGTCGCAGCGCGATTTGGCCATTACGCTGCCGCAGCAAACCCTCAACACGCATTCGCATGCCGCCGCGGGTGACTGGGAACTGCGCCTGCGCGTTGGGGCGGAGCGTCTGAAGCATGTTGAGGTGATTCCGATTCTGCAAGAGTTCATGACGCGCTTCGATCCGGTCGGCGCGCAAGATCGCTCGACGTTCGTGGTGATGAGCGAATTGTTCAACAATGCGTTGGAGCACGGCTTGCTCGAACTGGATTCGGGTTTGAAAGCCGAGCAAAACGGACAGCGATCCTACTCGCGTGAGCGCGAGCGTCGCCTGGCCTTGCTTACCAACGGCGTGATTCTTGTCGACATCGCGCGCGCCGAAACCGTCGATGGCGTCAAGCTGACTGTCAGGGTAAAGGACAGTGGCAAAGGGTTCGACGCCGATGCCTGGCATGTCGACGCCAGCGCTTTGTTCCGGCGCAATGATCGCGGCATCAGTTTGGTCGAACAGCTGTGCGAGTCGGTCGAGTATCGCGAGAACGGCACCGAGATCGAGGTCACGCGCATGCTGCCGGTGGCCATGGCCATCCACTGAGTGGTGGAGAGCGATCGAGGGCGATGGCGCGGAGAGCAGCCATGATGCAACGCAAGCGCAAGAAGCCGGGGCGCATAGGCTCGCATCTTCCGCAGTTGTAGGGCATGCAGAGGGACGCGCCGCTGTCTGGGCTGTGAAGCGTCGCCGGCGAGCCGTAGCGGGTGCGAAGGCGTTTGTGTGGTGGCGCGCCGGCCCCTCGTCCGGTTCTTGGTATACTCGCAGTATTCGTCCGGCAAATTCAGGCCGCGCGCGCCAACCGGCACGCAATTCTTTGGCCCTTTATGATTTCCGCGGCGCGGGCTTACAGTTACAGCCTTGAAAGCGAACGGGTGAAGCAGGCGGCGCTGCCAGCGCGCTTCACCCATTCACAAACCAACGATTTTTCGTTTGCTAGCGAACCGCGCGTCGGCGACGTCAGGTTTGCCATAGTTGCGTGAACACATCCGAAGCCAAGGGCATTCTCGAAGCGGCACTACTCACAGCGCAAGCGCCTTTGTCGGTCGCGGAGTTGCAGCGTCTGTTCGAGGATCGCATCGGTGCCGATACCATTCGCGCACTGCTGGACGAATTGCGCGCGGACTGGATCGGTCGCACGGTGGAATTGGTTGCCTTGTCATCGGGCTGGCGCTTTCTCAGCCGCCCCGAATTCGGCGCGTATCTGGCGAGACTCAATCCCGATCGCACGCCGCGCTACTCGCGCGCCGTGCTTGAGACACTGGCGATCATTGCTTACCGGCAACCGGTTTCGCGCGGTGACATCGAGGAAATACGTGGGGTCGCCGTTTCACCGCAAATCGTCCGCACCCTTGAAGAACGCGGCTGGATCGATACCGTCGGTCACCGCGATGCGCCTGGCCGACCTGCGCTGTTCGGTACTACACGCGCCTTTCTCGACGACCTGGGCCTGGTGTCGCTCGAACAGTTGCCGCCGCTCGAAAATATCGAGAAAGTGATGGATTTGGCCGATGCAGCCTGACTTGCCTGAACCACAGGATGACGACGTTCCCGATGCTGCAGCGTCGCCGACACCCAGCCAGACGGAGTCCGTGCCGGTAGCCGGCGCCGAGGTCACCGGAGCGCCGGCTGCAGGCGGCGCGGAGCGGCGGCGGCGTCGCAATCGCCGGCGCGGCAAGGGGGGCAGCAAAGCGGGCGCCGTTACTGGCGCCGTTTCTGGCGTCGTTGCTGTTGCGGGCGACAGTGACGCTGCGGATGCGCTGGCAGGTCAGCAGATACTTGCGGGCAGCGAAAGTGAGTCTGCGCCGCAGCGTGCGCGCGCAGCCAGTTCGCCGCGCGCTCGTGGTGCCAAGCAGACACGCGAAGGTGGCGGCAAATCATCGCGCGGTGCGAACCTGAAAGCGCCGCGTACTGCGGCACCGAATGACGCGGCCGCTGCCACCGACAATCTGCCAGGCGCTATCGGTGATGATCACAAGCTGCAGAAGCTGCTGGCTGAGGCCGGGCTGGGTTCACGGCGCGACATGGAAGAGGCGATTACCGCCGGCCGCGTCAGCGTCAACGGCAAGACTGCGACCTTGGGTCAGCGCATCACGCGCCGCGACGTGGTACGGGTGGACGCCAAGCCGATACGCCTGAAGAACGATCGCGAGGCGCCGGAGGTTTTGATTTATCACAAGCCGCCCGGGGAGATCGTAAGCCAGGATGATCCTGAAGGCAGGCCGACGGTGTTTGCAGGCTTGCCGGCGCCCAAATCCGGTCGCTGGGTTGCAGTCGGGCGGCTGGACTTCAATACCGAGGGATTGTTGATCCTGACCAATTCGGGAGACCTGGCCAACCGTTTGATGCACCCGCGCTACGAGGTCGAGCGCGAGTATTCGGTTCGCGTGGTGGGCGAATTGACCGACGAGCAGACCGATACCTTGCTGGACGGCGTTGAACTCGACGACGGTCCGGCGCGTTTCATGCGCCTGGACGAAGGCGAGTTCAGTGACGAGGGCCCGGGTGTCAATCGTTGGTACCGGGTGATGATTCGCGAGGGCCGCAACCGCGAAGTGCGGCGCATGTTCGAGAAGGTCGGCGTGATGGTGAGCCGGCTGATCCGTACCCGCTTCGGGCCGATTTCCCTGCCGCGCGGATTGCGCCGCGGACAGTCGCGACCCTTGACACCGCTGGAGGTCAGGGATTTGCTCAAGGACGCGCCGGTCGGCACGGCGGCGGCGCGCGACGGTGGCTCGGCTGAGGCGCAGCCAAATACCAAGAGCGGCATGCCGCGTGGCATCGGCAACGGACGTGGCAAAGCCCGCAGTGCGCCCGGCGTACGCGACGGCAACGTTCGTGCGCCGGCGATCCGCGACGGCAACGTTCGTGCGCCGGCGATCCGCGACGGCAACGTTCGTGCGCCGG
>CAYYFR010000140.1:1706-4002 GCA_964470865.1 uncultured Burkholderiales bacterium | reverse complement strand
CGCGACGGCAACGTTCGTGCGCCGGCGATCCGCGACGGCAACGTTCGTGCGCCGGCGATCCGCGATGGCAACGTTCGTGTGGCCGATGCCGGGCCCGGCAACGGCAAGAGGCCGGCAGGACGTGGTGGCAAAGCGGCGGACCGGGTTCAACCTGGGTCTCGTCGAGGCAAGTCGGTGGCGGCGAGAAAGCCGCTGGCCAAGGGTTTGGGCGGCAACCGCAGCGGCAAACGTGGCCCGATCGACCGTAGTTCGCTGACCCTTGACGGGCGTCGTGCAGCCAAACCCGGTCGCCGCAGCGTGGCCTATGTCCCGCCACCGCCGCCTACGCCCATCATCACGCGTCGTCGTTCCAAGCTCATGATCATTCCACCCGAGGGTTCCCGGGAATCCTGAAGCACAAACGCCGTTTCGTTACGAAACGGTGCGATTTCTGCTACAATCTCAAGGCTTGAGTGACCGAGTCTGCGACGCGCGTTTGTTGCGGGTCGCGGCGGGCACTCGAAAAAGGGTGCTGCGGGTTGGCGGCAAGACTTTTAAATGGGCGTATTGCCCATTTTTTGTTTGTGCCGCCGGTATTGAGGCGATGGCTATGGACGTATCAGCGCTGATTGAAAACACGGTCGAGGGATTGGGCTACGAGTTGGTCGAGCTCGAGCGTTCGCAGCGTGGGCGCTTGTTGCGTGTATTCATCGACTTGAAACCGGCTGGCGCGCCGCTTGTCGCCGCTCCCTCGAAACGCGATGCGCGTGCCATGATCAAGGTCGAGGATTGTGAAAAGGTGAGCCGGCAGTTGACCTACGCGATGACGGTCGAGAATATCGACTATGACCGTTTGGAAGTGTCGTCCCCGGGCCTGGATCGACCGCTCGGCAAGTCGGCTGATTTCGCCCGGTTCGCCGGCTGTGAGATCAATCTGAAGTTGCGCGCCCCCTTAGGCGGCGCGTTTGGTGTGCGCAAGAACTTCACCGGGATTGCGCGCTGTCTGGACGGCAAACCCGCGATTGAAATCGACGGGCAGATTATCGAGCTGGATTTCGCCGGGATTGACCGCGCGCGTCTGGTTCCGGTTATAGAGTTTTAGGGGGAAGTGCTTCATGAGCAAGGAAATCCTGATGCTGGCCGACGCGCTGGCGCGCGAAAAGAACGTGGCCAAGGACGTGGTGTTCACCGCGCTTGAGCAAGCCATCGCATCGGCCAGCAAGAAGCGCTTCAAGGGCGAGGCCGACGTGCGGGTGGCGATCGACCGCGAAACCGGCGAACACGAGGCGTTTCGTCGCTGGCAAGTGGTTTATGAGCCGGATTTGGAGAGCGAAGACAACCAGATCGGCATCACCGACGCCCGCGATGACGATCCCGAGGTGCAGATTGGCGACTTCATCGAGGAAGAGCTTGAGCCGATAGAGTTCGGTCGGATCGGGGCACAGGCAGCCAAGCAGACCATTTTGCAAAAGATCCGCGACGCCGAGCGCGACCAGATCCTCAATGATTTCCTTGATCGCAACGAAAAGCTAATCAACGGCACTGTCAAGCGCGTCGAGAATCACCGTGTGCTGATCGAGTCGGGCCGGGTCGAGGCGGCGCTGCCGCGCGACCAGATGATTCCGCGCGAAGCGTTTCGCGTCGGTGACCGCATTCGTGCCTATATTCACAAAATCGACCGTACGCAGCGCGGACCGGCGGTGATTGTCTCGCGCACCTCGCCGGAGTTCATCAAGGCCTTGTTCGAGCTCGAAGTGCCGGAGATCGAGGAAGGGCTGCTGGAGATCAAGTCGGCCGCGCGCGACCCCGGGGTGCGCGCCAAGATCGCGGTGTTCACCGCCGATCGGCGCATCGACCCGATCGGCACCTGTGTGGGCATGCGCGGTTCGCGCGTGCAGGCAGTGACCAATGAACTGGCCGGCGAGCGCGTCGACATCATCATCTGGTCGGCCGATCCCGCGCAGTTCGTCATCGGCGCACTGGCGCCGGCGGCGGTGTCGTCGATTCTGGTCGATGAGGAAAAGCACAGCATGGATGTGGTGGTCGACGACGAAAATCTGGCGATCGCGATCGGTCGCGGTGGCCAGAACGTGCGCTTGGCCTCGGAACTCACCGGTTGGGAGATCAACCTGATGACCGTCGAGGAATCGCAGAAGAAGCACGTGGCCGAAACCACTGCGATTCGTGCGCTTTTCATCGACAAACTCGATGTCGACGAGGAAGTTGCCGACATTCTGATCGGCGAAGGATTCTCGACGCTCGAAGAAGTCGCGTATGTGCCGATCAATGAAATGCTCGAAATCGAGTCTTTTGACGA
>CAYYFR010000140.1:0-1606 GCA_964470865.1 uncultured Burkholderiales bacterium | reverse complement strand
TAGTCGCTGCGCCCGCCAATCCGCATTCCAGGGTCCTGTTCAGTTTTTTCATAGCATCACCGATCGCACCCGATAAGAAAGATAGCAATGGCTACTACTACCGTCGCCCAGCTGGCCGAAGAGCTCAAGATGCCGATCGCGGCATTGGTCCAGCAGCTGACCTCGGCCGGCGTCGAGCACAATGCCGCCGATGCGGCATTGACCGAGGCGGACAAGTCGCGCCTGCTCGATTACCTGCGCAAGAGCCACGGCGCGGCTGCCCCCGAGAAAAAGAAGATCACGCTCACGCGCAAGCAGACTTCCGAGATCAAGCAAGCCGACTCGTCGGGCAAGGCTCGCACCATTCAAGTCGAGGTGCGCAAGAAGCGCGTGTTGGTGCAGCGCGATCCGGTGGCCGATGCGCTTGCAGGCGAAGCCGATACGGCCGCCGAGGCACAGGAGGCTGCTGCGGTTGCGGCGCCGCCGGAACCGAATGCCACCCCGCTGCCGGTGGCAACGCCGCCAATGGTTGAAGCGCCGCCAATGGTCGAAGCGGCCGTGCCTGAACCTGATCCGGCGCCCGAGCCCGAACCGGAAGCAGCACCGGAACCCGAGGCCGAGGCAGCAGCGGTCGCCGCGGCAGGCGCCTGGGACGACGCTGCGCCAGCAGTGGCCTGTTCGGCGCGAAGGTGGGGGTTACCGCCGGCCATGATCAGGACGGTAAACAGAACAAGCAGACAAGACTTTCGGAACATTCAGAGATCCTCCGTGCGCGCAGGTCTACTTGGCCTGCGGCGTCATCTTGGTCCGGACAATCCGCTCGACTTCGTCGAGGGCGCGGACGATGGCGGCGCTGACCTGCGCGCGTTCGTCGTCGGTCAGGCCCGACAGCAG
Source organism: uncultured Burkholderiales bacterium (assembly GCA_964470865.1). GTDB lineage: Bacteria > Pseudomonadota > Gammaproteobacteria > Burkholderiales > JAEUOS01 > JAEUOS01. The sequence goes on along the minus strand of CAYYFR010000140.1, from coordinate 733 downwards.
GCTGTGAGCCGCAGCGGTCCGGCTGCGGATACCGACGGTAAGGTGATACGTGCGCGAGTCGTCGAGGAAGCGCTCTCGGGCGATCTCCATAGGGTAATTATACGGGCCGTGCAGAAACGAGCAGGCCGTCGTCCTTCCGTTCCACGACAATCCGGGCACCGTCCTTGACGTCGCCGAACAGGAGCAGTTCTGACAAGGGCTTCTTGATCGACTTCTCGACCAACCGCGCCATGGGCCGCGCACCGAACGCGCGGTCGAAGCCCTTCTCGGCCAGCCACGCCCGCGCGGCGGGGTCCAGTTCGATCTGAATCCTGCGCGCCGCCACCAGTGAGCGCAGCTCGTCGATGTGCTTATCCACCACCAACTCGATTTCGCGCGTGCCAAGCGGCTGGAAGTGGACGGTCGCATCGAGGCGGTTGCGGAACTCCGGCGCGAACATGCGCTCGAGCACGCCGGTCGCCTTGGAACCCTCGCCCACCTCCTTGAATCCCATGCGGCGGCCCGACAGATCGCGCGCGCCGGCGTTGGTGGTCATGATCAGGATGACGTGACGGAAGTCGGCGTGGCGGCCGTGGGTGTCGGTCAGCGTCGCGTGATCCATCACTTGCAAGAGGATGGCAAACAGGTCGGGATGCGCCTTCTCGATCTCATCGAGCAGCAGCACGGCATGCGGCGCCTTGCGAATGGCGTCGATCAACAGGCCGCCCTCTTCGTAGCCGACGTACCCTGGTGG
>CAYYFR010000139.1:10354-15549 GCA_964470865.1 uncultured Burkholderiales bacterium | reverse complement strand
CTGCACGACGCCATTGCAGCCGAACGCCTGGGGATTCCGGCGGTGGCCGTGATCACCGACCGTTTCGTGCGCAGCGCCGAGGTGGTGGGTGAAGTCAACGGCCTGCCCGGCTATCCCTTCGTTGTGATCGGACATCCGGTCGCCAACGACGACGACGACGCACTGCTGGCAAAGGCACGGGCCGCAGTACGCGAAATCGTGCCGCTGCTGATGGCGCGCAAGGCTTGACGTCGGCTGTGTAAAGACCGGCCGGAGCGCCGGTCAGGTGCGCCCGCTTCGCGATCAAACATCAAGGCAACACGATCATCTTCAATAGCGGTACGCACACCATGTCCAAACCCGATCCAAAAGCCTGCGTCATGGGTCATCCGGTGGCGCACTCGCGCTCACCGCTGATTCACAATCACTGGCTCAAGACACTCGGTATCGTCGGCAGCTATGAACTGATGGACCTGACGCGCGAGCAGTTTCCGGATTTCATCGCGGGATTGGGCAGCAACGGCTACGTCGGCGGCAACGTGACCGTGCCGCACAAGGAAGCCGCATTCGCCGCCGTTGCAAGGCGTGACGCGGCAGCCAATGCGATTGGCGCGGTCAATACGCTGTGGCTGGCGGACGGTGTGCTGGTCGGCGGCAACTCCGATGCGCATGGCTTCGTCGCCAACCTGGATGAAACCGCGCCCGGCTGGGATGTCTTCGAAGGCTGCGCGGTGATACTGGGCGCCGGCGGTGCGGCGCGTGCCGCGACCTATGCGTTGACCAATCGCGGCATCCGCACCGCGCTTGTCAATCGCACCCGCGCGCGTGCTGAAGAGATCGCGCTGCATTTTGGCGCCTTGGCCAGCGCCCATGACCATGATGCGCTGCCGGATTTGCTGGCCAACGCCGATGTGCTGGTCAATTGCACTTCATGTGGCATGGTCGGCAAGCCGCCGCTGGATATCGATCTTGGCCCACTTGAGAAAAGCGCGGTGGTCTACGATGTGGTCTATGTGCCGCTGGAGACTCCATTGCTGGCGCAGGCCAGGCGGCGCGGCCACCGCATCGTCGATGGTCTGGGCATGCTGCTGCAGCAGGCCGGCTACGGCTTCCAGAAATGGTTCGGCGCCAAGACCACCGTGACGCCGGCGCTGCGTGCGTTGATCGAGGCCGACATCGTCGCCAAGACCGCCAAATGAGCAGGACGTGAAGCCGCACTTTGAACCGAGATAGAACAACTCAATGAAAACCATCCTGATACTCAACGGCCCCAACTTGAATCTGCTGGGCACCCGCGAGCCTGCAGTCTACGGCGCCACCACGCTGGCCGACGTCGAGACCATGTGCCGCCAGGCCGGTGCCAGGCTTGGCTTTGCGATCGACTGCCGGCAATCGAATCATGAAGGCGTGCTGCTCGACGCCATTCACGAGGCCGGCCGTGCCCATGCCGCCGGCACCCATGCCGGTGTGATTCTCAATGCTGGTGCCTACACCCACACCTCGGTGGCGCTGCATGATGCGATCAAGGGGGCGGCGCTGCCTGTGATCGAACTGCACATCACGAATGTTCATGCGCGCGAGGCATTTCGCCATCATTCCTGGATTTCGCCGGCTGCCGCCGGCATCATCGTCGGCTTCGGGGTTGATGGTTACGTTCTGGCGATCGAGGCGATCGCGCGCCGCAAGTAGGGCGGGATCCCTCGCGGGTGGGTGCGACTACTCGAAAAATTCCTCGTCCGGCTCCGCCGCCAGCGGGTCGCGCTCGCTCAGTTTGTGCCGTACCACCATCTTCGATAGCCAGGCGCGCTGTGCACCGATCGCGCCACCGATTTGTTTGCCCTCCCATGCCAGAAGCGTGGCGGCGGTCGAGTAGTACAGGGCGGTCGCCGCCTGCCGCGCATGTGCCGTGTCGTCGCCTTCGGCGACGCCCTTGGCGAAGGCCTGGGCGCGTTCGCGCGCGGTGAAGCGATATTCGTTGGCGCCGGCTACACGATCGAGTTGATCGAGTTGGGCATCGAGCGCATCGAGCGCGCCTTCACGCCGGATGGCGCGCAACACATCCTGCGCCACGATGTTGCTGGTGCCTTCCCAGATCGAGCCCAGATGCGCGTCGCGCAGCAGGCGTGCGTCGGGCCATTCCTCGATATAGCCGGTGCCGCCGCGCATTTCCATGGCGTCGCCGGTGGCGCGCCGGGCGTCGCGGCAGGCGCGGAACTTGAGCAGGGGCGTCAGGATGCGCACCCGCTTTTGCGCCGCCGTGTCACCGCGGTCGGCCGCTTCGAGGGCGCGCGCCGCAGCGAACATCACCGAGCGCGCCGCCTCCGCCGGCAGCCGGATTTTCATCAGTTGCCGGCGCACCAGCGGCATCTCGATCAAGGGCTTGCCGAAGGCGATGCGGGTTTTCGCCACCTGCAGCGCCTCGAAATAGGCGCGTCGCATCAGGCCGGCGGCGCGCATGCCGTTGGACAGGCGCGACATGTTGATCATGTCGGCCATTTGCACGAAGCCGCGCGCTTCTTCGCCCACCAGATAGGCGGTCGCGCCGTCGAGCCGGATTTCGCCCGAGGCCATCGAGCGCGTGCCCAGTTTCTCCTTCAAGCGCACGATGCGATAGCGGTTGGGCGTGCCATCGGGCAGGGTGCGTGGCAGCAGGAAAAGACCGAGCCCGCGGGTGCCGGGCGCAGCGCCCTCGGGGCGCGCCAGCACCAGCGACAGTTCGGCGTCGGCGTTGGAGCAAAACCATTTGTCGCCTTCCAGGAGCCATGCGGCGCCGTCGCGGCGCGCGACGGTGGTGGTGGCGCCGACGTCCGAGCCGGCGCCCTGTTCGGTCATGAACATCGAGCCCTGCAGGTGCGCGTCCATGTCGGTCGCGGTCAGCCCCGGCAGGTAGCGGCCGACCAGGTCGGGGCTGCCGAATTTGGCCAGGGTGCGCGCCAGCGCGTCGGTCATGCTGACCGGGCAGCACAGGCCGAACTCGGCCTGCACGAAGAGGAACGACAGCGCGTACTTGGCCGCCGGCGGTAGCGGCGCCGGCCAGCCGAATACGCCGGCGCGATGCGACATCGCCGCCAGGCCGAATTCACCGAAGGCCAGTCGCTCCATTTCCTCGTAGGCTGGATGCTTTTCGATCCACTGGCGGTCAATGCCGGTGCGGTCACGATGATGCAGTTGCGGGGGGTTACGGTCGGCACTGCCGGCCAATGCGTCGAGCCTGCCGCCGGCAAGCACGCCCAGGCGATCGAGCTGGGGTTCGAGATGGGCGAACAGCTCGGGCGTGATGCACAGCTTGAGCAGTTCTGGCAGCGCGGCGTCGGCGCGATACAGGTTGCTGCCGCGCGTATCGGCCATCGGCGTTGCGGCTTGTGCTTGTGCTTGTGTTTGTGCGCCCATCAGTCGACCCGCGCTCCGGAATCCCTGACGATCTTGCCCCACTTGGCCAGGTCCGACTTGATCACCGCTGCGAATTCATCGGGAGTACTGGTCCACAGCTCGAAGAACTGGCCGCGGATGCGCTCACGCAACTCGGGCGAGCGCATCACCTTGATCAGTTCGCCGTGCAGCTTGTCGGTGATCGGCTTGGGAATGCCTTTGGGGCCCATCACGCCCATCCATAAATCGCTGCCCGCATTCGAATAGCCGGGCACGCCGGCCTCTTCCATGGTCGGCAACTCGGGCGCATAGACGCTGCGCTTGGCGCTGGTGACGGCAAGTGCACGCACCCGGCCGGCGCGCACATGCGGCAGCGAGGTGTTGAGGATGTCGTACATGTAGGTGAGGTTGCCGGCCATTACGTCAGTCAAGGCAGGCGCGCTGCCCTTGTACGGGATGTGTTGCATGGGGGCGCCGGTGAGGGTCTTCAACACTTCGCCGGAAAGATGGTTGGACGAGCCATTGCCGGCCGAACCGAACGAGACCTTGCCCGGGTTGGCCTTGGCGAACTCGATCAGTTCCTTGACGTTTTTCGCCGGGTGGACGCCGTTGATGACGAGGATGTTGACGTACACCACGCCAAGCGACAGCGGGGTGAAATCGCGCACCGGGTCGTAGGGCAATTTGGCGCCGTAAAGTGCCGGGTTGATCGCATGGGTGCCGGTGGTCGAAAGCCCGATGGTGTAACCGTCGGGTTGCGACTTGGCCAGCGCGTCCATGCCGACCCCACCACCGGCGCCACCGCGATTTTCAATCACCACCGGCTGCCCGAGCGATTCCGCGAGTTTCTGCGCGATGGCGCGCGACAAGGTGTCGGTCGGCCCGCCGGGCGGGAACGGCACAATCCATTTGAGCGATTTGGTGGGCCAGGCCTGCGCCAGGGCGGCGCCGGCGCACAGACCAAGGACGGCGGCGATACCAATCGCAAGGCGGCGGATTTTGAGGGAACGCATGTTGTCTCCAATTGGGTTGTGCTTTCCTGCGACATTGTAGGCTGTGCCACTTGATCGCGGTGCGCCGGCCGTATAGGCTTCGAGGTTCCGACTTCACGTAAGCGAGTGCGCCGTTGAAATCCGCGATCGGCCGTCTGGTCCTGCTGGCCTGCCTTCTCCTTGCCGGCCCGGCGGCGCACGCGCAATCCTGCCCGGTCACTCCCGATGCGGATGCGTTGCGCCAGATCGTGCAATGCCTGGCCGGGCACGACTGCCGCCGGCGCACGCTGGTGGAAAGCCAGAATCTTGGCACCGGCTGCGACAACCAGATCGAGGTCTGGTCATGGCACTCCAACGGCAGTGCAGTCACCATTCGCGACCGCAAGATGTGTTTGTCGCGCCGCAAGGCGGTGCCGGATGCGGGCTTCGTGCACGGCCTGTTGATGCCGATGCAGCCGGTGTGCGGCATCGAGGATCCGCAGTTGTATGCCGCTGGCACGGCCCTCGATACGCTCTGGCGCGACGCCTGGGACGCGGCGCGCGCCAGGCTGCCGGAAACCCGGATCACCCTGGCCATCAATCCGCCGACGCTGCGCTCGCAGACGCATCTGCACATTCACATCGTGCGCAGCAACGGCCAGGCTTTTCCGCAGGCCGATACGCTCATGGTCGAACGTCTCGAAGATGTGTGGCGTGCGGCTGATGCATTCGCGCGTGACAAGCCTGCGATGGCCGGGCGCAACTACGGGATCGCTGTGCGCAAGCGCGGCCTGCGCTTCGAAGTGCTGGTCGAAGCCGGCGCGCCGGCCAATCTGCGTAACCCGGAATACAAGTACAGCATCTACGAGGATTGAT
>CAYYFR010000139.1:0-10254 GCA_964470865.1 uncultured Burkholderiales bacterium | reverse complement strand
GCGCCGGCCAATCTGCGTAACCCGGAATACAAGTACAGCATCTACGAGGATTGATACCGCAACCGGCAACTTCCTTGGTTGCCTGACGCACTACTGCAGATGCTCATGGTTTTTCAGGACGCAGATCAAACCAGCCTCCCCTGGTGCTCGTAGCCGCAGGCAGGTGGATGTAACTGTTTGCAAAGCCGCTTGGTGTCGACTGCACTGTAAAGGTAAGCTTGCGGTTTTGCCGACCACCACACTGTTCTTGAAAAATCTCAAGCTGCTGGCAGCCATCGCCGCCCTCGTCTGCGCCGCCGGCGCGCAGGCCACCGGCCTTGCCACCTGCGACTCCGGCAAAGCCGATACCTGGCAGCCGCAGGCAAAGCTCGAAGCCATGCTCAAGGAACGCGGTTGGCAGATTCGCCGCATCAAGATCGATGGCGGCTGTTATGAGGTCTATGCCTTGAACGAAAAAGGTGAGCGGGTCGAGGCTTATTTTCATCCGCTGACACTGGCGCCGGTGCCCACTTCGCGCTCGCGCTGAGCGGCGTTGTCGTGGTGCGCGTCTGGGACCGGCTGGTGCGCATCGGCCACTGGACGCTGATGGCATCGGTTGTCGTCGCCTGGTTCACTCGCCATGGCGGCGGCTGGGTGCACGAATGGGCCGGCTACTTGGTCATCGCGATGGTGCTGGTGCGGCTGGCGTGGGGCCTGATCGGCTCAAGCCATGCCCGTTTCGCAAGCTTTGTGCGTGCTCCCGCCTTCGCCTTGCGCTATGCGCAACTGGTCACGGCCGGGCGTGAACCGCGCTACCTCGGGCACAACCCGCTGGGCGGCTGGATGATCGTGGCCTTGCTCGCATGCGCGCTGGCTGCGGCTGCCAGCGGCTGGCTCTACACCACCGACCGTTTCTGGGGCGTGGAATGGGTCGAGGAACTTCACGAAGGTTTGTCCAACCTGCTGTTCGCGCTGGCCGGCGTGCATATTGCCGGCGTGGTCTTCGCCAGCTGGCGTCATCGCGAGAACCTGGTGGCGGCGATGTGGCATGGGCGGAAGCGCGCCGCGGCGCCGGACGATGTCGCTTGAGCAGGCTGCCGCGCACGCGGCGCGGTGACCAGGTTCAGAACTTGCCGGTAACCCAGTACATGCCGATCCATGGCTGCCAGACCACCAGCGCCAGGCCGAACAACATGATCAGGATGAAGGGCACCGCCGCCTGGCACAGCAGGCCGAAAGGCTGGCGGAAGGCACTCATCGCCACGATCAGGTTGAGCCCCACAGGCGGGGTGAGGAAGCCGATCTCCAGGTTGAGAATCATGATCAGGCCGAAAATCACCTTGTCGTAGCCGTAAGATGCCGCCATCGGTGCCAGCAGGGGCGCCAGCACCAGAATTGCTTCACCGGTGGTCATCAGACAGCCGACGCCCAGCAGCAGCAGGTTGACCAGCAGCATGAACATGATCGGGCTCGAAATGTAGCCCTGTACCCATTCGACCATCTGCGAGGGCACGCGGTGCTCGATCAGGATGATGTTGAGGCTCAGGGCTACCGCCAGCACCGGGAACAGGGAGCCGCCCAGCTTGGAGGTTTCCAGCACGACATCGTAGAACACCCGCAGCTTGATCTCGCGGTGTACGAACACCTCGATCAGGATGGCGTAGCCAAGTGCCACGGCGGCTGCTTCGGTGGCGGTGAAAAAGCCGCTGTAGATGCCGCCCAGCAGGATCACCGGCATCATCGCCGCCCACACGCCCTCGCGCAGCGCGGTGATCAGTTCGCCGGTCTCGAAGCGCTGCACCGGCATGTGGCGGTTGAACCAGATCGCGTAGATCGACAGCAATGCCGTCAGCAACAGGCCCGGCCCCACGCCTGCCTTGAACAGGTCAGTCACCGAGGTCTCGGTCACCAGGCCGTAGATGATCATCGGGATCGACGGCGGGATGATGATGCCCAGGGTGCCGCCCGACATGATGGCGCCGAGCGAAAACTTGTTGTCGTAGTTGGCCGCGCGCATGGCCGGGTACATCACCGTGCCGATCGCCAGCATGGTGACAATCGACGAACCGGAAATCGCCGCGAACAGCGCGCAGGAGAGCACGCATGCAACCCCCAGGCCACCGGGCAGGGGCCGGGTGATGGCGGCCATGATGCGGATCAGGCGCTTGGCGGTCGACCCCTTGGTCATGATCGCGCCGCACAGGATGAACATCGGGATCGACAGGATCACCTCCTTGTCGAGCGCCACCCACATGTCCTCGATGATGTAATCGAGCTGGCCGCGGCCCCACACGATGTGCACGAAGGCCGCCACCGCCAGCAGCACCACCAGCAGCGATTGCCGCAGCACCAGCAACAGCAGGATCAGCGCGATCAGCAGGAAGGTCATCATTCCTGGAACTCCGGCGGCAAGGGGCGCAAGGCAGGCCAGATGGCAAAGCACAGGTAGCGCCCGGCCGCCGACAGGAAGCCGATCGGGATTGCCAGCTGGATCGGCCACACCTTCCAGTTGAGAATGGGCACCAGCAGACCTGCCTTCATCGACGACTGCACGAATTCCAGCGCCACCCAGGCCACACCGGCAAGGAACACAGCCGCGATCAGGTCGGCCAGCCGGTTCATGTTGTCGTTCCAGGCTGTCGGCACCCAGCTGTAGGCCACGCGCGGCACCAGATGGCTGCCGGTGGCCGTGGCGATGCCCACGCCGGCATAGCTGCCGATCACCAGTGCGTAGACCGAGAGCTTTTGCGAACCCTGGATGCCCAGGGCACCGACCTTGAAATCCATCATGCGCAACAGCGGCGCCAGCAGTTCACGCCCGATCACATCGATCAGCAGCACGATGGCGATGAAGGCGAAGGCGACCACCGCGACCCAGCACTCGGCCTGGTGCCAGCGTTCTACCAGGGCGCGCGCGCCGGCCGGCGCCGGCAGCGGCGCGACGCTGGTGGCGGTCATCGCTTCAGGACTTCGCCTCGCACACCTTGCGTGCGGCGTCTATCTGCCTGAAAAAGCCTTCGGACTCGCCGCCGATGTCCTTGACCATCTGCGGCCAGGCCGGCGCCATGACCTTGCGCCATTCCTCGCGCTGCGCGGCGCTGACCGGCACGATCTGCCCGCCGCCTTTTTCATGCATGCCGCGGATCATGGTCTCAAACCCGCGGATCTCCTTGCGCGCATCCGCCACCTTCTCGCGCGCAGAGGCGCGCAGCAGGGCATCGCGCTGCTCGGCGGGCAGTTTGTCGAAGATGCCCTTGTTCATCAGCACGAACGCCGGCGAACTCCACATCTCCAGGCGCGTCAACACCGGTGCGATTTTGTTCAAGCCCGATGGCACATAAAAGGTGGCCGGCGTGCCCACGGTATCGATCGCTCCGCTCTGGAATGCCGGTGCCCATTCGGTGATGCCCATGGGCGAAGAGTTGGCGCCCAGCGCGTTCCACATGATGGTGTACATCTTGCTGCTGTAGGCGGCCGCCTTGATGCCCTTGACATCGGCGGGCGAGACATAGGCCTTCTTGCCCACCAGATCGATGGTGCCGATGTCGGTGAAGCCCAAGAACTGCACGCCCTTTTTTGCCAGCAGGTCGGAGACCGGTTTGGTCATCGCGTCGATGGTGCAGTCGGACTCGGCCAGGTTTCTGAAATAAAACGGCAGAATCAGGTTGGCCATTTCCGGCGCGATCAGCGCCACTGCGCCGGTGGCGAATCCGCCCATGTCGATGCGCCCGCGCGCCATTTGCTGGATGGTGTCTTGCTCGTTGCCCAATTGCGCGCCGATAAAGCTGTCGATCTTGAGCGCGCCCTTGCTTTCCTCGTCGACCGCCTTCTGGAAGCGCTCGATCTGCGCCACCCAGGGCGTTTTGGGCGGCGCGCCCGAGGTATAGCGCAGGGAGGCCGGCTTTTGCTGGGCCGCGCCCAGGGTGGGTGCAAGGGTCAGGGCTGCAGCCACTACTGTGGCGGCCGTGATCCAGATGTCGCGACGATTCATTCATGTCTCCTTGGTGTGCTTGATTGCGTTGGCCTGGTCGATGCCAGTGGCGATGTATTTTTGCAGAGAATGCGAACGCGAATCCCGATTTTCATGTTGCGTGGCAGAAAATTCGATGACGTGGTTCCGGCAACGGCGTGCCGCCGGCCGGTCGGCTACTCAGGATTTGCCTTCGCACGCCTTGCGCGCGACCTCGAGCTGGTTGAAGAAACTTTCGGACTCGCCGCCGGTCTCCCTTACCATCTGCGGCCACGCCGGCGCCATGGCGCGCCGCCATTGCTCACGTTGCGCCGGTGTCACCTGCGCTACTTGCCCGCCGCCTTTTTCATGCACGCCGCGAATCATCGCTTCGAAGGCGCGCAACTCCCGGCGATTGTCGGCCAGCGGCGTGCGCGCGGAGGCTCGCACCAGCGCGTCTTTTTGCTCGGCCGGCAATTTGTCGAAAATGCCCTTGTTCATCAGGATGAATGCCGGGTTGCTCCACATCTCCAGGCGCGACAGCACCGGCGCCACCTTGTTCAGGCCCGAAGGCACGTAGAAGGTCGAGGGCGTGTTGGCGGCGTCGATGGCGCCGCTCTGGAACGCCGGTGCCCACTCGGTGATGCCCATGGGTGAAGAGTTCGCGCCCAGGGTGTTCCACATGATGGTGCCCATCTTCGAGCCGTAGGAGGCAGCCTTGATGCCCTTCACATCGGCCGGGTTCACGAACGGGCGTTTGCCCGCCAGGTCGCTGACACCGACATCGGTAAACGAAAGCAGTTGCAGGCCGCGCTTGCCCAGCAGTTCGGTGATCGGCCGCGTCAGGGCGTCGATTGCGCAGTCGGATTCGGCCACGGTCCTGAAATAGAACGGCAGCACCAGCATGGTCATCTCCGGCACCACCACTGCCACCGCGTTGGTCGAAAACCCGCCCATGTCGATGCGCCCGCGTGCCACCTGCTGCATGGTGTCCTGCTCGTTGCCCAGTTGCGCGCCGATGAAGCCGTCGATCTTGAGCGCGCCTTTGCTTTCTTCCTCGACCGCTTTCTGGAATCGTTCCAGTTGCGTAACCCAAGGCGTGCGCTGCGGTGCGCCCGTGGTGTAGCGCAGCGACAGGGGCTTGGGTTGCGCTTCGCACACCGGCATCGCGCTGGCGACTACGATGGCGACCAACGCGCACTTGGCGCGGAACTGCATCGTGCTATGCATGCTCGTCTCCAACTGGTGTGGGTGAACGTGCGTGGCGCCACCGCCACTGAGGCCCCGGTTTTACAGGGAATCGCGTCGGCTTGTGACAGTTTTCGTGTTGCGAAGCAGCATTAAATCAGGGTCAATCAGTATTGTGCTTGCACGGCTCGGCATGCCAGCATCGGTCTTGTGTGCTTATCGAGCGCACGAGCAACCGATCACAAAAGCCTGAGGAAACCAAGTCATGAAGTTCTTTCGCAACTGCCGCATTGCGCTGACCTGGGCATTGGGCACCTTGTTCACCTGCTCCGCCTTCGCCCAGCAACCCGCCTACCCGACCAAGCCGATCAAGCTGGTGGTGACAGTCAACCCCGGCAATACCGGCGACACCCGCTCAAGGCAGATCGCCGAAAAGCTTGGTCCTCTGCTGGGCGGCACGGTGGTGGTCGAGAACCGGCCGGGCGCCAGTGGCAACATCGCCGCAGAATTCGTGGCGCGCGCCCCGGCCGACGGCTACACCATCCTGATGGGCCATGTGTTCAACATGACCTGGAACCCGCATTTGCTGAAAATGAATTTCGATCCGCTCAAGACCTTGACCGGCATCACCATGGTCTCGGCCGGCCCGCCCCTGCTGGTGGCGCATCCGAGCATGCCCTTCAATACCGTAGGCGAAATGATCACCTATGCCAAGGCCAATCCCGGCAAGCTCAACATGGGCGGCACCACCGGCGGGGTGGCGCATGTGGTCACCGAGATGATGAAGCAAAGCACCGGCGCCAACATCACCTTCGTGCCCTACAAGGCGGCCGGCGGCCAGATCACCACCGATGTGGTGGGCAATGTGATCCAGCTATATTTCGACTGGACCGTGACGCTGCAACAACTGATCAATACCGGCCGCGTCAAGGCGCTCGGCGTGGCCAGCGACAAGCGGCTCACAGCGATGCCCAACGTGCCGACCTTCGCCGAAAGCGGCTACCCGGGCGGGCTCGACGTGCCCTCATGGCAGGGTTTCTACGCGCCGGTGGGCACACCGAAGGAAATCATCGCGCGCATCGCCACCGAGACCGCCAAGGTGCTCAACCTGCCGGACATCAAGAACGCGTTCGAATCCAGCGGCGCGGTGATCGGCGGCAACACGCCCGAGCAGTTCAGCGCCCTGACGCTGGCGGAGTATGAGCGCTGGGGCAAGGTGATCAGGCAGGCCGGCATCAAGCTGGACTGACGCGCGCACCCCGGCATTGGTCTCAAGGCTGTCGCGCCGCTGTCCCCAGTATCGCCGCGATCGGCAAGCGATAGCCTGCGCCATCGCGGTAGGGCGCCATGCCGCGCTCGATCGCGGCGCCGATCGCACCGGCCTTTGCGGCTGGCTGCGAACGCAAGGTGGTGGAAAGCCGAACCGTACCGGCGATCAGCATTTCCCAGAGCTGCCTGGTCGAATCGATGCAGATGTGCGTGCGCACGATGCTGACAGTAGATGCGGCGGCAGCGAACCCCGCCTCTTTGAGAAGTCGATGACCTTGCGCAAACCCGCTCCAGGAAACACTCTTCATCGATTGACCCGATTCATTTTTTGATCTAGGCGTGAAGCGACCTGGCTGGCGCTTCACGATGACGGGGCCGGCAAGATGGCGCCCGCGGCGACCGAGAGGGAATTCCATCGCGGTGTCGAATGCGGCATCCTGGCGCACGCTTTTGCCCGTGCCCGCTGCGCCACCCGCAGACATGACTTTCTTGTCGGCTACTCCTGCAAGTGTCGCGATGTCTGCCCGTCCTGCAACACCCGGCGCATGGTTTGTTTTTGGTCTGCCCGGCCGGTCTGCCTGAGTCGATTGTGGCGCGCTTGAATCAGACCACGCGTGAGATTCTCGCCAAACCGGACAACCTCGCCGCGCTCGCAGCGCGAGGCGGCACCGCGCAGTGGAAAACGCCGGCCCAACTGGGCGCGCAGATGGAAGCGAAGTTCAAGCGCCGGGGCGACCTCATGCGCGAGCGTAAAATTGCCGCAGAGTGAGCGCACGGCGGCAAACCCCCTCGCCCGTACTTAAGATTTTTCATTTCTCCGGATTTTCCTTTCAAAAGTGAGGCAACAATATGCAGCGACGTAGATTCACGCTAGGGACCATCGCCGCCATAACCGGAGCCAGCGCCTCCGGCTGGACGCAGGCGCAGGCCCAGTGGAGCCCCAGCAAGCCGTTCAAACTCGTGGTGGCCGCCGCGCCAGGCAGTCCACCGGATGTCACCGCCCGGCCGCTGGCCGAGCAACTTTCGTTCCTGTTGGGCCAGCCGGTGCTGGTAGAGAATCGCCCTGGCGCCGGCGGCATCATTGGCATGGAAGCGGTGTTGCGTAGCGCCCCTGACGGCTACACTATCGGCCTTGCATCGCAGTCGCAGATGGTGTTCAACCAGCATCTGTTTGACAAGCTGCCGTATGACGCGGTACGTGATGTGCGGCCGGTGCTACGCCTGGCCAGCGTTGCCGTTGTGCTTGTAGCACATCCGTCGTTGCAGGCCGATTCGCTCAAGGAGTTGATTACGCTCTCACGCAACCGCCCAGCGCCGTTCCAAACCGGGGTAGCGCCGCTAGGCCAGCCACCGCATGTGCTGGGCCTGTTGGCGCAAAGCGAAGCCAACCTGCGGATGGAATGGGTGCCGTTCAAGGGCGGGGTCGAAGCGGTGGCTGCTTGCCGCGCTGGCGACCTGCCGTTGGCGATTGAAGCGCCGTCCACCGTGGTGCCGCATATCAAGGCCGGCACGATCAAAGCGCTGGCGGTCACCGGCACGATGCGTGAACCCTCGCTGCCGGATGTGCCCACCATTGGCGAAATTCTCGGCCGGCGCATCCCCGGCGAAACCTGGTTCGGTTTGGTGCTGCCGCGCGGCACCGCGCCGGATGTGATTGCCCGCCTGCAACGTGATGCGGCGGCGGCAATTGCCAAACTTGAGATGCGCGCGGTGTACAGCCGCTTCGGCTGGCGAGTGATCGAGAACTCCTCGCCCGACGAGTTTGCCATCACCGTCCGTGAGGAAGGTCCCAAGTGGGGCGACATCATTCGCAAGGCCGGCCTCAAACTCGGGTGACAGTTATGGATCAGCAGAGGTTGACAATGAAAATGCACCAGGCTACCCCGGTCGAGAACCTCGTCGGCGAAGATCGAGTGCATCACTCGGTCTACAGCGACCCGCAAATTTTTGAACAGGAAATGACGCATCTGTTCGGCCGCGCCTGGCTGCTGCTCGGACACGAGAGCCAGATTCCGAATGCAGGAGACTATTTTTCTACCCGCATGGGACGTGAGCCGGTCATCGTCACCCGCCACGCGGATGGTTCGGTGCAGGTGCTGATCAACCGCTGCACCCACCGCGGCGCGATGGTGTGCCCGGAGGGAAAAGGCAATGCAAAGCAGTTTGCCTGCCCGTACCACGGCTGGGTGTTCGACACCAAGGGGGCGTTGAAAAGCGTGCCGCTTGCGCAAGGATATAGTGAACGGGCAGCGGACACGTTTGCCAAGCTTGGGCTGGCACACGCAGCGCGGGTTGCGCTCTATCGCGGTTTTGTATTCGCCTCGCTCGCGGCCGACGGCCCGGATCTGGCGGAATTTCTGGGGCCAATTGCTTCCTCGTTCGACGATCTGGTTGATCGCGCACCGGATGGAGCGATCGAGATTGCCGGCGGCGTGTTCAAGCACGCTTACAACGGCAACTGGAAGCTGGTGCTGGAAAATCATCTCGACGGCGTGCATCCAAACTACGTGCACGCTTCCTCGGTAGACGCGGCGCGCGCCGCGGACGACAACCCGGTCGCGCCCGGCGACGCCGAGCGTTACGCGGAGATTTCGCTGCGACAAATGCGGGCGAATGGTGCGCCGGAACCGGTATGGGAAGCACTCGGCATCTGGGCCAGCGAATGGGGCCACGGCTTCATGGGCGACTACCATTCCGACAGCCGGCTGGTGGCGGCGATGAATCACCCGATATTTGCCGAATACCGCCGCCGGCTGGAAGCGCGCACCGGTGCTGCCGAGGCTGACCGCATTCTCAACGTCTCGCGCTTCAATACCGTGGTCTACCCGAATGTGTCGTTCATGAGCCAGTACCGCCAGTTGCGCATCGTCCACCCGCTGGCGGTTGACCGCACCGTGGTGTACACCTACAACATTCGCATGAAGGGCGCGCCGGAAGAGATGTTTCGCGACACGGTGGCGTTCTCGAATGCGGTGAACGGCACTGCCTCATGGGTGCTGACCGACGACCTTGAAGTCTACGAACGGATCCAGCGCGGCCTGACCGCGGCCATGCCCGAATGGGTCTACCTCGGCCGTGGCGCCGGCCGCGACGTGCAGGAGCCGGACGGATTCAAACGTGGCGCCACCGGTACCAGCGAAGTTTTTATCCGCCGCCAGTTTGAGGCGTGGCGCAAGTATATGGCCGAGGCCGCAGCATGAGTCCATCTGCAGATGGCGGGTTGAACGACGCGGCCAGGGTATTTGAGGTCGAGCAGTTTCTCTACCGCGAAGCACGGCTGCTCGACACTCAACGCCTGGAAGAATGGCTGGAATTGTTTGCCGACGAGGCTACCTATTGGGTGCCGCTGGCGCACGGCCAGCCGGATCCCTACGAACACTCGTCGATCATCCACGACGACCGGACCCTGCTGGCGATTCGCGTTCGTCAATACAGGCATCCGCGTGCGCACGCGCGCTTGCCCGCCACCCGCACCTGTCATCAGGTCGCCAACGTGTTGCTGCTGGAAAATTCGCCGGCGCAGATCCGGGTGGCGTCCTCGCTGGTGCTCATCGAGTATCGGCAGGAACGGCAGCGCCAGTGGGGCGCCCTGGTGGAGCACACGCTCAAGCGATCACCGGCCGGGCTGCGCATCGTTCACAAGCGAATCGATCTGGTCAATTCCGAAGCGGAGCTGGACGGCATCACAATTCTGTTTTGATGCCGGTGTCTTGAACCGAAGGATAATGTTTCATATGGGCGAAGCGTGCCGATGACGCACCGCCGCCCGCGAATCCACATCTGGAAAAAGGATAGGAATTTCAAGTGCCATTTTTAAACTGAAGTTCCGCCCAGCAGGTCTGCAGCGACGGGGCGGACATGAGAGTGAG
>CAYYFR010000138.1:0-15555 GCA_964470865.1 uncultured Burkholderiales bacterium | reverse complement strand
ACAACGTGGGCGGGGTGGCACGCGATCTCGGGCAGATTGAGTTAGCCGAGGAGGCATCGGCGAAAGCCAGCACCGTGCGTGCCAGGCTGGACGCTATGCTCCCCGGTAACAGCGGGCAAAGCTCGACCAATTGACACAGAACGGAAAACTCATGCGTTATGTAAGTACCCGCGGCGGCATGCCGCCGGCAGGCTTTACCGACATTCTGCTCGAAGGCCTGGCGCCGGACGGTGGCCTGACCGTACCCGCAGCGGGCTACCCGCGGATCACGACGAGTGAGCTGCAAGCCATGCGCGGCATGGGCTACGCCGATCTCGCATTCGCGATCCTGTCGAAATTCATCGACGACATTGCGGCGCCGCAGTTGCAGGCGCTGATCGATCGCACCTACACCCGAGCGGTGTTTGGAAGCGAGGCGATCGCGCCGTTGACCACGCTCGAACCCGGTCTGCACCTGCTCGAATTGTCCAACGGCCCGACCCTGGCATTCAAGGACATGGCCATGCAGTTGCTGGGCAACTTGTTCGAGCATGTGCTGGCACATGACGGTCGCGAGCTCAACATTCTGGGTGCGACCTCGGGCGATACTGGCGCGGCGGCGGAATATGCGATGCGTGGCAAGAAGGGGGTGCGGGTGTTCATGCTTTCGCCGCATGGCCGCATGAGTCCTTTCCAGACAGCGCAGATGTTTTCGCTCCAGGACCCCAACATTTTCAATCTGGCCGTCGAAGGGGTGTTCGACGATTGCCAGGACATCGTCAAGGCGGTGTCGAACGACGCCGCCTTCAAGGCGAAGTACCGGATTGGCGCGGTCAATTCGATCAACTGGGCGCGGGTGGTGGCGCAGGTCGTCTACTATTTCAAGGGCTATTTCGCGGCGACTGCATCGAATGCCGAACCGGTGTCGTTCGCCGTGCCCTCGGGCAACTTCGGCAACATCTACGCCGGTCATGTGGCGCGCATGATGGGCCTGCCGATTCGCAAACTGGTGCTGGCGACCAACGAGAACAATGTACTCGACGAGTTTTTTCGTACCGGTGTGTACCGCGTGCGCGCCGGCACGGTGCAGACCTCGAGCCCGTCGATGGATATCTCCAAGGCCTCGAACTTCGAGCGCTTCATTTTCGATCTGGCCGGGCGCGACGGCGCTGCTGTCAAGGCGCTTTGGGAACAGGTCGATCGCCAGGGCGCGTTCGACTTGAACGGCACGCCGCTGATGGCGCGGCTGGGGGGCTATGGTTTCGTTTCAGGCGCCAGCACGCATGCCGATCGGCTGGCGATGATCCGCTCGGTGCACGCGAAATCCGGCCGCATGATCGATACGCACACCGCCGATGGGCTCAAGGTCGCGTTGGGCGAGCGCGAGTCCGGCATACCGATGATCGTGCTCGAAACCGCGCAAGCGGCCAAATTCGAGGAAACCATCGTCGAGGCCCTGGGCATCAAGCCGCCGCGCCCGCCCGGTTTTGCCGATCTTGAAACCCTGCCGCGCCGCTTCGAGTTGCTGCCGGCTTCGGTTGTGCGGGTCAAGGACTACATCATGCGGCACAGCGCGGGTGCCGACGCGCGGCCCTGAACGCCCGGCGCTTTGCGTGAGTGCCCTTTTTTCGGTCATTGCGCATGCGACAATCGACGTCATGAACAACAAGGTATTCGGGTTCGCCGGTTACTCCGGGTCGGGCAAGACCACGCTGATCGAGCAACTGATTCCGCGCTTCGTCGCCGCCGGTCTGCGGGTCTCTCTCATCAAGCATGCACATCATGTGTTCGACATCGACAAGCCCGGCAAGGATTCGTACCGGCATCGTCAGGCGGGTGCCAGCGAGGTGCTCGTCACCTCCGACCGCCGCTGGGTGTTGATGCATGAGCTGCGCAGCGAACCCGAGCCCACGCTTGCCGAACAGCTCGCGCGCTTCTCGCCCTGCGACCTGGTGTTGGTCGAAGGTTTCAAGCGCGCAGCGATTCCGAAGCTGGAGATCTACCGGCCATCGCTTGGTCGAGCGCTGTTGCATCCGGACGATCCCAACATCGTTGCGATTGCCTGCGACGGCGCGGTTGCGAGTGCCTTGCCGGCCCTGGACCTCAACGATCCGGCCGCAATTGCGGAATTTATAATGCGCCATTTGGGAATCGTCCGCCGATGAACCGCCCGCAGATGCTGTCGATGGATGAAGCACTGGTCGCCTTGCTGGCGCAGGCAGTACCGGTGACCGCGCAGGAGTCGGTGGCCACGCTCGAGGCGCATGGCCGGGTGCTGGCTGCGGCCGTGCGCTCCACGCTCGATGTGCCGCCGATGGACAATACTTCGATGGATGGTTACGCCATGCGTGCGGCCGACATCGTGGCGCCGGGCACGCGCCTGCCGGTTTCGCAACGGGTGCCGGCCGGGCACGTGCCGCAGCCGCTGGTAGCGGGCTCGCTGGCACGCATATTCACCGGTGCCATGATCCCGCCGGGCGCCGACGCGGTGGTGATGCAGGAGCAATGCGCGGTCGATGGCGACAGGGTGGCGGTCAATCATGTGCCGCAGGCCGGTGAATGGGTGCGGCGGGCCGGCGAAGACATTCGCGCCGGCGCTGAAATCCTGGCAGCTGGCGCCTTGTTGACGCCGCAAGCCTGCGGCCTGGCCGCCGCGGTCGGGCTGGCGGCGCTGCCCGTGGTGCGCAAGCTCAAGGTCGCGCTGTTTTTCACCGGTGACGAACTGGCCATGCCGGGCGAAGCGCTCAAGCCCGGGGCAATTTACAACTCGAACCGCTTCGTGTTGCGCGGCCTGGTCGAGGGGCTGGGTTGCGAGCTGACCGATTTCGGCATCGTGCGCGATTCGCTCGATGAGACGCGGCGCGTGCTGCGCGCGGCTGCCGCCGATCATGACCTCGTCATCACCACCGGTGGCGTGTCGGTCGGCGAGGAAGACCATGTGCGGCCGGCGGTCGAAGCAGAAGGCCGGATCCACCTGTGGCAGATCGCCATGAAGCCGGGCAAGCCGCTGGCCTATGGGCAGGTGCGGCGCGGGTCCGGCGACGCAGCCGACTTTCTAGGCCTGCCAGGCAACCCGGTGTCCGGCTTCGTCACCTTCCTGTTGTTCGCCCGCCCTTTCATTCTCAAGCGCCAGGGCCGCACCGATCTGGCGCCGCCGGTACTGTCGCTGCGTGCGGATTTTGCCTGGACAAAACCCGACCGACGCCGCGAATTCCTGCGTGCGCGCATGAATGCCGGCGGCGGGCTGGACCTGTTTCCCAACCAGAGTTCCGGTGTGCTTACCTCGACGGTGTGGGGCGACGGCCTGATCGACAATCCGCCGATGAAGACGATCGCTTCGGGTGACATCGTGCGCTTCCTGCCATTTTCCGGGTTGCTCAGTTAAGGCAATGATCAAGCTTCTTTATTTCGCCGGCCTGCGCGAAGCGCTTGGCACTGCGTCCGAATCGCTGGCGCCGCTCAGTGGGGTGGCCGACATCGCCAGCCTGCGTGCTCATCTTGCGGCACGCGGCGGCGCCTGGGGCGAGCAGTTCGCGCCGGCACGCCAGCTGCGCGCCGCCGTCAATCATGACCTCGCCGTGGCGCAAAGCGCGATCGCGGATGGCGACGAAGTGGCGTTTTTCCCACCGGTCACCGGCGGTTAGGAGCGCTCATGGCGGTACGTGTCCAGACCGGAGACTTCGACCTCACGCGCGAGGTCGCGCAACTGCGTGCCGCCCAGGGCGCGCGAGCATCGCAGATCGGCGCGATCGCGACCTTCACCGGCACGGTACGCGACATGAATGAGAATGGCGGCAGTGTACAGGCGGTATCGGCCATGACGCTCGAGCACTATCCCGGCATGACCGAACGCGCGCTGGAGGCGATCGTAGCCGAGGCTCGCGCACGCTGGAATATCTTCGATGCCCTGGTGGTCCATCGCGTCGGTCCGCTGTACCCGCAGGATCAGATCGTGCTGGTGGCCACCGTCGGCACGCATCGCGGCGAGGCGTTTGCCGCCTGTGAATTCATCATGGATTACCTGAAGACCCGCGCACCGTTCTGGAAAAAGGAACGCACCCCCGAAGGCGAGCGCTGGGTCGATGCGCGCTCCGGCGACGATGCGGCAGCCGACAAATGGGCACTGCCCGGCTGAGGCGGCATTGAACGCTGCCGGATTCCTGGCGGTTGGCGTAGGGGCGGCGTTCGGGGCCTGGCTGCGCTGGACTTTCGGCGCCTGGTTCAACGCGCTGTATCCCGCACTGCCTCTGGGCACACTCATGGCCAACCTGATCGGCGGTTACCTGGTGGGGGTCGCAGTGGCCGGCTTTGCAGGCCATCCCGGCCTGGCGCCGGAATGGCGCCTGCTGGTGATCACCGGTTTTCTCGGCGGACTTACCACTTTTTCGACTTTTTCAGCCGAGAGCGTTTCCTTGTTGCAGCAGGCGCGTTATGCGCTAGCAGCCAGCCACATCGGTCTGCACCTGTGCGGCTCGATTGTCGCCACCTTAGCCGGCATCGCCACCTGGCGCACGCTGCACTGATTGCCGGCGCCGTCGGCCCCTATTCGGCGGCCTTGAGCATGGCAAAACGCACATTGATGTTGCCGACCCGATCCAGCAGGATGCGCATGCAGGCCTTGTTGAATTCAGCCTGCACCGCGGCGCTGGCCGAGCGCATGGCGCCGGCCTTGAGTTCGATCACTTCGCAGTCGCTGTTGGCGGTCATGGTGGTGCTGCGCTTGGCGCTCTGATCCTGGAAGTAAAGCATTTCACCAAAGCAGCCATCCCGCTTTACCGTTGAAACCCGCTGGCCGCGAATCGAGACGTCGACTTCGCCAGATACCAGAACATACAGCGCGTCACCGAGGTCGCCTTCGCGGATCATGACTTCACCCTTGACCGGACTGCGCCAGGTGGCCAGTCGCACCACTTCCCACAATTCGACGTCGCCGAAGCCCCCGAAAAACGTCAGGGCACGCAAAGCCTGAAACTGCTCGGAGTCGGAGATTTCCGCGCCTTCGGCGCGCAACTGGGCGAACGCCTGGGTCAGGTCGCGGCCGAACTCGGCCCAGCTCTGGTAGCGCGCGGCGCGGGTCTTGGCCAGTGCGCGCAGGATGATGCCGTCGAGCGAGGTCGGCAGGTTCGGGCGCAAGTCGGAGGGGCGTGCCGGCTCGGTATTGAGAATCGCATAGGCCAGCCCCATCTGATTGCTGGCGGTGAACGGCAGGCGCCCGGTCAGAAGGCGGTACATCACCACGCCCAGTGAGTAGATGTCGCTCTGGTGGGTCAACACATCGTTGCGGATCTGCTCCGGCGACATGTAGGCGGGCGAGCCGATCACGGTGTCGCCGGTGCCGCTTAGGGTGCGCGTGGAGTCGGTGCCGGTTTTGGCCAGCAATGCGGCGCCGAAATCCGAGATCTTGATGTCGCCCGAGGCGGTGACAAGGATGTTGCCGGGCTTGATATCGCGGTGGATCACGCCTTCGCGCATGGCAAGTTCAAGCGCGCGGGCGCACTTGAAGATGATCTCCACCACGCGCGGCAGGGGCAGCAGGTTTTGCGCATCGGTATGCGCGTCCAGCGTGCCGCCGGCAACATACTCCATCACCACGTAGGAAATGCGATCCTCGCTGGCGGCGTCGTAGATCTCGACGATGTGCGGGTGGGTCAGGCGCCCGACCAGGGCGGCTTCGGCGATAAAGGCCTTGCGCCGCATCGAGCGTGAGCGCGGCTCCACATCCGGTTCGTCGGTGAAATCGAACACCTTGATGGCGACTTCGCGGCCGGCGAAGCCGTCGCGCCCGAGGTATACCCGCGAAGTCGCGCCGCGCCCGAGTTCGCGCACGATGTCGTACTTACCGATGCGCTCGGTGAGCTGGAACATCGATTCAGTTGAGCAGGCGCGGTGCCTGCGCGCCTGCGGCTTCGCCGCTTGCGGGCTGGTTGGCGGCGAATTGCGGCAGGTCCCAGTCGGCGCTGCGCACGGCCGATTCGATCAGGCGGCACAGTGAATGCATCAAGCGGTCGTCGAGCCCGAGTTCGATACCGCGCCCGGCCTGCGGGTCGAGCGTCAGGCGATAGGCGCCGGGGCGCTCGATCTTGACCTGAGCGCGGGTCGCCACGAACGGCGCCTCGCCCAGCGGGAAGCGGCGTGGCACTTCCGCAACCGGTTCGCGAAACGGGGTTTTGAAGTCGGTCTCGGCCAACGCCTTTTCGCGTTCAAACGCCACCACTTCACGCCGTGCCACCGGTTGCGGTACCTTGACTGCGGCCGAGGTCTCGAAGGTCTTGATCAACTCGGGCCACAAAAGCCGCACGAAACGGCGCGTCATGAACAGGCGGAACTCTTCGCCGGCGGTAGTCGACAGGCGCATGCGCAAGCGGTCTTCGGCGGCGTCGAAACTGACTTGTAACTGGTGGATATTCATCGCAGATGCAATCCTAGCAGTTTGGCCCGGCTGCCAATCGGGGCGAAACGACCGCTGTGGCGCCACGCTTGATCCAAATCAAACTGCTGGGCGCGTCAAGGTCTTGAAATGATGCCGAAATGCCCTATGTTGGAAAGACACCGAAATCCAGGGGTTTTCAAATGCGCAGCGAAAAATTGACTACCAAGTTTCAGCAGGCCTTGAGCGATGCCCAGAGCATCGCCAGCGGGCAGGACAACCAGTTCATTGAACCGCAGCATCTGTTGCTGGCAATGCTCAATCAGGACGATGACGCCATCGGCTCCCTGCTTGGGCGTGCCGGTGGCCAGGTGCCCAAACTGAAGGCGGAGCTGACCCGTGCGGTCGAGCATGGCCCCAAGGTCGAGGGGCATGGCGGCGATGTCCAGGTATCGCGCGCCTTGTCGCAATTGCTCAACCTGACCGACCGCGAGGCGCAACGGCGAGGCGACGAATACATCGCCTCGGAGATGTTCCTGTTGGTCGCCGTCGACGACAAGGGCGAACTGGGGCGGGCCCTGAAGGAATCCGGGGTGACCAAAAAGGCGCTCGAGGCGGCTGTCGAGGCCTTGCGTGGCGGTTCCAAGGTTGATTCCCAGGAGTCCGAAGGGCAGCGCGAGTCGCTCAAGAAATACACCATCGACCTGACCGAGCGTGCGCGCGCCGGCAAGCTCGATCCGGTGATCGGGCGCGACGACGAGATCAGGCGCACCATCCAGGTGCTGCAGCGCCGCACCAAGAACAACCCGGTCTTGATCGGCGAGCCTGGGGTCGGCAAGACCGCGATCGTCGAAGGGCTGGCGCAACGCATTGTCAACGGCGAGGTGCCGGAGACGCTCAAGAACAAACGCGTGCTGTCGCTCGACATGGCCGCGCTGGTCGCGGGTGCCAAGTATCGCGGCGAATTCGAGGAGCGCCTGAAAGCGGTGTTGAAGGATTTGGCCCGTGACGAAGGCCAGACCATCGTATTCATCGACGAATTGCACACCATGGTGGGCGCCGGCAAGGCCGAAGGCTCGATGGACGCCGGCAACATGTTGAAGCCGGCGCTGGCGCGCGGCGAACTGCATTGCGTGGGCGCCACCACCCTCAACGAATACCGCAAGTATGTCGAGAAGGATGCGGCGCTGGAGCGGCGCTTCCAGAAGGTGCTGGTGGGCGAGCCGAGTGTCGAATCGACCATCGCGATCCTGCGCGGCCTGCAGGAGCGCTACGAGTTGCACCATGGCGTGGACATCACCGATCCGGCGATCGTCGCTGCTGCCGAACTGAGCCATCGCTACATCACCGACCGCTTCCTGCCGGACAAGGCGATCGACCTGATGGACGAGGCGGCGGCGCGCATCAAGCTGGAGATCGATTCCAAGCCCGAGGTGATGGACAAGCTCGATCGTCGCCTGATCCAGTTGAAGATCGAGCGCGAGGCGATGAAGAAGGAAAAGGACGAAGGCTCGCGCAAGCGCCTCGGTTTGATTGAAGAAGAGATCGTCAGGCTCGGGCGCGAATATGCCGATCTGGACGATATCTGGAAGGCCGAGAAGGCGGTGGTGGCAGGCAGCCAGCACATCAAGGAAGAAATCGAAAAGCTGCGGGCGCAAATGGCCGATCTGCAACGCAAGGGCCAGTTCGACAAGCTGGCGGAAATCCAGTACGGCAAGTTGCCCAAGCTGGAGGCCCAGTTGAAGCAGGCCGAAAGCAGCGCAACGAAGAAGGGGGCCGAGAACAAGCGGCCGCAGCTGTTGCGCACCCAGGTGGGCGCCGAGGAAATCGCCGAGGTGGTGGCACGCGCCACCGGCATCCCGGTGTCCAAGCTGATGCAGGGCGAGCGCGACAAATTGCTCAAGATCGAGGAAAAGCTGCATGAGCGCTTGGTGGGGCAGGATGAAGCCGTGCGCCTGGTGTCGGATGCGATCCGTCGCTCACGCGCCGGCCTGGCCGACGAAGGCCGGCCGTATGGCTCGTTTCTGTTCCTCGGCCCCACCGGGGTGGGCAAGACCGAGCTCACCAAGGCGCTGGCCGGCTTTTTGTTCGATTCGGAATCCGCGATGATCCGCATCGACATGAGCGAATACATGGAAAAGCATTCGGTGTCGCGCCTGATCGGCGCGCCGCCCGGCTATGTGGGTTACGACGAAGGCGGGCAATTGACCGAAGCGGTGCGGCGCAAGCCCTATTGCGTGATCCTGTTGGACGAGGTCGAAAAGGCGCACCCGGACGTGTTCAACGTGCTGCTGCAGGTATTGGACGACGGCCGCATGACCGACGGCCAGGGCCGTACCGTCGATTTCAGGAACACCGTCATAGTCATGACCTCGAACCTGGGCTCGCACAAGATCCAGAGCATGAGCGGCAACGATCCGGAAGTGATGAAGATCGCGGTGATGGCCGAGGTGAAAACGCATTTCCGCCCCGAATTCGTCAACCGCATTGACGAGATCGTGGTGTTCCATGCCTTGAACGAGAGCAACATCAAGGCGATCGCCGGGATTCAGCTCAAACGGCTGCAAGAGCGGGTGCGCAAGATGGACATGGAGCTCTCCGTCAGCGACGCAGCGCTGGAGGAGATCGCGCATGCCGGCTTCGACCCGGTGTATGGTGCGCGGCCGCTCAAGCGGGCAATCCAGTCGTCGATCGAGAATGCGCTGTCGAAGAAGATTCTGGCCGGAGACTTTGGCCCGAAAGACACCATTCTGGTTGACGTCAAGGGCGGCGGCTTCGTGTTCGAGAAAGCGGCTACCAGTGCTGCCAAGGGCAAGAAGACCGAAGCCGTGAGCTGAGGAAGCCGCGGACAAGCCCGTCGGCAAGAAGGGTCGCTTTAGCGCTGCGGCGAGTCGATTCAAGGCTGCCGTTTGAAACTCGGCGATACAGGCGCTTGCCCGTTGTTTTGCTGAGCCTGCCGGTTGGTGGTTCGCGCCGCGCTGCGCGCCTGGCGCGGCGCGGCGGCTTTTGCCTCTATGATTCCCCGCTGGGGCGGCAAGCGGCTGCTCCGCCACGCTTGGCTGCGACGGCATTTTCCTGCGCCAGCGCCCACCGATCAACCGGGAATCACAGAGATGTCGGCTATCGATGCGCACGGACTGCCCGTGGAATGGGCGGTTCTGCAGAACAATATCGAGCAATACGAGAGGAGCGGCTTGCTGATCAAGCTCGCTGCGGTGGCCTTGTTCATCGGCGCGCTGGTCTTCGCGTTGAGCGAGGTGCTCACTGGTGCGTTGATACTGATTCTCTGGGTGCAGGAAGCGGTGTTGCGCACCTTCCAGTCGCGCCTTGTCAAGCGCATCCTCAAGATCGAGGAAATGCTGCGCCAGGCCGGCGGTGCGGCCTTTCAGCTGCACTCCGACTGGATGGCGTCGCGCAGGGGCGCGCCCGGCATGTTGGTCGAATATGCCGCTGCTGCCTTGCGCCCGACGGTGGCATTTCCCTACGTGGTTTTGCTGCTGATCGATCTGGCGCTGTTCGCCAGTTCCGCCGGCAACGGGGCCATGACGATCTGACTCACGCAAGGCCATTCCATGACCGACACATCTCCCAAACCCGGGTCCGCCGCCACGCTGGCCGTGCATGCGGCGGCGCGCGCCGCCCTGCCGTTCGAAAATACCGAGGATTTCGTGCTGGCCGCGCGCGGCCTGATCGAGGCCGCGCCGGAACTCGATGTTGCCAACGAATCCGGCCGTAGCGTGTGGGGCCTCAAGGCCTATGCGTTTCTGCAAGGCGACTGCCCGGACACGGTGCACCCGAGCCTGTGGCGCAACGCCCGGCTCAACATGCAGGTCGGTCTCTACGAAGTGGTGGCCGGCGTGTATCAGGCGCGCGGCTACGACATCTCGAACATGAGCTTCGTTGAAACCGCCTCCGGCGTGGTGGTAATCGACCCGCTGATCTCGGTCGAGACCGCGCGCGCGGCACTGGCCTTGTACCGCAAGCATCGTGGCGCGCGCACCGTGATGGCTGTGATGTATACGCACAGCCATGTCGATCACTTCGGTGGTGTGCGCGGGGTGGTGGACGAAGCCTGCGTGTTGGCGGGGCGGGTGGCGGTGCTGGCGCCGGAAGGCTTTCTGGAGCACGCGGTCAGCGAAAACCTGTTCGCCGGCCCGGCCATGGGGCGGCGCGCCGGCTACATGTACGGCGCATTGTTGCCCAAAGGGCCGCGCGGCCAGATCGACGCCGGCATCGGCAAAGGCACCTCTGCCGGTACCTTGTCGCTGATTGCGCCGACCGACCTGATTCGCGCCACCGGCGAGGAACGCATCATCGACGGCGTGCGTTTCGTGTTTCAACTGGCGCCGGGTACCGAGGCGCCCGCCGAGATGCACTTTCACTTGCCGCATGTGAAGGCGCTGCACCTGTCCGAGAACACCAACGCCACCCTGCACAACCTTTACACCCTGCGCGGGGCACAGGTACGCGATGCCAAAGCCTGGGCCTACTACTTGCGCCAGGCCCTGCAGCTTTACGGTGCCGAAAGCGAGGTTCTTTTTTCAGGCCACTTCTGGCCACGCTGGGGGCGCGCGGCGATCGACCTGCATGTGAATCTGCAGGCCGATGTGTATCAGTACATCCATGACCAGACCCTGCGCCTGGCCAATCACGGCTTGACCATGCACGAAATCGCCGAGCAGATGACTCTGCCGGATGAACTCGGGCTGGCCTGGTGCAACCGTGGCTACTACGGCACGGTCAATCACAACGCCAAGGCGGTGTACCAACGCTACCTCGGCTGGTTCGACGGCAACCCGGCGCATCTGCATGGCTTGCCGCCCGAGCAGGCCGGCGCCAAGTACGTGGAATTCATGGGCGGGGCGGATGCGGTGGTGGCGAAGGCGCGCGCTTCATCCGAGGCCGGCGAGTATCGCTGGGCCGCGGAGGTGCTGTCGCATGTGGTGTTCGCGGAGCCGGCGCACCAGGGCGCACGCGCACTGGCCGCCGACGCGCTGGAACAACTGGGCTACCAGGCGGAAAGCAGCGTCTGGCGCAATTTCTACCTGACCGGCGCCCAGGAGATTCGCCAGGGCGTGCCGCAGCGCCCGACCCGGCGCGGCTTTGCACCGGACATGGCCGCAGCGATGACGCCGGCGATGTTTTTCGATTTCCTGGCGGTGCGCCTGAATGGCCCGCAAGCGGCAGGGCGGAACATCGCGCTCAACTTCAGCTTCACCGACACCAACGAGCGCTTTGCCGTCAGCGTGCGGCGCGCGGTGCTGGTGGCCGAGGGCGGCCGGCATCACGCTGCGCCGCAGGCTTCGCTCACCATGGCGCGCCGGGTGCTTTACGGCATCGCCGGCGGCGCGGTCGACGCCAAGGAGGCGGTGGCACAGGGCAAGCTCAGGATTGAAGGTGATCCTGCGGCGCTGGCCCAATGGATGGCCTTGTTCGATACTTTCGATGCGTGGTTCGGGGTGGCTACGCCGTAGGTGTTGGCGGCGAATCGATATCCGGCGATTTCCGGTAGGGTGGACCTTGACGCCACTGCTTGATTGACCTGTAGTCGTTGAGGCAAAAGATGCAGCCCTTTTCCACGCCATGCATGAAAGCGCGCATCTACTTTTTTGTGACAGGATCGAACCTGGAGGTCGCGCATGCCGCAACTCAAACTCTACGTCGATAAATCGACACCTATCCGCATTCGGCGCGCAGCCAAGGCTGCGGGTTTGTCCCTGTCAAAATGGGTGGCCACCGTCGCGACCGAGAAAACGGCCAATCAATGGCCGGGCGAGGTGTTGGCCCTCGCAGGGGCCTGGAAAGACTATCCGTCGATCGAGGCGATTCGCGCTGGCACCGGGCAAGACGCGCCGCGCGAAAGTCTTCGAGATTCAGGCTTGTGAGCATCACGCATGTTCGCGCTTGATTCGAGTACGCTGATCGACTACGTCAAGAACGGCAGCGGTGTCGCTCAGCGCTCGCGACGCACCGGCGCGCGCGGCACAGACGCTTGCCAGAGCGTATTCGGCGCTTGACTGCGGCGTCCAGCGTTAGCCATACTCGTCGAAAGTCAGTTGAATTTCTCAACCTTGCAGATGGCGTCTGACTTCTCCGCCGTGCATCCGCAGTCGATACGTGAGATGAGCGAGAATCATGGCTTGGATTTCCATGCCCGAGCTGCCGCGGAACACCGGGCTCTGGAGGGGCTGGATTGCAGCCAGGCACATTGACCAACAAGTCGTCGCAGAGACAAACAACCATGCAACCCACTGCCACGGGCACAGCGCCATTCATCCTTGCCCAGGCCGACGCGGCCTTCGCCAACGATCCCTACCCCACTTACCGCTACCTGCGTAATCATGCGCCGCTGTGCCGGCAGCCGGATGGCTCGGTGTTCCTGTCGCGCTACGACGAGGTGCGCGCCGTCATTACCGATGCAGAACGCTTCAGCTCCGACAAGCGCGTCGATTTCCTGCCCAAGTTCGGCGATACGCCCTTGTACGAGCACCACACCAACTCGCTGGTGTTCAACGATCCGCCGGCGCATACGCGGGTGCGGCGGCTGCTGCAGCCGTTCTTCTCGGCGCAGGCTATGCGCCGCATGGAGGCTGGCGTTGCAGCCAATGTGGATGAGCTCCTGGATCGCGCTGCCGGGCGCGGGGTGATCGACGTGATGAGCGAGTTCGCAGTCGTCATTCCCCTCAATCTGGTGTGCGACCTCCTGGGCGTGCCGCCGCCGGAGCGCGAGCCGCTGCGCCACTGGGCCTCGATGATCCTCGGCGGCCTGGAGCCGGTACGCACCCCTGAGCAGCTCGCAGCCGGCAACCAGGCGGTGCTCGATTTCAAGGCCTATTTGCGCGACTTGATCGCAGCCAAGCGCAGGCGTGGCATTTCCGACGACCAGCCCGACGTGCTCGACATGCTGATTCGCGAGCACGATAGCGGCGCCGGCCTTGGCGAAGATGAAATCCTGCACAGCTCAATCTTCATGCTCAACGCCGGCCACGACACCACTACCAGTTTCATTACCAATGGCATCGACCTGTTGCTGCGCTTTCCGCACCAGAGGGCCCGGCTGACAGCCGACCCTTCGCTATTGCGCAGCGCGGTGGAGGAAATGCTGCGCTACGAAAGTCCGCTGCAGATCGGTAACCGCAAGGCCCGGGTGGATTGCGAGATCGGCGGCGAGCGCTTTCCCGCCGGCACCTTCTTCCACATAGGCATCGGTGCGGCAGATCATGATGAGCGCCAGTTCCCCGATCCGGAAAGCTTTGACGTGTCGCGCAACCCGAACCGGCACATCGCCTTCGGGCACGGCATTCATTTTTGTGCTGGCAACGCTGTCGCGCGGATGGAAGCTTCGCTGGCATTCGGCAAGCTGTTGGCGCGCTTTCCGAATTTCGAGCGTGCCGGGTCCACGGTGAGGCCGCCGCGCTGGCGCTTCCGCATCATCGACGAGTTGAAGGTTGACCTGAGGCCCTGACGCGCAGGATTGCAAGGCTAGGAAATTCAAGGCAACTTTTACAGTCACTTTTGCAGTATCCCGTACGTTTCAGGCATGATCAATCTGGGAATTTGTGTCGGAGGAACCTTAAAACCCGCCCGCCGCTGCATGCCCGTTGTCAGTGCCTCTCGCCAGCAGGGCGGCGGAAGTTTGCCGCTTGGGTGGCGAGAGGCACGAGTCGCCCCCGAGGAGCAACGTCTGTTCGTCTGTTGCCCTGCCACGCGATGCGCTGATCGAACATGTAGTCCGGGGCCGGTTGCGCCTGTGGATTGCTCTCATCGGACAGGGCGTGCGCCATTTCCCACAGCTGCGGCCCCTGCGCTGGCCGCAGACGCGGTGGCGAAGTCGGCTCACCCGGATGACCGAGAATCGCCTTCATCACCGCTGTCTCGGTGATGCAGGCGATGATCTTCATCGCGCCGCCGCACTTCAGGCCCAGCAGGGGCAGCACCTCATGGATGCGAGCGGGCAGGTGTGCCCAGACGTAGTGCGCCGCCTGGCGATGTGCCGTCTCTGCCACAGCCGCATCCGGCGGGATCGGTTCGACCAGCGTCGGTGCAAAAGGCAATTTCAGCGGGATGGGCCAGTGCGGTGACAGCATTGCGTGGCGGCGAGTTGGGTGCCAGCAGCGATTCGGCTAACATGCGCAAATGAAAGAGCGAGTCTATGTCGAGACTTCGGTGATCAGTTATCTGATTGCGCGACCCGGTCGCGACCTGATTGTTGCCGCGCACCAGGAAATTACCCGCGCGTGGTGGGAGCGTGAGCGGGCCAAATACGACTTGTTCGCTTCCGAAGCTGTCATCCGCGAGGCGCGCGCCGGCGACCCGGAAGCTGCGGCCCAGCGCCTCGCATTGCTTGATACCTTCAGCATGCTTGACATCAACTCTGAAGTGGAGGCCCTCGCGCGCGAAGTGCTGGCCCGTGGCGCGATGCCGCCCATAGCCGCCCTCGACGCATTGCACGTGGCCGTCGCGGCATGGCATGGCGTGGACTACCTTCTGACCTGGAACTGCCGCCACATCGCCAGCGCGCATGTTCGTCCCCGCATCGATGCGATTTGCCGCGCTCGGGGTATCGTCGCGCCCCAACTATGCACACCTGAAGAACTGACGGAGGAATGATCAATGGAAACTTGGAGCGACCCCATCGTCGATGAAGTACGGGATGCGCGTCAAGCGTATGCCGCCGAATTCCAGCACGACCTCGCGGCGATCTGCGCCGACCTGCGTCGTCAACAGGCAATACACCCGGAGCGCCTTGTTTCGCTTGCGCCGAAGCTGCTGACCGATCTGCCGGCCGCAGCATGAGTATGCCAACTGTCGGCCCGCGAGGCAGGTTCGCGTCTGGCCGCATGGGGAGCAGCCGCGGGCCGGGAAGGCGTCCGCCTCGGTCCACCGGGGGCGGCGGGCGCCGTACCGTTGCTGCTTTGTTTGGTCGAGATCGCCCGATGGTGCATTGAGATACCTCTTTCCCTTGCGATTTACCGCGTCACCGCCCGCAGTGCCGCCGGCTGTCCCTGCAAGCCGAACTTCTTGCCGGTGTCACGCAGTTTCCCGCCCTTGAGTTCGTAGATATGCAGATTGCGCTCCACGGCCCCCGAAACCCCGCCCCGGCATGCCCGTTGTCCGTACCTGTGGCCACCTGGGCAGGTGGCCACAGGTACGGGTCGCCCCCGGCGAGCGAGCCTTGTCGTCTTGTGCCCTACCACGCGACGCGCTTA
>CAYYFR010000137.1:0-15639 GCA_964470865.1 uncultured Burkholderiales bacterium | reverse complement strand
AATTGTTCACCGATGCACGCGGCTTCGCTTCATATGTCAGCGACCGGCCTGCGCAGATCACCTTCCTGCTGGGCCGACAAACCGGCAACGCCTTTGATCCTGTAGCCCGCGCCGCTGCCGGCACCCCCATCAAGCAATTCGATCTCCGTCTCGAACAGGCAAGTCACACACAGGGCATACCAGACGCCGCCTACCAGGCGCGGCGGCTTCAATGTCGGGGAATTGCAGCTTGCGCAATCGAGTTCTTGCATCAATGCCTCCATCACGATGGGAAGCATCAATTATGTGCAAAGAAGGAACGCGCGCAAGGTGCAAAATGTCGCACTTGACTTTCTTTAACCACCTGCTACCTGATTTAACATCGCATCGGCACCAGGCAGGGCGGGGCAGCACAGCGACGTGTGCTTGATGCCACAATTGCTGCCTGCGCAATGGCTTCGGCATTTTCCGCCAGCAACGCGCTTCAACTGATAACGGAGTCACTCCATGGATCTCAAACTCGGCGACAAGGTCGCGATCGTGACCGGCGGCACTCAAGGGATTGGCAAGGCAACCGCGATGTTGCTGGCAAAGGAAGGAGCGCGCGTAGTGATCGCCGCACGCGGCCGCGAACTGCTGGACACCGTCTCTGCGGAAATTCGCGCCGCCGGCGGCCGGGTTACCGCCATCCAGGCCGATGTGAGCAAGCCCGAAGACTGCGAACGCCTGATCGCCGGCGCTATCGAAAGCTTCGGGCGCATCGACATTCTGGTCAACAACGCAGGCACATCGGCCACCGGCGAATTTGAATCAGTGACTGATGCCACATGGCAAGCGGACTTCGACCTGAAACTTTTCGGTGCGATTCGTCTGGCGCGACTGGCGATCCCGCAAATGCGCAGGCAGGGCGGCGGACGCATCATCAACATCACCAATATCGGCGCCAAGCAGCCGCGCGCGAAATCCATGCCGACCACCGTGACTCGCGCAGCCGGACTGGCCCTGACCAAGGCCCTGTCCAAGGAATTCGCCGCCGACAAGATCCTGGTCAACACAGTTTGCATCGGCCTGATCCGGGCAGGGCAGCACGAGCGCAAGGCCGCGAAGTCAGGGGTCGAGGTGGAATCCATGTATGCCGGCATGGGCAAGGATATTCCGCTTGGGCGGGTCGGGCTGGCAGAAGAGGTAGCCAACGTAATCACGTTCCTCGCCTCTGATGCCGCCAGCTATGTGACCGGTACCAGTATCAACCTCGACGGCGGCACCTCGGCGGTGTTGTAGTACGCGCGCCACAGCATCGCCCCGCGCGCAGTTGCGGCAAAACTCCACGATTGAAGCACCGCTGGCATGCAGCGGTCGAATTTGCCGCGAGCGCATTTAGCTCCAATAGGGCGGAAAGCCTGTCAGGGTGGTCTCGGCTTTGAGCAGACGCAGCATCGCCGGCCACTCCAGAACACCATATCGCATTCAAGTCAGGCAAATTGAGGGCACTGGGGGTAGGCGACCTCAAGCGCTGGCCCACTGCCTGCCGTACGAACATTGCCGAGGCGGGCGTGCCTGGCTACGAAGCGGTGAACTGGTGGGGCATCATCGCGCCGGCAGGCACGCCGCTTTGGCGACGGCATCCGCGCCGATCGTGCCGCCCGCACCCACGCGGTTCTCGACCACCACGCCGCGCGACCACAGATCGGAAAGCTTCTGGCCGAGTTGACGGGCCACCAGATCGATTCCGCCGGCGGCGCCGGTCGGCACGATCAGCCGCACCGGCCGGTTTGGAAACGCCTGCCCGTGCGCGGCATGATCCGTCGCGATGCCCGGCAGCGCTTTAGGCCGACGCCAAGCGGCCTTCCGTCCAGCTCTGCACCGCGCAGATCCGCAAATCACAAACCAGGGTCACGCATTCAAAATGGGAAACCATTGACATTTCCCCTTTTGGGAACTTATAATTCGATCCGTCATGCGTACTTTGGCAAACCCGTATGCAGTTGCTTGGCCTGCTCATGCTGGACGCTTTCAAGCGCGACCACGCGGATTCCCGCAGACCGCTGGACGCCTGGCGATCAGAGGTGGAAGCCGCAAAATGGAGCGGATCGCAGGATATCAAAAACCGATATCCGACCGCCAGCTTTCTGACCGAGAACCGGGTGATCTTCAACATCAAGGGTAATACCTACCGGTTGGTGGTGAAAGCGAGGTACCAGAACGGAATCGTCGTGATCCAATGGGTCGGGACGCATGCCGAGTATGACAAGCAGGATTCTCAAGGACGGCGCAAATGACCAAACCGGGGGAAAGGGATCTAGCCATGAAGCAACAGCAGGTGCGGGTAATCAAGTCG
Source organism: uncultured Burkholderiales bacterium (assembly GCA_964470865.1). Taxonomy (GTDB): domain Bacteria; phylum Pseudomonadota; class Gammaproteobacteria; order Burkholderiales; family JAEUOS01; genus JAEUOS01. The sequence goes on along the minus strand of CAYYFR010000137.1, from coordinate 13,322 downwards.
CAGCGCGGGTATGCGGACGCGCTTGCACGACTGTCGGCACTGATGGATGAGGAAATTGCGCCAAGTTCGAGCAAAGAAGCGGAACTGGAGCTCCTCGCGCTTGTGATCGAATCCTATGAGCGCAGCAAGGTGCCCCCGGTGATCCCGGATCCGATCGAGGCGATTTTGTTTCGCATGGATCAGCAGCAACTGGGCAAGAAAGATCTGGTGCCGTACATTGGCTCCATATCAAAGGTTTCAGAGGTGCTCGCCCGGAAACGGCCGCTCAGTCTTTCGATGATCCGCAAGCTTCATACGGGTTTGGATATCCCTGCGGAAGTGCTGATCGGTGGTTCGGACGATGAGGATGTCGATCTGTCAGTCGAGCCGCAGTACAACTATGCAAAATTTCCGTTGCAGGAAATGTGGGAGCGAGGCCTTTTCGCGGAATTTGACGGTGGTATCAAGCGAGTGCGCGAATATGCGGAAGACTTGATGCGCAAGTTCATGCGCGGCGCGTTCGGTGATGGCGCGCGTCCCGCGCTGCTCCGGGCGCCGCTCCACCAAGGTGGCTCGCGAGTTATGGATGAACACGCCCTCCTCGTATGGCGCATTTGCGTGCTGAAAAAGGCGCGGAGCTTGAAGCTTGCCGCCCAATACCGGGAAGGCGCCATCACTGACGATTGGCTGCGTGACTTGGCGAAGCTGTCCAGGTTCGAAAAAGGCCCCCGATTGGCGCAGGAATTCCTGGCCGATCATGGCATTGCATTGGTGATCGAACCGCATTACCGGAAAACCTACCTTGACGGTGCAGCAATGCTCGACGACAGCCGACCGATTGTCGCGCTGACATTGCGGCACGACCGGCTGGACAACTTCTGGTTCGCCCTGATGCATGAACTGCTACACGTGCAAAAGCACCTCAAGGCGTCTCACATATTCATTGCCGACAATCTTGACGACAAGACGCGATCGACCAAGGCGGAACACGAAGCGGACCAGGGCGCGCGCAACGCATTGATCCCTTTATCCGATTGGGAACGATCAGTCGTGAAGACTACGCACGCGCCGGAAGACGCTTCGGCACTTGCCGACAAGCTCCGGATTCACGCGGCCATCGTCGCCGGCCGCGTCCGTTACGAAACCCAAAACTGGCGCGCGCTGACCGGGCTATTGAGAGCCAAGGGAGAAGTCTGGAAGAATTTTGAAGATCAACTCGGAGGGCAAAAAGCACCAACGAGTTAACAAGGTTTGGATCGGCCGAAAGCCAATCCAGACAAGGTGGGGATCGCTTGGGTAGCACAAACTACCCAAGCGAAAAACGATCTCCGACGAGACCGCTGTCGTTAGACAGGCGGAATGTCGCTGATTTCCAGCTTTGCCGTCAAGGTTGAGTCTTTTCCAACGACGTATGAGGGTTTTGGTGCCCGCTCGATACATGTACAAGTTTGCTTGGTCGCGAATTTCAGGCTGTAGCTGAAGGCCAGACACGTTCAACTCGTCACGTTGTCCGACGCGCACGTGGATCGATTTTTGCGACATCTATAGCATGGGAAGTCACCCCGGCTCGGAGCACTTGCCTGCCTTCGCAGACCAATGGCCCGCTTGCGTCCATCTGGCGCTGTGGGCCAGGAGTCGCTGGCATCATGCTCCAAGACATCACCCCCATTCAGAAGATCGTCACCGCTCACGGTGAACATCTGGGCGGCGCTCAGACGCTTTCACGCGCGACCTGCGTTCAGTGTCTCCCGTTCGCCAAGCGGTTTCTGACTGAGCGGTTAATGGACGGCTGTGAATGGTCGCTTACCTCGCCATCTCGTTGCCCACTATCGTATCGCTTGTTTGGTTCCGACTCGTCCAGCTTAGGTGTTGGAGCAGTACAAAGGTGTTGGGAACCTTGTCTTCCTTGCCGTCGATGAGTGTGTCGAAGGTCGGCTCGACATCGAAGGAGCGCACCGAGGCGCATTGCGCGGTCAGGCCGCATTCGGGTATGGCTTTTTTGTAGCGCACGATCGCCGGTTTCCACTGTGCCAGCACCGAGAATTTGGAACCCAGGGTGAGGGCGAAGAGCATCGATGCGCGTCCGGACGACACCACCGGGATATCGAGTACCGAGCGCAGCGCAAAGAGGCCGGAGTCGCTCATGGTGTCGATGCAGACGGCGTCGTAGCCTTCGTCTTGCGCGCTGACGCCAGCTTCGAAGATCGCAAGGTCCATCAATGTCCAGTCATGCGGGTTCATGAACGAGGTCGGCCCGGCCTTCACCGGCCGGTAGTGGAATTCGCTGTCGGGTTCCCGCTTCACCGCCTTCAACTGGTCGCGCCGGCGCGCGACGCCAGCCTCATCTAGGGCGAACGGGACGATCACGAGAATCTTGGGCATGGCTTCAGGTTCCGTTGTATTGGCGTTGCGCGGCCGCCATCATGGCGTCGATCATGTCGACCTTGGGCTCGAGGGGTTGCGGGAAAGCCTTGCGGCTGTGCGTGAGTTTAAGCGCGAGCGCTGCCTCGGCCAGCTTGTAGGTGAGCGGCCCTGGGTTGATGATGGGCACCGGCAGGCGTTCAGCGAGGTAGGCATGGGCCTGGTGCATTGTGGTGGAACCCAACAGGATCACGTCCGCCCCGTCTTCCTCGATACAGCGCATCGCAGTCGCGTAGAGGCGCGGAAAAATCTCATCCTCCTTGCCCGCCAGGAGGCTCTGGTTGTTGGACTGCACGTCAATGCCGCGCGCCGACGCGCAGCGATATTGCAGGCCGAGTTCTGCAATGGTTTTGCGGTAGAGGTTGCGATGACCTTCCCACATCATGAGGATCGAAAACCGCTCGCCCAGGGTTTGCGCCAGCAGCATCGAGGCACGCCCGGGGCCGATCACCGGGATCGAGAGGATCGAGCGCAGCGCCGGCAGGCCGGAGTCGCTCATGGTATCGATGCACACCGCGTCGTAGCCCTCGGCCTCGGCATTGCGGCCGGCATCGACGATGGACATGTCGGCCAGCACCGAATCGTGCTCGCTGGTGTAGTTGGTCGGCGCCGCGCGCACGGGGCGGAAGTCGAATGTGACGTCGCCGGAAAGTTTGACGGCGTCGAGCTGCGCCATGCGCAAGCGGCGGTTCTCTTCGCTCATCGGGAAGGGCACGATCACCAGCACTTTTGCCATTTGCGAGGGTTCCCCAAGACTGCTATGGATGGACGATGCCGAATCGTAACCGGGAAACCAACAAGTATCGATCGAGATAGGGGCGGTCAGGATACCTGACCGCCCCCCTCCCACACCACCCGGCATGCGGGTCCGCAACGGGCGGTTCGAGAAGTTGAGGTCATGAGAGACGAGGGACGCCAAGGCGGTCGAAAAATAGGCTATCGGCACGGCGCGGTTGAGTTCCATGCAGCTGTTGCGCCACCAAGAGCCAGAGTTGGCCGCGATACGGCGCGCTCGCTCGAGGGTGACACCCAGTGCGCATAGTTCCCGATAGATCGCACTACCCCGCCGCCATTGTTTGAGTTGCAGAGTACGCAGTCGATGGCGCAGCCATTCATCGAGTTGGCGGAACACCACTGGCTTCTGAAAGGCTGTGAAAATAATCCGTGCCTACGGCAACGAAATTATGCGCGGGACGTCATGGAGATATGAAGAGCATAGCGAGCGAGCCGACGATGAGTGATGGGGACCAGTTGTTCGATGATGTGCCGCAGCCGGAAGGGTCGGTACACAAAGCGGAGAAGACCGCGACACTTGGGCCTGCGCGCGTGGTGATGCCCAACCGGAGCCAAGTTGAATTGCGGCCGATGGATGGATCTCGAATCGCTGCTGGCACCCGGACATCGGGCGCGACTGGTGTGGTCGCGGGTCGAGCAACAGGACCTGAGCGGCATGTATGTGAGCATCAAAGTGCGCGAAGGCGGCAAAGGTCGCAGCAAGATCGCCCCGGAGATCCTGTTTGCGCTGTGGCTGTATGCGACGCTGGAAGGCGAAGGACGCGGGCGGGAGATTGCGCGGCTGGTGCTGTCGCACGACGCCTATCGCTGGATCAGCGGCGGGGTGCAAGTGAACCACCACAGCCTGACCGAGTTTCGAATCGACCATCCTCAGGAGTTCGACGACCTGCTCAACGCCAGCGTGGCGGCACTGATGAGCGCCGGCGCGGTCAAGCTCAAGCGGGTCGCGCAGGACGGCATGCGGGTGCGTGCAAGCGCCGGAGCGGCATCGTTTCGCCGCCGCGGCACGCTCGACGAATGTCTGAAGCAGGCGAGCGAGCGGGTGCAGGCGCTCAAAGAGCAGATCGACACGGACCCTGGGCAGGGGAGCCGCAGCGCGCAAGCCGCGCGCGAACGTGCCCAGCGCGAGATCGCAGCACGAGTGCAGAAAGCGCTGGAACGCCTGCCCGAACTGGAGCGCGCCAAGGTGCGCGGCGGTGGCAAGGCCGAAGAAGCCAGAGCCTCTACCACCGATGCCGACGCCAGCGTGATGAAGATGGCCGACGGCGGCTTCCGCCCGGCCAACAACACCCAGTTCGCCACCGACTGCGAAGCGCAGGTCATCGTCGGCGTCGACGTGGTCACTGCCGGCAGCGACATGGCGCAGTTCGTGCCGATGGCCGATCAGGTCGAGCAACGCTGTGGCCAAGTCCCCGAGCAATGGCTGGCCGACGGTGGCTACGTGGCAAACGAGCAGATTGAATCGGTAGATGACAGGACCGTGTTGTACGGCCCGGTGCCCGAACCGCGCGCGAAGAAGGACGAGCAGGGCAACAAGATCGAACAACCGCCGCAGGAGAAACATGCCGCAAAACCCGGTGACAGCGCGCCGCTGGCGCACTGGCGCGTCCGCATGGGCCAACCCGAAGTGCAGGCCATCTATCGCGACCGTGCGGCCACTGCCGAATGCGTCAACGCGCTGGCGCGCAATCGAGGGCTTCTAAGGATGCCGGTGTGCGGCTTGCCCAAGGTGCGCTGCGTCGCACTGCTCTATGCGCTGGCCCACAACCTGATGCGTGCGGTGGCTCTGACGCCGGAGATACTTGGCCTTGGCACAGGTACGTCCGCAATTCAGCAAAGTCCCGCATGAACAGCTAAAAAGCCGGGTGAAACCCCGGATTCGACCGAAGGCAGGCCAAGAACGTTCGTAATCGAACCTCGCAGCCTGTGCATCGAACTCGACGCCCCTTGCGTCGAGACAGTCAACGCTAAATCACGAAATCAAATCAGCCTGCGTTGCCTACCGGATTGCTCCGGACTCGATGAAACGGTCGATACTGGTTGCATCCAACCCGATACGTTCGGCCAGCACCGCGCGCGTGTGCGCACCGCGCGGCGGCGCTGCCAAGACTGCGTGGGGAGGCTCGCCTGCTGCACGGATCGGCGTGCGCGCGTAAGACGCCGTCGTGCCCCCGGCCAGGCGTGCCTCGGCCACCGCCTCGCGACTGTGGACCTGCGGATGGGCAAGCGCGTCACGCACATCGAGCACCGGCGCGCACGGCACGTCGGCCGCGGCCAGCCGCGCCAGCCAATGTTCACGCGTGTTGTCGCGCAGGGTTTCCTCAATGGCGCTTTCGAGCGCGTCGCGATTGGCCACCCGCTGCGTGTTGTCGGCGAAACGCGGATCGGCGGCAAGGTCCGGCCGCTGCAGCGCAACGGTCAGGTTGATCCAGAATTTTTCCACGCCGACCGCCGCGATCACCAGCGGCGCATCCGCCGTCATGAACGAACGGTAGGGGACCAGCTGCGGATGACCGGCGCCGTGTTGCGCCGGCACTTCACCGGTGGCGGCGCAATTGGTCACCTCGTCGCCGAGCAGCGCGATCTGCGCATCGAGCAGGCTGATTTGGAGCGCCCGCCCGCGTCCGCTGCGATTGCGCTCGACCACTGCGGCCAGGATGGCGATGGCGCCGTAGAGGCCGCCGGCGGTGTCGCCCAGGTGAAACGGAATGTGCGCCGGCCCGGTCTGCGCATGCCCGGTCAGGCTCATGCCGCCGCCCAGCGCCTGCACGATGAGGTCGTAGCCGGGGCTCTTCGCCAGCGGCCCGTCGGGGCCGAAGGCGCTGACCGAGACGCTGATGATGCCCGGATGGACAGCGGCGAGCGCCGCGTGGCCCAGGCCCAGACGATCCATCACCCCGGGGCGGTAGTTGTCGTAGACCACGTCGGCGGTCTTGACCAGGTCGAGAAATATCCCGCGTCCGGCACGTGCCTTGAGATTGATGCAGACGCTCTTCTTGTTGCGGTTGTAGCTCTGGAATTGCGCGCTCTCGCCTTCGATCTGCGCGCCCATCCGGTTGTCGCGAATCGGGTCGCCTTCGAGCGGCTCGATCTTGATCACCTCGGCGCCGAGGTCGGCCAGGATCATCGAGCCGAACGGGCCGGCGACGAACAGCGACAGGTCGAGAATGGTCAGGCCGGCGAGCAGCGGCGGCAGCGGTGCGCTCATGTCCAGCCCCAGATGCGCGCCGCGTTGGCCCACAGCACCTTGTCGAGCGCCTCCGGGCGCACCGTCAGCGCGCGCATTTCCGCCACCGGCTGCACATACCCCATCAGCGGGTAACCAGTCCCGAACAGGACCTTGTCGCGGCCGTAGGAATTGAGGAAATGCACCAGCTGCGGCGGAAAGTACTTGGGCCGGTGACCCGAGGTGTCGATGTACACGTTCGCGTGCTTCCAGGCCAGCGAAATCAGCTCGTCGGTCCAGGGGTAGCCCGCGTGCCCGGCGACGATGGTCAGCTCGGGAAAGAACAGCGCCACGTCGTCGAGGTGGGTCGGCCGGCCGACCTCGGAGCGCGCCAGCACTGCGGTGTGACCGGTCAGCACCAGCACCGGAATGCCCAGTTCGACGCACTCGGCGTAGAGTGGATAGTAGCTGCGTGCGTTCGGCGCCTCGTCGTAGAGGAACGGCAGCAGCTTGAGTGCGCGAAAGCCATGCTCGTGCACCGCGCGGCGCAGCTCGCGCACTGCGCGCATGCCGTCGCGCGGGTCGACGCTGGCACAGCCGACCAGGACCTCCGGCGCACGCGCCACCAGCCGCGCGACTGCGTCGTTGTCGACCGGACTGCCGGGGAACGCGGTGGCCGAAATCAGGATCCGCGCCACGCCGCCGGCCTGCGCTTCGGCGAGCAGGTCCTCGAGACTCAAGGACGTGCGCGAACTCAAGCCAAGGCGCGCGTACAGCGCCGCCGTCGGCGGGTGCGCGGCAAAAAACCCGGCGTCCCACCAGTTGGCCCAGATGTCGGCCACTCGCGGTATCTGCAGTTGCGCCATCGATTCAGCCCGCCTCGATTCGTGCGCGAACCGGCGCCGCGCCAAGTGTGCGCGACAGCGACCGCGCCTGTTCGCGCACCTGCCGGGCCAGGTCCACGACCCGGTGCCGGCGCAATCGCGGCAATGGTATGGACAGGTTGATCGCACCGACCGCCTCAGGCCGCGCATCGAACACCGGCGCGGCCAGCGTCATGATGCGTTCGACCAGTTCCTCGTCGGCACGGACGAAGCCCGCACTGCGCGCCGCGCCCAGCGCAGCGAGCAAGGCCTGCCGGCTGCGCAACGTGCCCGGCGCGACCCGCTCGTAGCGGTAGCCGGCCAGAAGGGCGTCACGCCGCGACGGCGCCAGAAAAGCCAGTATCGCCTTGCCGCTGGCCGACGCATGCAGGGGCGCGGTGTCGCCGATGTGAACCGCGTACATCAGCGGCTGGCCCCAGTTGTCCCGCGCGACCACCTGTACGCGCCGGCCGGCGAGCACTGCCAGCGCAGCGCTTTCGCCAACCTGAGTGGCGAGCACCAGCACCGCCTGTCCGAGGCGCGGCAGGTCGGGCTCGCGCAGATAGCTACTCGCCAGCGCGATCACGGCGGCGCCCAGCGCGTAGCCCTTGGTCTCGAGATGGAATGCCAGATAGTCCCGCTCGACCATGTTGCCCAGCAGCGCCGAAGCGCTGCTCTTGGGGATGCCGAGGGCGTCGGCGATCTCGGCATGGGCGACAGGGTGCCGCTGGCGCCCGCAGTATTCCAGGATATCCAGGGTACGGTTGAGCTTGGAGGGCATCGGGCTCGTAACTGGCACCAGACTGGCACAAATGTATTTTTCAGGCCGCATAAGGCCTTCAGTTTCTGCCATTTTCTCCTCTGGTAGGGCGTGCTGGACTCGAACCAGCGACCAAGGGATTATGAGTCCCCTGCTCTAACCAACTGAGCTAACGCCCCACACTTTGCATCGAGGGCGGATTCTAACAAGGATGAATGGTCGGACCGTGACACACGTCTCGCCTGAGGCGATGATTCGCGTTCTTCTGTGACCCCGATCACGCGTGAAACAAAAACTTACTTGCCGTGTGCGCCGACTGCCGCGACACTCTGCGAAGGCTGTTGTGATCAACCTCGGATCGGTCTCGGAACAATCATGTTTACGCGCGTTGCAGGCAAGGTCAGCCACTCTTTGACACAGGCATTTCGCGAGGTTCAGGCCGTCTCCGGCCGTGAACGGGCGTATCTGAGCAACGAGTTCGAGCAGTTCCGTGGCCTGATGCCCTTGCTTGCTCGCACCGGTGCCAGGCAACCCCTGAGCGATGTGGAACGCGCCGCATTGCGCGCGCACCTGCGCCGCGCATCCAGCCTGTCGCCTTACTTGGTGCTTACCCTGCTGCCAGGGGCGTTGGTTACGCTGCCTCTCCTGCTGTGGTGGCGCGACCGGCGCCGAAATCGCGATTTGCGTGTGGTTGCGTGCAACACCGGGAAGACCGCGACCTGAGGTTGGGCCTGCCTGACTACAGGCCGTCGACCACCACCGAGTCGGTATCGGCAACCCGCTGTCGCAGCGCCTTGAACGGCAGGGTGTCCGGATCATTCATGAATGCGCGCACTGTGGCGCGGTCAGGAAAGCGGAACAGCACCAGTCGCGACGGCTGCCATTGGCCTTCAAGCACCTCATGTGCGCCGCCGCGAACCAGGTACTCGCCGCGATGCTTTGCGATCAGCGCGGGAACCGCTGCCTGGTAGGCCTCGTAAGCTGCCGGGTCGCGCAGCGTGATGTTGACGATCATGTACGCGGGCATGGGATGGATTCCTTATGCGAGTGAGCAGGACGGCAAGCATGCCCGAAATCATCCAGGCCCGCGCGTTCCGCTCGCCGCAGGACGCGATTTCAGGGCGGCGCCACCCAATGGCGCACCAGGGGCAAGTCGGGTCCCCGATGAAAACGCAGCACCATTTCCTCGCGCCTGGCGTCATCACGCGAAATGCGCCGATACTGCCGTTCGTGCTCTTCCCATGACGAAACCAGAAAAGTCTCGACAAAGCGACCTGCCTGGCCAACGTCTTCAAACACGCCCCACTGGTAGGCGCCGTCACGCAGGCGCTCGGCCGAGAGTTCGCGCAGCAGCTTGAGGAATTGCGGCGCGGCCGCGCCCTCGATCTGGTATTCGATCGACACCAGCACCGGCCCGCGCTCTGCCGATATGGCTTGATTTACGTGAGGATCCGGCCACCAGTGCATGCCAGGTGTCAGGTCGGGACCATGTGCCGGTATCGGCGCGCGCCGCGCAAGCAGCAGCCCGCCCAATCCGGCAAGGGCTGCGATGGCGAAGGCCGCGCGCACCGAGGTATGGTCCGCCACCCAGCCCCAGGTAAGGCTGCCGATGGTCATCGCGCCGGCGAATATCGCCAGATAAATTGCCATGCCGCGACCGCGCATCCAGTCTGGCAGCAGCGCCTGCGCCGCCACGTTGGCCACAGTCAGTGCCGCCAACCACGCTGCGCCTGCCAAGCCGACCACCAGCGCCGCGAGATACACGTTGCTCAAGCCGGCCAGCGCGGCGAGCACAGCCGCAGTCCCCAAAAGGCCCAGGCGAAAGGTGTTGTCCGGTGATAGTCGTGCCCGCAGCAACGGCAGGATGAGGGCGGTGATCGCGGTGCCAATGCCGATGCATGCCAGCAGGTTGCCATATAGTCCCGCACTGCCGGCGAACTCGCGCCGCACCAGTACCGGCAGCAGTGTCCAGTAGGCGCTGGCTACAAACACGAACCACGCCAGGCGCCACAGCACGCGCTTGAGCACGGGTTCATGCCGCACGAAGCGCAGGCCCGCCGCCACCGCTCCGGGAAAGCGTTCGCGGCTGCCGACGCCGGCCCGCGTGCCGGCACCTTTCCACCACACGAAGGCTGCGATCACGAACAGGTAGCCAAGCGCATTGGCGAAAAACGCAGCCGCCATGCCCAGGCCCGCCACCAGGACACCGGCGGCCGCCGGGCCCACGGCCCGTGCGAGATTCAGGCCCATGCCGTTCAAGGCCACGGCCTGTTCCAATTGCGGTCGCTCGACCAGCAGCGGCACCAGTGACTGCTGGGTCGGCTGCAGCAGGGCCGAGCCGACGCCGGTGACGAACACCGCAGCCACCAGCAGGGTCGGGGTCAGGCTTTCGGTCAGCGTCGCCACGCCAATGCCGGCGGTCACGATACCCAGCACCATGTTGACTGAAATGTTGAGATAACGCCGATTGACCATGTCCGCCAAGGCGCCTGCCGGCAATGCCAGCAGCAGCATCGGCAGGGCCGACGCTGCCTTGACCGCACCCACGGCCACGGCCGATAGCGAAAGTGAAGTCATGAGCCACGCAGCGGCCAGTTCACGCATGGCCGTCGCGACATTGCCCAGCAACGTGACGCTCCAGATCACCAGGAAAGTCGGTTGCGCAAATGGCGCCCAGAATGAGGCCAGGTGTGCGACTGTGGGAGCTCTATCGACGGATTGAGTCATGCGGACCGCCACGCAAGTCGTGACGGATGAAACTGCTGGCTCCGGGTAGTCCGACTGTTGGACTTCACGTCATTCATGCTTGGGCACTGCGTTACGAAGTCCTTGAATTCTACTGCGCCATGGCGTGAACCCGACGCTGAAAAAGGCTGTTGGCCACCAAAGCCCCCACCACCATCGCGGCGCCGGTCCACTCCTGCCAGGTGAAACGCGCCCCCTGCAGATAGCGGATCAGATAAGTTTCGATCGGCATCAGGTTCAGTAGCAGCATTGAATTGAGTGCGCCGATGCGCGCATGGCCGTAGTTCCACAGCAGAAGAGCCAGAACCACCCCGGGGATCGCCAGAAACAACACATGCGGCGTCACCGTGACCAGAGTCGGCATGTCAGGTATGCGCGCCGCGCCCGTGAGCAACGCGATCGCTGCCGCCGCGCATATCGCCAGGGTACCGAAAAAGCAGGAAAGCGTGGTGAAGCGCAGCACGCCGAATCCCGGAAAACTGCCGAGCATCAGGGTGTAGCTGATCCAGCACAGAACGCCGGACAGCACCAACAGATCGCCCAGGAGTTTGGCCTCACCAGGCTTGATGCCGTGACCGATGACCACCAGCACGACACCGGCGAATGCAACGGCGATGGCACCGATGGTGAAGTCGGGCGGCCGACGGCCGTATAGCCGCCACTGCAGTATGGCCATTAGTGACGGCTGCAAGGCGATGATGATGACCGCATGCTCTGGCAACGTGTACAGAAGGCCTACGAACACCAGCAGCGGCGAGCCGGCCATGCCGAGTACACCGGCCAGCACCAGTCGCAGCGGCTGCGGGCCGCACGAGAATGCAGTTGGGCCTTCGCGCAGAGCGAGAATGATCACCAGCACCAGACTTGCCAGCGCATAGCGGATCGCCGTCAGCGTGTAGGGGTCGAGCGCCGCGTAGGCGGCCTTGGCCACCGGCAACTGCGCGCCCCAAATCATGATCGCCGCAAACGCCGCCGCAACGCCGATACCGAACTGACTGTGGCGGCTCATCGGACCGCGGCCCGGAAGTTTAAAAAAACAGGCCCGCGCGAAGGCGGGCCTGACGATCATGGATACGCACAATCAAGTGCTGCCGTCTTCGAGAAAGCTCTTCAGCCGCTCGGACCGCGAAGGATGCCTCAGCTTGCGCAAGGCCTTGGCCTCGATCTGGCGAATCCGCTCGCGCGTGACATCAAACTGCTTGCCCACTTCCTCCAGCGTATGGTCGGTCGACATCTCGATGCCGAAGCGCATGCGCAGCACCTTCGCTTCACGCGGGGTGAGCGTATCGAGGATGTCCTTGGTGACATCGCGCAGGCTTTCGTACATCGCGGCCTCGGCCGGTGCCAGGGTATTGCCATCCTCGATGAAATCACCCAGATGCGAATCATCGTCGTCGCCGATCGGCGTTTCCATCGAGATCGGTTCCTTGCTGATCTTGAGGATCTTGCGGATCTTGTCTTCCGGCATTTCCATCTTGACCGCGAGCGTCGCCGGATCCGGCTCGATGCCGGTTTCCTGCAGAATCTGGCGCGAGATCCGATTCATCTTGTTGATGGTCTCGATCATGTGCACCGGGATGCGGATGGTGCGGGCCTGGTCGGCGATCGACCGCGTGATCGCCTGGCGAATCCACCAGGTGGCATAGGTCGAGAACTTGTAGCCGCGCCGGTATTCGAACTTGTCGACCGCCTTCATCAGGCCGATATTCCCTTCCTGGATCAGATCCAGAAATTGCAGGCCGCGGTTGGTGTACTTCTTGGCGATCGAAATCACCAGTCGCAGGTTGGCCTCGGTCATTTCGCGCTTGGCGCGGCGTGCCTTGGCCTCGCCGGTCGACATCTGCTTGTTGATCTCTTTCAGATCCTTGAGCGGAATCCCCAGCGTGTTCTGCAAGTCGATCAACTTTTGCTGGCGCTCCTGCACCGCCGGCACAAAGCGCGTCAGGGTCGCGCTGTACGGGCGTTCGGCATCGACCTCGCGCTGGACCCAGCGCTGGTTGGTCTCGTTGCCCGGGAATTCCTTGATGAAATGCACCCGCGGCATGCCGGACTTGATCACGCACAGCTCCTGAATGCCGCGCTCGTGCTGTCGCACTCGATCGACCTGGCCACGCAGCAGGTCGCACAGGCGTTCGACGATGCGCGCGGTGAAGCGCACCGACAACAGTTCGTCGGATATGGCGTTCTGGGTATCGATATACGGTTTGGTCTTGTAGCCCTTCTTGGCGACAATGCCTTTGAGCTTTTCGTGCAGATGGAAAATGCGTGAAAAGATCTCCAGCGCCTTCTGCTTCAGTTCAGCCATCAACGCGGCATTGGCCGCACTGGCGGCTTCGCCGTCATCGTCTTCCACCTCTTCAGCGGATTCGGATTCGGCCTCTTCCTCGGCCTCGGCGGCGGCCATCGCGGCCAGCGCCTCTTCACTCACATTGGGATCGATCAGGCCGTCGACCAGCTCGTCGATGCGCATCTCGTCGCGCGAAATCTTGCCGGCCATCGCGAGGATTTCCTCGATCGTGGTCGGGCAGGCGGCAATCGCCTGGATCATGTGCTTGAGACCGTCCTCGATGCGCTTGGCGATCTCGATCTCGCC
>CAYYFR010000136.1:0-15681 GCA_964470865.1 uncultured Burkholderiales bacterium | reverse complement strand
TCGCCTCCAGCAACTTGAAAGCAATCTCGTCGGCCTCGCCGGTCTGCCGCTCGCGGCCGGCCACGGCAGCAACCTGGGAACCCGCAAACGAAATCACACTCTTGACAAGACCGCTGCCCGGTAGCACCAGATTCATCAGTATTGAAGTAACCAGGGATGCCGTCGAATTATCGTCATGATGCCCGGCAAGCACATGCCCCATCTCGCGTGCCACCACCAGGGCCAACCAGTCGTCGGTTGGTTTGAGATCGGCTATGCCGCTGCTGATAGCGATGCGACCGGTGGCGCTGGACAACACCGACACCTGCGCCGAGTCCGCAATGAACACATCGAAACGGCCGATGCGCTGCGTCGCCTCCGGGTACAGCGCGGCAGACGTGGCGTACAAGCCAGCCGCAACCCGCCGAATCTGTTCTTCAAACCCCGCAGTGGCCGAGTCAATCGCCTTGCGTGCAGATGTGACCAGGTTGAACTTGAGATCGGAATGCATGGCTGTAAGCGAAACCACTGGCGGTGCCGCCGTCGACGCAGCTTCCTCTGCCACCACCGGGCCCGTCATGGACAACATCGCCACAACACAAGCCAGTGTGGAGGTTCGCAAGCCGCGTGCACTGCAGAGTGTGTGGGGCGTAGCCATGGTTTCGCGTGCGAAATCGCACATTGAGATGCGATCCTACTGGCAAACAATCACCCGCAACAAGAGCTTTCAAGCAAAAAAGTCTTTCAAATCATCGGTTTACGATAATTTAACCTTTTGACACAAGGCCTTGTCCCGACTATTTAAAGTGTTTTATTTAAAGTGATTTCTAGATCGCGCTGGCAAGCCCGCGACTCAATCAAAATGGCTCGGAAAAGCGGGGCAAAACCGCGCCCATCGCAATCTGGCTTGGTGCTTTGTCAGCTTTTCGCAACGGGCTCCACTGTTGCGGTAGAGACTATGTCGGCAAGCATGCTGGCGCGTTGCATCATTCTTCCAGCGGCACCATAACTGCATCCGCAGCCGACTCCGCCACGCCGGTAGGTGCGAACGCATCAAGATGATGCATAACATCGAAATTGGTGCATTGAAAGTCGTCGCGGGCGCGCGACGCTCGCAGGCACCCTCGCCCTATCGCGGCACTTGCAGCGTGTCGGTAGTCGTGTTCTTCGATGCGAGCATCGGTTGCCATCGCCGACGTTCGCTGTCCGCGTGCCTGCGGGGAATCGGCGCTATGGAAGGATCGACCACCCGCAACGACAGTGGGCGCAATAGCGCCCTGCAGAGCGTTGCTGCTCAGGCCGGAAACGGGGCCAGCTCGATTTCCTCTTCCGCAACACCCATCGCCAGCGCCATGTCCTTGAGCGAATCGTCGGAAATCGCCACCACCGCATAGCCGGCGACAACCTCCGCGCCTCTGGATTCGAGAAACGCGCGTGCCATCGGCTCGCTGTCCCACACCACAACCGCGTCGGGGCCGGACTCGCGCAAGCGGGCGCACATTGGAATTCGATCCTCTTTATACACAATGGCAAACATGCAGCCTCTCCGGGATAGTGGTGCGCAGCTCGCCTGCAAGTTTACAAAAGAATGCTCTCTTTGTGGTCAGCGCCGTCTTGCGCCGGACCATTCGCTTGGCATGGCAGTTGCGTTAACGTCGATGCGTGTCCAGCCAAACCCCGGAGCCCTCCAGTGATCATAACGCCGTTAACGCCTGCAGAAGCGACTGACACCCGGGTCAGGCAGTCGCCGGGTTGGCGTGCTGTCGATGCAAGCGCGCAAAGCCTTCAGCGATCTGCCAAGGTCTGCCGATGATGCCGTTCGCCGCGTACTTGAAGGAAATCGGCCGCGGCGAGCGCAGTTCGCGCGATCTTGAGTACAACGAAGCCCATGCATTGTTCGGCGCCATGCTTGACGGCGGCGTCCCCGACCTTGAACTCGGCGCAATCATGCAATCGCTGCGCTTCAAGACCGAGGCGCTGACCGAACTGTTGGGCTTCCACGCGGCCCTGGACGAACGCATCGCGCAGCTCAAGTCGCCTGATACGGAACTCAAGCCAGTGGTCATCCCGAGCTACAACGGCGCCCGGCGCCAGGCCAATCTGATGCCTTTGCTGGTGATGTTGCTCAAACGCCTGGGCATTCCGGTCCTGATCCATGGCGTACTTGACAGCGAAGGGCGGGTCGCCGCCGCGTATGTGTTACGCGAACTCGGCATCCTGCCGCAGCCCAACAGTCGCCTGGCCCAGGAAGTTCTGGCACGCGACGGGATTGCCTTCGTGCCGATCGGCGCGCTGTCGTCCGGCTTGTCCAACCTGTTGTCGCTGCGCAACCGGCTCGGGGTGCGTAGCACCGCACACACGATGGCCAAGTTGATCGATCCGTTCTCGGCGGACGCAGCGGGAGGTTTGCGCATGGTCAGCGTGACCCATCCGGCCTACGCCGACAAGCTGCGCGACTTTTTCGCCGAAAGCACCGGTGCGGCATTGCTGATGCGCGGCACCGAAGGCGAGGCATTCGCCAACCCGAAGCGCAGGCCGCAAATCGAGTTCTTCGCCGGCGGCAACTCCGCAGTGCTGTTCGAGGCAGAGCATGGTGTCAT
The DNA here is from genome assembly GCA_964470865.1 of uncultured Burkholderiales bacterium. GTDB lineage: Bacteria > Pseudomonadota > Gammaproteobacteria > Burkholderiales > JAEUOS01 > JAEUOS01. The sequence continues at coordinate 13,102 of CAYYFR010000136.1, read as the reverse complement.
CAAGAACCTGCCCGCATTGCCGGAGGAATGTGATGCCAAAACCACTGCGGCCTGGATTCGCGCCACCCTCGAGGGTGAGCACCCGATACCGCTGCCGCTGATCAACCAGCTCGCATGCTGTCTCTACGCGACTGGCTACTGCGGCGATTTTGCGCAGGCCAAGGCGGTTGCCGCGGTGAAATCGCGGGCCTCGCAGGTAGCCTAGGGTATCCGCCAGGGTGTACAAATCGCCCGCCTCCCACCAGCGGCCGCTTGCATTTGGAGCCGGCCGACTGCGGCACCATTCGAGGCCAAGCTAGATCTTGAGCACCTGAGGCAACCACAGACTGACCGCGGGAAACGCCACCAAAATCGCCAGCCGCACCACGTCGGCAACCACGAACGGGGTCACGCCGCGGAAAATGGTTGCCGTCGATACCGAGGGCAGGAGACTGCGCACCACGAACATGTTCATGCCCACGGGCGGCGAGATCAGGCCGATCTCCACCACCACCACGATGATGATGCCGAACCACACCGGATCGAAACCGAGGCTCACCACCAGCGGAAAGAAAATCGGTACGGTCAAGAGAATCATCGACAACTCTTCCATCGCGGTACCCAACACCACGTAAATCACGCAAATCGCGATCATCACCGCCATTGGGCTGATCTGATACTGCGCGACGAAATCGCGCAAGTCGTTCGGCATCGAAGTGAAATTGATGAAGTTGGCGAAGATCAGCGCGCCGATCAGGATCAGAAACAGCATAGCGGTAGTGCGCGCGCTTTCGACCAAGACCTCATAGAGGATTTTCCAGGTCAAGGTGCGCCGCGTCAGCGCGAAAACAAAGGCGCCGAACGCGCCCACGCCGGCGCCCTCGGTGGCGGTGAAAAGCCCGCCGTAGATGCCGCCCATCACGACCATGAAAAGCACCACCACCCCCCAGATGCCGCGCACCGCAAGGTAGCGCTCGTGCCAGGTCGCACGCTTGTCACGCGGCCCGGCCGCCGGGTTGCGCCAGGTGACGTATTGCACCGCCATGCAAAGCAGGAATACCGCCAGAATCCCCGGCAGGACTCCTGCGGCAAACAGCTTGCCTATATTGGTCTCGGTCATGATGCCGTAGATCACCATGATGGTCGAGGGTGGAATCAGGATGCCCAGCGTGCCGCCGGCGGCGATCGCGCCGGTCGCCAGTTCGTCGCTGTAGCCCACATCCTTCATCGATGGATAAGCCACCTTGGTCATGGTGGCGGCAGTGGCGATCGATGAACCGCAAATTGCGCCGAAGCCGGCGCAAGCCATCACGGTAGCCATTGCCAGACCACCACGCAGATGACCGACAAAGGTGTGCGCGGCCTGATACAGCTCGCGCGCCATGCCTGCCTTGGTGACAAAGTTGCCCATCAGGATGAACAGGGGAATCACCGACAAGGTGATCTGAAAACCCGATTCCCACAAGGTGGCCGCCACCGACGCCATCGCCGGATTGACTCCCTTCAAGATGGCCAGGCCGGCAAACCCGGTCAGGCCCATCGACAGCGCGATCGGTACCCGCCCGAAGGCAAGCAGCAGCATTACGGCAAAACCGATCAGGGCGGGGGTCATATCACCGTCCCGCCATCGTCGTCGGACGGCGGCACGAACATCAACGCGACGTGAATCAGCGCGGTCACCACCAACATCACCAAAAGGAAGTAGGCCACCGGCGCCAGTTCGATCTTCAGCACACTGGTGGTGTCGCCAGCCTCGACTACCCGGGTGACACGTTTGCTGTAGAACATCCACGCCATGCCGAACATCGTCACCGCGCACAGTGCATTGGCAAACCCATCCAGCGCACGCCGCACGGCGCGTGACATGAAGCCTTCCAGGGTATCGATGACGATATGCTGGCGCGCCTTGGTGACCAGCGGCAGGCCGGCGAAGATCAACATGGCCAGCAGGATCTCCACCATTTCCACGCCGCCACGAATCGGTACATCGAGTTTGCGGCCGATCACGTCCGCCGTGGTCAACAGCATCAACACGAAAAGAATCAGCGATGCCGAAATGCCGAGCCCACGATTGAGCCAAACCTCAACTTGCTTCATGCACTCAGCCCTCGCCGGCGCTGCAGCTTGCCCGCCCCGGCCCAGGCGCTGAGCTTCAAGACATGCCCAAAGCGCAGGATATCTGGCGCGTTCAACTGCCCGGCCAGCCCGGATTCATGACCTTCATCGGCCAGAATCCAGGCGGCAAGTGTCAGCGACACTCGCGGACCCTGATAAACCACGAAAAGCGCCGCAGCCGGTTCTACTTGCTCTGCGCCACACGCACCAGCTCGGCGCGGAATTCGCTCAATACCCTGTCGCCGTCGATGCCCTTGGCTTTGGCAGCCTTGATCCAATCCTGTACCAGCGGCTCGGTGCGCTTGCGCAGATCCGCCACGAATTCCGGGCTGGCGTTCTGGATGTTGGCGCCGGCTGCGCGCAAGGCATCCCAACCGATCTTGTCGGCCACGTCCCAGGCCTTGCCGGCCAGAACGGCGATGGCTTCACCGGAAATCGACTCGATCGCGGTCTGATCCTGCTTGGACAGCTTGTTCCACTTGTCCTCGTTCATGAAAAAGCCGAACGAAGACGAGTAGAAGCCGCCGGGGAACACGGTGGCGAACTTGACTACCTTGTCCAAGTTGAAGGACTTGATCGATTCCGAGGGGAAGAACGTACCGTCGGCCACACCTGAGGCCAACAACTCGTAGGACTCCGGCGCCGGTTTGACAAACGGCGAGGCGCCCAGCACCCTGGCGGCCTGCTCGGAAATGCCGCCGCCAGAGCGAATCTTGGCCCCCGCCAGATCAGCGATCGAATTGATCGGCTTCTTGGCCATGAACATCTGCCCGGGGCCGTGGGTGAACACGCCCAGGAGCTTGACGCCCTTGTACTCACCGGCCTTGTGCAGGTGCTTCCAGTGAATCCGCGAGTAGGCGATCGAGTTTATTTCCGCCGTGGCGCCGGCACCCGGCAGCTCCGCCAGCAGCGGCAGCGGGTGACGCGCAGGCGTGTAGCTAGCCGTCACGTACGACACATCGACCAGACCGTCGCGCACGCCGTCGAAAGTGCCAAACGGGGAGATCGGGTGCTTGGGCAACATCTGCATTTTGACCCGACCGTTGGTCACGCGCTCGACCTCGCGGCCCCAGACCGCAAGCACATCACGCGTCAATGCATGCGAGGGGGGTACCCAGCTCGACATGGTCAAGGTGGTCTGGCCGAACACCGATGCGGATGCAAAGCCGAAAGCTATTGAAAGCGCCGCCAATAGTTTCAGTTTCATTGGTTTCAGTTTCATTGCGCAGTCTCCTGATTGAGCGATTGAAATCGGTAAAAAATAAATAAACCGACCATGCGGTCGGCTTTTTTCGGATTATAGCCGGATGAGCCCGCGCCACCCAATCAAAGCGACCTTGAATCGCGCCGCGTTGGAGCGGCTTTACAACACTGCATACACGTCATAGATCACATGCGACTTGGTACGCATGCCGGAGCCCACCAGGATTTGCGCGTTGAGCCATGCATAACGCGCATCGCCGGTTTCGATCAACGGCGTCATCCTGAAGTAATAGGCAGTCGGATCGACGACCTCGCCGGAAAAGAGGCGGGCGATCACCGCCGGCGGGCCATGCCGAAAGCCGAAATTTCGCACGTAGAGCAGGGCGCCATCACCGGTTTGCATGGTGAAGCGTGCCTCAAGTTGCGCCACGCCATCAGCACGAATCACCTGCCAGTCGGCGCCGCCGGCGAGCACGCACCCGGTCAGTCGTGCACCACTGAACTGGCCGCCGGTGATGTTGATGATGCGCCGTTCCCCTGCTGCTTGCGGCGTGGGTCCGAACAACTGCGGGGCATCAACGGTAATCGAAGCACGGTACAGAAGCGCAAGACTGGGCAGAACCGGCTGATACTCCATTTCACACACCAACCGGCGCTTTGGCGACAAAAGGCTTGCGCGCGGCTTCGATGCAGGCCGCAAGTACCGCCTGGTCGCCTACCTGATTGGCCAGTAACAGCAGGAGACGCGCGTTGAGTTGTGCGCTCTGCGCCTCGTCCAGCCCCTGGTACGCGGTCACCAGGTGCTCGTAGAAAGCGTCGTGGTCGCTGAAATTGAGAGTTGTCTTCATTTGGCGCCCCCCATGCCGCCATCGCGCAAAGCCGTGGCAAGTGCCGTCTTGACCCGGGCCAACGTCGGGTTGACGATGCGGGCTGCCAGGTGCATGTCGGGTCGCAGCAGACAGAACATCGGCCGGTCGTCGCTCGCGCCTATTGCGGCGGCGAGTTTGCCGCCGTGATCGCCTAGCACCGACAATCCCAGGCTGTCGCCGCCGAGTTCAAGCATGCGAAGTAAAGGTGTGCAGGCGTTGGCCTGACGGATCACCGCGCAGGACAGCGACGCATCGGCGTTGCCGGCGTTGCCGGCGTTGCTCCAGATGCCTACAAACGCCGCAGCGCCGCGGAACAGGTCCACCAGGGCCCCATCGCTGCCATCAGGAAGGGTCAAAGGCACGTTCTGCACCGCCTCGCCGATGGCAGCGTTGCGTACCATATGCTTCTGCGCATGCGAACTCGGGGGCTTGCCGTAGATGAACGAGTTGGAAAGCCGGCCGGTGTTGCATAGGTTGCGCGCAAACGGAAACTCGCGGGCCAGACTGAGCGCGGCATCACGCAACAGCTTCTCGGCCGGCGATTCGGGTTGCAGGAAGCGCGCGGTGCGGCGCGTGGTCATGATGTTGAATTGCGCCGCCGGCCGGCGTTCCGCGCCATAGCTGTCAAGCAGCGACTCGGGTGCCTCGCCCGCAAGCACCAGCGCCAGCTTCCAGCCCAGGTTGTCGGCATCCTGAATGCCGCTGTTGCCGCCGCGTGCACCGAACGGGCTCATGGCGTGCGCGCTGTCGCCCATGAAAAAAGTGTGTCCGACCTTGAACGAATCGATCAGCTGCGCACGATAGGAGTACGGCCCGACCCACACCAGTTCGAACTCGACATCCTGCCCCAGTTGCCGGCGCAGGCGCTCGGCCGCCACCTCGGGCTTGCTCACATGCTCAAGGTCGGTCTCCGGCCCCATCTGGAAATCCATGCGCCAGACGTCGTCGGCCATCAGGTGTTGCCAGACTGCGCGATTGTCGTTAAAGGGCGCCTCCACCCAGGTCCAGCGTTCGACCGGCAATTTCTGCTTGAAGCGCACGTCCGAGATGCACCAGCGATCGATGCCACGCGCCTGGTGGGTATCCAGCCCCAGGGAATCGCGCACGAAGCTGTTGACGCCGGAGCAATCGCAGACCCAGTCGGCTTCCAGCGCATAGCATCCGGCCGGCGTCTCAATCTCGATCCGTGCGCCATCGTCGCGATTGGTAAAGCCCACCACCTTGGACTTCCAGCGCAGGTCGGTGCGCCCCAGTTCGACGATACGGTCGACCATGAACCATTCCAGATAGAACTGCTGCAGATTGATGAACGGCGGCTGGCGTGAATCGGAAGCTGCGCCTGCATCGAACTCGTAGACCACCTCGTCGCCGGCAAGCGTCTTGCCGACCGACCACACGACCCCCTTGTCACGGATGCGCTCGTAGATGCCCAGCCGGTCCATCATCTCCAGGGTCTTCTGTGCATACACGATGCCGCGCGACGAGGCCCCACGTACACCGATGGTGTTGTCGTCATCGAGCACCAGCGCCGCCACGCCGCGTTCGGCCAGGTCGCAGGCCAGCGCCAGGCCTGACAACCCGGCGCCAATGATCACCACAGGATAGCGGCCAACGCGGCCCTCGGCGATCTCCGGCGGTACGACAAACGCATATTCGGGCAGCGTATAGCCGCCCGGATGAATCGCAGGCTCAGTCATGTTCAAAAGACTCAGATCACGCAATCATAAGAGGTGATGCCGGCACGCCGCACCATCGCATCGAATACCTTTTGCTGCAGTTGCCCATGCGGGTCGACCGAGCGATGCAGGCGATGCGAACTGGCCGCGATCGCCTCCGGCGTGATGGCGCGATTGGGGCCAGGAATGGTGGCGGCGGCAAGCTGGATTTCGCAGGCGCGGTTGAGCGTGAAAAGCAGGAAGAATGCCACCGGCAGGCTCTCTTCGCAGGCCAACAGGCCGTGATTGCGCAGGATCAGGCAATGCTTGTCGCCAAGGCTTTTGACCAGCCGCTCCTGCTCGTCGGTGCGGGTAGTAACGCCCTCGTAATCGTGGTAGGCGATATCGCCCCATAGCTGCGCGCCGTAAAAACTGTCGTAGGTCAGGCCCGCTTCCTTGCAGGCTACCGCCATGCCGGCGGTAGTGTGCACATGCATGATGCAATGTGCGTCCGCGCGATTGGCGTGGATGGCGCTGTGGATCACGAAGCCGGCGCGATTGACGGTATACGGCGTCGGATGCACCGGTTCGCCGTCGATCCCCACCTTGATCAGGTTGCTGGCCGTCACTTCGCTGTAATGCAGGCCGAAGGGATTGATCAGGTAGTGTCGCACGCCATCGGCTTCACCCGGCACGCGTACCGTGATGTGGTTGAAGATCAACTCGGTCCAGCCGAGATGCGCGAACAGGCGATAACACACAGCCAGTTCCAGGCGCGCCTTCCACTCCGGCTCGCCGATATGCGCGGGGCGTGCCCGCAATGCCGATTCGAATTTGTCCATGCTTATTCTCCCGGTTCAGGCCGGTGTCGCGTTGCGCGCGAGTTCGGCCAGCATTCCATACAGGGCCGCGGTTAGCGGCGTAGGGATATCGACCTTGCGCGCCAGCTCGATGAAGGCGCCGACAATCGAGTCGACCTCCATCGCTCGCCCCAAGTCCAGATCCTGATGCATCGATATCTTGACCGGGCCGATCGACTTGGCGATTTCCAGCCGCTTGTCGATGGTCACCAGTTGGCGAATGCCGTAGGCGTCAGCCACCCGCGTCAGTTCCTCCATCACCGTGCGGATGAAGGCGATCAATTCGGGATTCGCGCAGATGCGGTCCATGCGCGCGCGCGTCAATGCAGCCACCGGATTAAACGAAGTGTTGCCGATCATTTTCATCCACACTTCGTCGCGAATGCGTTCGCTGATTTTGGGTTCCAGCCCGGCCCGATGCATGGCGTCGGCCAGGCCATTGAGACGTCGCGACAGGCTGCCGTCGGGTTCCCCCAGCACAAACAGCTTCTGTCCGTTCCAGCTGACCTCGCCGGGGGAGGTGACTTCGCCTGCGGCATGCACCACGCAGCCCAGGATATGGTGCGGATCAAGCTGCGTGAAGAGCGTGCCTTGCGGGTCCAGCGTTTGCACCGCTTGGCCATCGAAAGGCCCGCCTTCGCGAAAAAAATACCACCACGGCACGCCGTTGATCGCCGGCACCACCACGGTTTCCGGCTCGATCAGCGGCGCGAGAAGCGGCAGCATGGCCGGAATCTGGTGCGCCTTGAGCGCGATGAAAATGACTTCCTGTGGCCCACTCTCGGCCGCCAGTGCGGCCGGATCAGCGCTGGCGCGCAAACTGACGTTGATCACCCCCTCAGGGCTTTTGAGGGTGAGACCCTGTGTGCGGATCGCCTGCAAATGCGCGCCACGCGCGATCACGCTGGTTTCAAACCCGGCGTGGGCGAGTCGCGCGGCGAGCACGCCGCCGATGGCGCCAGCGCCGACAATGCAAAATTTCACTGCAGCATCCTGAACATGAGCCCTGCCCGCTGTCGCGCCATTGGCGGACAAGCGCTTCGCACGATCCGCGCGACGGCCGGCTTACGCATGAGCGGCCGCACGCAGTGCCTGCTTTTCCGCAGTCCAGGCCGCGATCTCGGCATGCGCGCTGGCTTTCTTTTTTGCCATGTAGCCTGGCGGCTCGAGACGCACCGTCAGTTCCAGGCGAAAGCCGTTGGGGTCGAAAAAATAGATCGAATGCACGAAATGATGATCGGTCGGCCCCAGCACCTCGACGCCGGCGGCAGTGAGCCGCGCCTTGGCATCCAGCAATTCCTGCATCGATCCCACCTCGAAGGCGATGTGGTTGACCCACGCTGGAGTGTTGGGCGATGGCAGCGCGGCCACATCGTCGCCGAGATCGAAAAAGGCGATGTAGGAACCGTCGCGCAGCTGGAAAAACAGGTGCACATACGGACAGTACTCACCGGTCGAAGGCACGCTGTCGGCGCGAATCAGGTGCGCCAGCGGCAGCCCCAGCAGGTCTTCATAGAACGCCCGCGTCTGTTCGGCATCGCGGCAACGCCAGGCGAAATGGTGCAGCCCCTTGACCGGCACCGCAGCCGGGGCTGTGGCTGGCGCGACCGGCGCGGACATGACAGCTTGCATGAGTGTTCTCCTTCAAATGGGCTTGCCGATCGCGGGGCCTTACATGGTGCCACAGCGCGCCGCACAGCAGCTTGCATGTATATTATGAATCGAGCAATTGATTGTCTTATCCATAAATAGTAATCTTACCGGTGCATCCCGGTCAACCACAACACATGATGGCGACAAGCCGGAGCCCGCGCCCACCCATGGCAGTCACAAGCCGTATGCCGGAATCACGTCGCCGTCAGGGCATCCAGTCGGTCGAAGTCGCCGGATCGCTGCTCACGGCCATGGCGGCCGTGGAAACGCCGTTGATGCTGAGGGACCTGGCAGGGAGCGCCGGCATGCCGGCCGCCAAGGCCCATCGCTATCTGGTGAGCCTTACGCGTCTGGGCTTGGCGGTACAGGACGAAAGCGGCCGCTACGACCTCGGCCCGTTCGCGCTTGAACTCGGACTTTCCGCCCTGGGCCGCCTGGATGCCGTCAAGCACGCCAGCGGCGCCATCGAGGCACTGCGCGACCAACTCGGGGAGACCACCGGTCTGGTCGCCTGGGGTACGCATGGGGCCACCTTCATACGCATCGCCGAGCCATTGCGCGCGATCACGGTGAGCCTGCGTGCGGGCGCGGTCGCGCCGCTCACGGCTTCCGCCACCGGCTTCGTGTTCGCCGCGTTTCTGCCGCCGGCGGTCACCGCGCCGCTGTTGAAGCGTGAGCTTGAGGGGCGCGAACGCTCGCATCCGCATGGCTCGTTCACTCCGGCCCTGACGTCGCAGCGCGCGATCGACGCGATGACACGCAAGGTGCGCAACGAAGGCGTCGCCTACACCGAGAGCGCGTTCGCGCCCGGCGTGAATTCCTACGCCGCGCCGGTGTTCGACCACATGGGGCGTGCGCTGTTCGCCATCACGGTGATCGGCTACGCCGAACATCTCGGTAGCGGAGCGGACACCAGTGTGGCACGCGCGTTGATAGCCGCCGCACGCGGCGTTTCCGCAGCACTTGGTATGCGCAAGGGAAACACTGAATAAGTCCGCAGGTTGGGAAAGCCGCTTTTGCAAGCGTTTGAATAGAACGGAACTTCCGTTCGATAGCCTGCATTCCAGAGACCTGTTCAGCGTTTTCCAAGCCATCAAGCCGGCACTACGTCCGAATCACGGGCGCACTGTCAGAGGATGGCCGCGCAGATGCCGATCAAGGCCAGGCCGACTGCGAATACGAGCAGGCCGCCGCTCGAAACCGGGGCAAGTTCGCGCAGCATGCGTGAGCCTCTCGCAAGTGGCACACCATCGCGCCGGCCGGCCGGTTCAACGCCACTTTCGGCGCGTAACTCGGCCATGATCGGCCCCGCCTGCCGCCGCGTCGCCATACAGGGCGCGCGGGCAGGGCTTGCAAGCGCCGCGGCACCTGGGCCCGATCCCGTTTGCGGCGACTTCGCAGGCTCGCGTTGCGCCTGCGACAGGCCGCGCGAAAGATCAAGCAGCCCGCAAACCATCACCCTCATTCGCTGAGAGGCCGCGTGTATGCGTTCGCATTGCGCCAGCAGCGTCGGATCGAGCGTTGCCGCGCGCCTGTCCAACAGTGCGCGCAGCTCTTCAATCGTATCGAGCGGCGCGCGCAGGTCTCGCGCGACCTCGAAGGCAAACGTGTCGAGGGCAGCGTTGGCGGCTCTCAAATCCGCGGTCCGCGCCAGCAACTGGCTCTCGAGCGCGGCTGTAGTCGCGTCTGTTCCGGCACCGATCGGCGCCGTCCCGGCTTGCCGCGCCTGCGTTTCCAGCCGCAGGTGGGGCCGCGCGGCAACTGCAAAGCCGGTCGGCGCGCCCCTTGAAAACTCAACAATGGAAGTCATTCATCCTCCGCATTCGCAATTGCTGCGGCAAGCTTGCATGGCCGGAACCAGATTGGCCCCAAGCACCGGCCGCAGCCTTGCTCACCACCGCCACAGCCACATTCAATGTGCTAAACCCAAGGCCTCGCCGCGCGCGTGCGCAATGGCGAACCGCGCCCCCACCGGCGGCAACATGCCAACCCGACGAATCAGGGCACGCAGATTCTGTTGACCGGTCTTCTGCAAAATGCTGCGCACATGGGTACGCGAGGTATGCACACTGGTGCCCAGACGGCCGGCCGCATCGATCACGCTTGATCCAGCGCAGAGTTCGGTCAGAACCGACTGCTCGCTGCGCGTCAAGCGGTAGGCTTGCGCAAAGAAGTACAGACCGAGGCCGCCGCTTCCAGAGCTCTTCTCGAACACCAGGGCCGCCACCGGCCGATCGCGGCCGCGCAGGTCGAGCGGCAATACGGCGACGTCAAGTTTTTCCGGCGAACGTCCGAACGCAAGATAACTGCGTCGACCTGTCGCCGCGCTGGCCAGCGCCTTGTGCAAGGCAGCAGCCTCTTCCGGATGAATCGCCTCGACCGCCTCACCTGCCAGACGCAGTCCGCGTCTGGTCTGCAGCTGCATGCGCGCGGCGCGGCTGGCATGCAGCAGCTTGCCATCCACCTCGACTACGGCGATCCCGAACGACAATTCGTCGAACAGCGCGGCAAGCGGCGAGCAGATCGCGTCGGCGAGCACCTTCGGCCTGGAAAACGATAATGCGAATTCCAACCCGCCGCCGCCGAATCCGGATCCGGACTCGGCCCACTCCTGCTTACGTTCGTCTTCGAATTTCATTTCGCTTCCCTCCCTGAAAACCGTCGATGGGTGAAGCGTACGCAGTGAAGTGGAAGAAGTCGCGGGCACAAGGCACACATAAATTGTGACGAATTCACATGCCAATGTCATTAATCCGCGTCGATTGCATGTCAACAGCATTGGCGCTGGATATGCGTGTGGGATTCATTAATAATGGTGACGAACAAAACCAAGAAACTGGCTAGCATGGACACGCGGGATTCAAGGGGGTCTTCTTCTTCAACGACGTACAGCGCAACCGAGGCGATTCTCATCGCCGACGTCGTTGAGTCCGTACGCTTAATGGAGCAGCATGAAAGCTCGACCATCAACCGTTGGCGATCACTGTTCGATGCATCCAGGTCGGGCGCCATCAGCGCCAATGGCGGACGTGTCGTGAAGCACACCGGCGACGGCGTGATGGCGGTATTCCCATCCTCCCAGGGGGCAGTGGAGGCAGCATTTGCGATGCACGCCATGGCTGCAACGGACAACGCGCGACACCCCGCCGACCAGGCCATATGCCTGCGTATCGGCATCAATGTCGGCGCGCTCGTAGCCGACGAAATCGACGTCTACGGCAGAAGCGTCAACCTGGCGGCACGGCTGATGACCCTTGCCGGTCCTGGCGAGACCATCGTGTCCTCCGACGTACGCGATCAGTTGAGCGACGATATCGACGCCGATATCGAAGATCTGGGCGAATGTTTCGTCAAGCATATTGCGCAACCGGTACGCGCCTACCGGGCCGGGCCGGCCGGCCGGCAGCCGGTGGTCGAGTCTGGCGGCAACCAAGCGCTCGACTTGCGGCCGGTCATTGCCGTGATTCCACCGGCTTCGCATTCGCAGAGTCCGGCCAATGCAGTCATCGGCGACGCCTTTGCCGACGAGATCATCACAGCCTTGTCGCGCACGCCCGACCTGCATGTAATTTCGAGACTTTCGACCAACGTTTTGCGCGGCCGTGCCTGGTCCACCGGCGAGATCGGTGCCCGCCTGGGCGCACCTTACATAGTCACCGGCAACTACTACGAAGCCGGAGCCAACTTCAAGCTTTTCCTCGAGCTCGCGGATTCGCGCAGCGGGACTGTGATCTGGGCCGACAGCGTGACTACCAGTCTCACCTCGTTGTTCGATCCGCACAACGAATTCATCGCAACTCTGGCTGCCCGCATCGCCAACGAGATCACCTCGCAGGAACTGCGACGTTCCCTGTCGCAACCGCTGCCGACACTCGAAAGCTACGCCTTGCTGATGGGTGCCGTCAGCCTGATGCACCGGCTGGATATGGCCGGTTTCGAACGCGCGCGCGCACTGCTCGAAACGCTGATTGAACGCCATCCGCGACAGGCCGTGCCGCATGCCTGGATGGCCAAATGGCGCGTGCTGCGTGTCGGGCAGGGCTGGAGTGGCGACGCAGCCGACGACGCCCGCCGCGCGCTCGACAGCAGCAAAAGGGCGCTCGATATCGATAGCGAGTGCTCGATGGCGCTGGCGATCGACGGGCTGGTGCATACCAACCTGCTCAAGAAATTCGACATCGCCGAAGAACGCTATCAGATGGCATTGCGCGCCAATCCAAGCGACTCGCTGGCGCACCTGTTGCTGGGCACCATGCATGCATTCCAGGGCCGAGGGTCGGATGCGGTGCGCAACACCGAGGCTGCGCTGCGGCTCTCGCCGCTGGATCCGCTGAAGTACTTCTACGACTCTCTGGCGGCGACCGCGGCGATGTCGGCCGGCAACCATCAGCGTGCGATTGAACTCGCCCAGCGCTCATTGAAAGCCAATCGAACCCACACCTCGACCTTGCGCGCCCTGGCGATCGCTCAGGTGCTCAGTGGCGACACGCCTGGTGCGCGCAAAACGGTCGCGGATTTACTGCACTACGAACCCGGGCTCACGGTCGAGAAATATTTGCGCGTCAATCCAAGCGGCATGTTTGAAACCGGGCGCCAATGGGCCAAGGCTCTCGGCGAAGCCGGTGTGCCACACGAATGACATCAGCAGTCAAACTCCTGGAGGGGTGAAGCGATGACGACATTTGCAGGAGCAGCCGGTGCTGCCGGAGCGGCGGGTGCAGCGGGCGCCGCTCCGGCAGCACCGGCTGCTCCTGCAAATGTCGTCATC
>CAYYFR010000135.1:5489-15743 GCA_964470865.1 uncultured Burkholderiales bacterium | reverse complement strand
ACAAAGCACAAAGCACAAAGCACAAAGCACAAAGCACAAAGCACAAAGCACAAAGATCCGCGCGAGCGGCCCTGTGACTTTTCGGTAAAGCGGCTTGCTTACTTGTAGTGGTAGAAGCCGCGTCCGGTCTTGCGGCCCAGATACCCTGCGGCCACCATTTCCTTGAGCAGCGGTGCCGGGCGGTACTTGCTGTCGTTGAAGCCTTCGTAGAATACCTCCATCACCGAGAGCATGGTGTCCAGGCCGATCATGTCGGCCAGTGCCAGCGGGCCGATCGGCTGGTTGGTGCCCAGGCGCATGCCGTTGTCGATGTCCTCGGCCGTGGCCAGGCCTTCGGCCAACACGAAGATGGCCTCGTTGATCATCGGGCAGAGAATGCGGTTGACCACGAACCCGGGAGCGTTCTTCACGCAGATGGGGGTCTTGCCCAGGCGTTTGGAAAGTTCTTCGGTGGCCGCAAACGTGGCCTCGGAGGTAGCCAGACCGCGGATGATTTCCACTAACGCCATCAGCGGCACCGGGTTGAAGAAATGCATGCCGATGAAGCGCTCCGGGCGCCCGCTCGAGGCGGCCAGCCCGGTGATGCTGATCGACGAGGTGTTGGTGGCGATGACGGTGTCCGCGCCGGCGATGGCTGCGACGTCCTTGAGGATCTTGCGTTTCAGGTCTTCGTTCTCGGTGGCCGCCTCGATGATGAAGTCCGCCTGGGCAAGGTCGGCCATCCTGGTTGAGCCGGTGATGCGCGCCATCGCCTCGGCCTTTTGTGCCTCAGTGAGCTTCTCCTTGCGCACCAGGCGATCGAGGCTGCCGGATACGGCTTTCAATCCACGCTCGATGGCGGCTTCGTTGACGTCGATCATCAGGGCCTTGATGCCGACCACCGCGCAGGCCTGCGCGATGCCGTTGCCCATGGTGCCGGCGCCGATGATGCCTACGGTGTTGATTGTGCTCATGCTTGTGTTCTCCTTGCAGGGAAAAAAGATTCAGTCAAAGTCGATGAGTGCGGCGCCGTCGGCATCTACACGCAGGTATCCGGGGGTGGCGTCCCAGGCCGGCAGCACCCAGCGGCACACCTGGCGACCGAGCATCAGGGTGTCGTGGCGGGCCGGACGATGCGTGTGGCCGTGGATCATGCGCAGCGCGCCTGACTCGGCGAACAAGCGGCTGACGGCCTCGGCATTCACGTCCATGATGGCGGCGGCCTTGACGGCCTTCTCGCGCTCGCTTCTCGTGCGCAAGGCTTCGATCTCGGCGCGCCGTTGCGCCAGCGGACGCGCAAGGAATTCGCGCTTCCAGCGAGCGCTGCGCACTTCACTGCGAAACGCCTGGTAGGCGCGGTCGTCGGTACACAGCGTGTCACCGTGCAGCAGCACGGTACGCTCGCCCTGCAGGTCAAAGGCGAAAGGTTCGCTCAGCGGCGTCATGCGGGCAGCGGTGGTGAAGGCGTTACCGGCGAGGAAGTCACGATTGCCGGCGATCCAGTAGAGCGCGATGCCGCGTGTCGCGCACGCAGCCAAGCTGGCGACGACTTCGCCGTGCGCGGGCGCGCCCAAGTCGTCGTCGCCGGCCCAGTAATCGAACAGGTCACCCAGCACATACAGGCTGTCGCCGCCATCGGGCACCTGGCGCAGGAAACGCCGCAGCGCCTGCGTCGCCGCCGGGCGTTCCGGCGTCAGATGCAAGTCGGAAATGAACAAGGCCGTCATGCCAGGCCCTGTATCAAATCAGCCAGCGGCGGCGACTAAAGTACTTCTGCCTTCAACATCACCACGTCTTCATCCGGCACATCCTGATGAAAACCCTTGGTGCCGGTCTTGACGCCCTTGATCTTGTCGACCACTTCCTTGCCTTCAATCACCCGCCCGAACACGCAGTAGCCCCAGCCATTGCCGTTGGGGCTGGTGAAATTGAGGAAGTCGTTGTTCTTGGCGTTGATGAAAAACTGCGCGGTCGCCGAATGCGGATCGCCGGTGCGCGCCATGGCAACGGTGTACTCATCGTTCTTCAGGCCGTTGGTCGCTTCGTTGTCGATCTGCGCGCGCGTAGGCTTTTGCTTCATGCCGGGCTCGAAGCCGCCGCCCTGCACCATGAAATTGGCGATCACGCGATGGAATACCGTGTTGTCATAGTGGCCGTCGCGTGCGTACTGCACGAAGTTCGCTACCGTCAAGGGTGCCTTGACATCATCGAGTTCGAGCTTGATGGCGCCGTGGTTGGTGGTGATCAGTACCTGGGTCATGTGGATTCCTTTGAAGGGTTATTTTCTCACCGCATCGACCAGCTTTGCGCTCTCGATTACGATCGGGTTGTTCGGTACATTCTGTTGACCGCCGGCGTTGCCGGTGGCGGCAGTCTTGATTTTTTCAACCACATCCATGCCTTTGACGACCTGGCCGAATACCGTGTAGCCATGGCCGTCGGGCTGCGGTGCGTTGAGCATGGCATTGTCGGCGACGTTGATGAAAAACTGCGCTGTCGCCGAGTCCGGCACCGAGGTGCGCGCCATGGCGATGGTGCCGATGTCGTTCTTCAGGCCGTTCTTCGACTCCAGCGGAATCGGCGCGCGTACCGCTT
Organism: uncultured Burkholderiales bacterium; assembly: GCA_964470865.1. GTDB lineage: Bacteria > Pseudomonadota > Gammaproteobacteria > Burkholderiales > JAEUOS01 > JAEUOS01. The sequence continues at coordinate 13,169 of CAYYFR010000135.1, read as the reverse complement.
TTTGCTTCATGCCGGCATCGAAGCCGCCGCCCTGGATCATGAAGCCGTTGATCACGCGGTGAAAGATGGTGCCATTGTAGTGGCCGTCTTTCACATACTGTACGAAGTTGGCCACGGTCTTCGGCGCCTTGTCGGCGTTGAGTTCGATGACGATTGCGCCCATCGAGGTTTTCATCTCGACGGTTTGGGCGCCGCTTGCGCCGGCAAATGCGGCCAGTACAACTGCGATCAGGACACGTTTCATGCTTGGCTCCAAAACAAAAAAGGGGGAAAGGCTAAAGGTTGGCCGGTCGCCTTCCGGCTACGACGCACCTTCATCGACGATTTTCCACTGGCCACCTTCCTTGAGCCAGTAAGTGCGCTTTTTCATCATGTTTTCCAGGTTGCTGGATTTGTAGTCCTGGTCGAAGGTGACGACCACCATGTCGTCCTTTCCGGGATAGCGCAGCATGCTGATGTTGGCAAGACCCACCTTGATCCAGGCCTTGCCCGCATTGACCTGGCGCTTGCGCTCGCTCCATGCCTTGAGGTTCATGCCGTCGCCCTGGAATGCGCGCGCGTAGTGTTTCAGATAGGCGTCGGAGTCGCGGCTTTCCCAGTCGCGGCGCCATTGCTCGATCGCATTCTGCAGCGCCCGGCGCTCGTTATTCCAGTCGTCTTGCGACAGCCATTCGACATGGTCGCTGATGATCACCGGCGTCAAGCCCACCTGTATCAGGTGCGCGACCGAGCGCAAGTCCGGGTTTGACAGCACCACACAGCCGTCGCTGGCGCGCGGCGCGCGCGCGAAGGTGTCCGAAGGCGTGCCGTGCAGCCAGATGCCGGAGCCGCCGCGCCCGTTGCGCCGGTCCCAGCCATTCGGGTAGTTGATCGGAAATGCGCCGTCGCCGTAGAGATCGGCCAGTTTGGTCTTGGGCAGACTGGCGGTCACGTGATAGACGCCCAGCGGGGTCTTCTGGTCGCCTTCGCGCAATTTGTCGGAACCATTCTTGCCGTGGCTGATGTAGTAGTCGGCGACAAAGCGCGGCTTGCCGTTGTCGTTTTCGTAGATGTAGAGCCGCGACTTCTTGGTATCGACCACCACCGCGTTTTTCTGGTCCGGGCGCAATTGCAGCAGGTAGCGCGGGATGCCGTCTTTCGGCGGTCGCTGCCGGTAGGCCGCCAGGCGCGCCAGTGCCTCCTCCCGCAACTCACGCACGCGTTCCGGCGGCGCATTCGGGGCCGCGCCCATGGTGCGGATCGGCCAGCCGCGCGCCAGCAGAAGGTCGCCCTTGATCAGGTGCGCGAGCCGGTAATTCGGGCGGCTTGCGATCAGCGCTTCGGTGCGCGCCAGGGCTTCGGCCAGGCGTCGGCCCTCGATGGCCTTGAAGATGCCGACCAGGGCGGTCTCGACATCGTCATTGGGCAACGTCTGCGTCTGTGCCTGGACACCAACGGCTGCGAGGCATAGCAGCGTTGCCATAAATGCGCGCGGCCAGGCGCGCCACAACCAGGTCGAAACCACCATCAATTGCCGCTGCGCTCTTCGCGAATTTGCCATTTGCCGCCGTTTTTGGCCATCACGAGTGTTTTGGCACTGTTCGCGGAGATGAGGTTGGATTTGTAGTTCTGGCGGAACTTGACGGTAGCCACGCCATCGGCAAAGGTGACCTTGGGGTTATCGATTTTGACTTCAATTTTGCTCGGGGCGGTGATGCGCTGCTTGCGGCTGGCTTCCCAGGCCTGGCGCGACTCACCGCGTGGCAGTTTGAAATCGCGCCCATAGGCAGCCAGATAGGCTGCAGCATCCTGTTTGCCCCAAGACATGACCCAGGCATTGAGCGCTGCGATCACCTCTGCCTGGTCATTGGCAGGCCGCAGCGGTTCCTTGGGCGGCGCCGGCGGCGCTGGAGCGACAGCGGCGGGTGGCGCGAGAGCCGCTGGCGCCGGCGCGGCTGGCTTGGCGTCCTTCGCTGCGACTACCGGTGCGGCTTTGGCATCTTTGGCCGCTGCCGCTGGCGCGGGGGCAAGCGCCGGCGCCGGCGCCGGGCTTGCGGCGGCCGGCGGCTTGGTGCCGGCCTGAGCTACCTGTGGCCGACCACGCGCGCCGCTGCCGATCAGGTCGCGTACCAATGCCAGCTTGGTTTGCGCCGTGGGATTGTTGGAGTCCAGTTGCAAGGCCTTGTCATAGGCCTGGCTGGCGAGTTTGGCATATACGTCACCCAGGTTCTCATGTGCCGTGGCATATGAGGGATGGGTGCGGATCGCCATTTCCAGGGCCTGGCGTGCCCGTTCATACTGGCCCAGCCCGGCATACAGCACCGCCAGGTTGTTGTAGGGTTCGGGCAATTCGGGGTATAGCTCGGTCAGTTTGGTAAAGGCGGCAATCGCCTCGGTGGTCTTGTTCTGCTCGGTGAGAATCAGGCCTTTAAGAAACTGCGCTTGCGCATCGCGCGGCTTGCTGGCAAGCAGCACGTCGACTCTTTGCGAGGCCTGCTCGAGCTGCCCGCCCTTGAGCAGCTTGCCGATATCGGCGATCTCGTCGGCCGCCGCCGCGGCCGCGCAACAGGTCAAAAGAAGCGCCACGATGCCGTGGTACAGAGGCGAAAAGCGGGGAAAAGTCATCTGCTATACTCAATTCGCATTTTTATGTGTGCATGCGGAGCCGGCCACCCGTAGGCCAGCCCCCCGCTCAATCCAAGCCCATGATTTTACCCAACTTTGGTATCGCGCTTGAGATTATCGCGTACCTTTCGCGCGACAGAGCGTCAGTCTCTGTGCGCTCGCCGGCCCGGCTTGCGCCGGCGCGGCGATGTCGGCCGCGCAGCGCTTAAATCCGCCTGACCGGACGGGCCTTCGTTCACGCGACAGTCCGCAGCATCCGCGCCGGTTAGTCCGGCGCCCGATTTCCTCCCCCAACGATACGACCGACTCTGCCGCCATGCTCGCGATCTACAACACGCTTTCCCGCAGCAAAGAACAGTTCAAGCCCATCGTGCCGGGCAAGGTCGGACTTTATGTATGCGGCATGACCGTCTACGACCGCTGTCACATCGGTCATGCGCGGGTGATGGTGGTGTTCGACTTGGTGCAGCGCTGGCTGCGCGCGGCGGGCTATGCGGTCAAGTATGTACGCAACATCACCGATATCGATGACAAGATCATCCGCCGTGCGCTCGAGAATGGCGAATCGATCTCGCAGTTGACCGCGCGCTTCATCGCCCTGATGGACGAAGACGCCGCCGCTCTGGGGGTGCAAAAGCCGGACCACGAGCCGCGCGCCACTGCCTACGTGCCGCAGATGCTGGCCATGATCGGCAAGCTCGAGGAGCGCGGCCTGGCCTACCAGGCGCAGGATGGCGACGTGAATTTCTCGGTGCGCGATTTTCCCGCCTACGGCGCCTTGTCGGGCAAGTCGCTCGACGACTTGCGCGCCGGCGAAAGGGTCGAAGTCAATTCCACCAAACGCGATCCGCTCGATTTCGTACTGTGGAAAAGCGCCAAGGAAAGCGAGCCTGCCGATTCGCGCTGGGCCTCGCCCTGGGGTGGCGGCAGGCCGGGCTGGCACATCGAATGCTCGGCAATGAGCGAAGCACTCCTGGGCGCGCATTTCGATATCCACGGCGGCGGCGCAGATCTGCAATTCCCGCATCACGAGAACGAGATTGCCCAGAGCGAAGGTGCGCACGAGCATAAATTCGTCAACACCTGGATGCACAACGGTTTCGTGCGCGTCGATGACGAGAAGATGTCGAAATCGCTGGGCAATTTTTTCACCATTCATGAAGTGCTTGAAAAATACGACGCCGAAGTCGTGCGCTTTTTCATTTTGCGTGCCCACTATCGCAGCCCGCTCAATTACTCAGACGCCCATCTCGACGACGCGCGCAATGCCCTGACGCGCCTCTATACCGCACTCAAGGCGGCGCCAGCCGGCGCGCCGGCTGCGCTCGATTGGGAAGAGCCGCATGCGCGGCAATTTCGTGAAGCCATGGATGACGATTTCAACACCCCGGTGGCGATGGCTGCGCTGTTCGACCTGGCCGCCGAGATCAACCGTGGCGCCGATTCGCGGAAAGCCGCACAACTCAAGGCGCTGGGCGGTCTCCTGGGCCTTCTGGAACGCGATCCGCAGGTGTTTTTGCAGGGTAGCGCCGGAGGCGGTGGCGCGGCCGTAGAAAGTTTGATCGCCGAGCGCGCCGCTGCCAAGAAGGCGCGCGATTTCGCGCGGGCCGATGCGATTCGCGCCCAACTCCTGTCCCAGGGCATCGTGCTCGAAGACAAGCCGGGCGGCGCAACCGAGTGGCGCAGCGCCTGATTGACTGCTAAGGTTGCGGCGTTTCCGATTGCTGCGAGGGTTCGATCATGAGAAACCTGACTGACCAGCTGGCCAACTACGCCGCCTATCACCGCGATCGCCGCAATATCGCCAGCCATCTGCTTGGCGTGCCGATGATTGTTTTTGGCGTCGTCATCCTGCTGGCGCGACCCGCCATCGAAGTCGCGGGCCTGTCGGTGACGCCGGCCATCGTGGCCCTGATCGCAGCCGGCATCTATTATCTGCTGCTCGACTTGAGTCTGGGCCTGGGTTTGGTACTCGTGATCGGCATCATGGCCTGGGTTGGTCAAATGATAGCGGCTGCAACGACGCCGACCTGGCTCATGGTGGGTATCGGCATGTTCGTTGTCGGCTGGATCATCCAGTTCATCGGCCATTATTACGAAGGGCGCAAGCCCGCCTTTGTCGACGATATCCTCGGGCTTTTGATCGGGCCCTTGTTCGTGTTGGCCGAGGTGGTGTTCATGCTTGGCGGTCGATGCGCACTCAAGGCCGCGATCGAGGCACGGGTCGGGCCGACATTGCTGCGCGAAGCACGGTCGAGCGCGGTCTGAATCCGCTTCACGCCCGCCTCTGTTCGTAGTTCAGAAAACGCTGAACGAGTCTCTGGAATGCGGAGTCTCGAACGAAGCGTCCCTGCGCTCGTACACGATGCAGAAGCGACTTTCGCAACCTGCGGACTGCGCAGTGTTTCCTTAACCGGTGAAAAAGTCTTTCATGCGATCCATGAACGATTTCTCGCGCGGGTTGTGAGCCCCCGAATCGCTGCGGTTGATCTCGTCGAATTCGCGCAGCAATTCCTTTTGCCGCCCGGTGAGATTAATCGGGGTTTCGATGACCACATGACAGTAGAGGTCGCCCGGGTGACTTGAGCGCACCCCCTTGATACCCTTGCCGCGCAGGCGAAAGGTGCGTCCGCTCTGGGTTTCAGGCGGCACCGTGATCTCGGCGGCGCCATCGAGTGTTGGAATCTCGACCGATCCGCCCAAAGCGGCGGTGGCGAAGCTGACCGGCATTTCGCAATGCAGGTCGTCGGCCTCGCGCTGGAAAACGGCATGCGCCTTGAGCGACATCTGCACATACAGGTCGCCGGGCGGGCCACCATTGGCGCCGGGTTCGCCTTCTCCGGTGAGGCGGATGCGATCGCCCTCGTCAACCCCGGACGGAATCTTGATCGAAAGGGTTTTCTGGCGTTTGACGCGGCCGGCGCCGTTGCAGGTCTTGCACGGGTCGCTGATCATCTTGCCGCCGCCGTGGCATTTCGGGCAGGTCTGCTGGATCGAGAAAAATCCCTGCTGGACCCGCACCTGGCCATTGCCGCCGCAGGTGGTGCAGGTCTTGGGGCTGGTGCCGACCTTGGCGCCAGAGCCGTGACAGGTCTCGCATGCTTCGACCGCCGGAATGCGGATCTTGGTTTCGTAGCCGCGCGCTGCCTGCTCCAGGGTGATCTCCAGGTTGTAGCGCAAGTCGGAACCGCGATACACATTGGAGCCGCCGCGTCCGCGCCCGGCGCCACCGAAGATGCCTTCGAAGATGTCGCCGAAAGCGTCTGAAAAGCCGCCGAAACCCTGACCGCCCTGGCCACCGGCGGCAGGGTCGACACCGGCATGCCCGAAGCGGTCATAAGCCGCGCGTTTGTTGGGGTCGGTCAGCATCTCGTAGGCTTCCTTGACCTCCTTGAACTTCGCCTCCGATGCCTTGGCGTCGCCCTGGTTGCGGTCAGGATGATGCTTCATCGCCAGCTTGCGATAAGCCTTCTTGATCTCGTCGTCGTCGGCCGTCTTGCCCACGCCCAGCACTTCGTAGTAATCGCGTTTTGCCATGGATCAGTCTCGTGACTAAAAACAGAAACGGCCGGATCGAGCAGCGCGCAAAGCGCGAGCGCTCCAATCCGGCCACATAAATCGGCGTCGCGTGAAGCCTTGGCCGCAGGCCAGGTCGTCACGCAACGTGCGGTTTATGCCTTCTTGTCCTTTACTTCAGTGAACTCCGCATCGACCACATTGCTGTCGTCTTTCTTCTCGGCCTTCGGCCCCGCGCCGCCCATGCCGCCGCCCTCGGCCGGGCCGGCTTGTGCACCGGCTTCGCCCGCCTGGGATTCGGCGTACATTTTCTCGCCCAGCTTTTGCGAAACCGTCATCAACGCCTGGGTCTTGGCCGCGATCGCGTCCTTGTCGTCGGTCTTGAGCGCTTCCTCGAGATCCTTGATCGCCGCTTCGATTTTCGGTTTCTCGTCAGGCACCTTGTCGCCATGCTCGGTGAGCGACTTCTTCATCGAATGCACCAGGTTGTCGGCCTGGTTCCTGGCCTGCACCAGTTCGAGCTTTTTCTTGTCGTCAGCGGCATTCGCCTCGGCATCCTTGACCATGCGCTGCACCTCTTCGTCCGACAACCCCGAATTGGCCTTGATGGTGATCTTGTTTTCCTTGCCGGTGGCTTTGTCCTTTGCGTTCACGTGCAGGATGCCGTTGGCGTCGATATCGAAGCTCACCTCGATCTGCGGCATGCCGCGCGGCGAGGGCGGGATACCTTCCAGGTTGAACTGGCCCAGGCTCTTGTTGCCGCCGGCCACGTCGCGCTCGCCTTGCAGCACGTGGATAGTGACCGCGCCCTGGTTGTCGTCGGCGGTCGAAAATACCTGGCTGGTCTTGGTCGGAATGGTGGTGTTCTTGGTGATCAGCTTGGTCATCACGCCGCCCAGGGTTTCGATTCCCAGCGAAAGGGGCGTGACGTCGAGCAGCAACACGTCCTTGCGATCACCGGACAAGACCGCGCCCTGGATCGCTGCACCCACCGCGACGGCCTCGTCGGGATTGACATCCTTGCGCGGTTCGCGGCCGAAGATTTCCTTGACCTTGTCCTGCACCTTGGGCATGCGGGTCATGCCACCGACCAGTATCACGTCAGAAATGTCGGCCAGCTTGACGCCGGAATCCTTGATCGCGATAAGGCAAGGGCCGGCGGTGCGCTCGATCAATTCCTCGACCAGGCTTTCCAGCTTGGCGCGCGTGAGCTTGATCGACATGTGCTTCGGCCCTGCTGCATCGGCGGTGATGTAGGGCAGGTTGATCTCGGTCTGTTGCGAGGAAGAGAGCTCGATCTTGGCTTTTTCGGCGGCTTCCTTGAGTCGTTGCAGTGCCAGCACGTCCTTTTTCAGGTCGATGCCCTGATCCTTCCTGAATTCGTCGCACAGATAATCCATCACGCGCTGGTCGAAATCCTCACCACCCAGGAAGGTGTCACCGTTGGTCGACAGCACCTCGAACTGTTTCTCGCCGTCGACATCGGCGATCTCGATGATCGAGATGTCGAAGGTGCCGCCGCCCAGGTCATAGACGGCGATCTTGGAATCGCCCTTGCCA
>CAYYFR010000135.1:0-5479 GCA_964470865.1 uncultured Burkholderiales bacterium | reverse complement strand
GCGCTGGCTGTCGTTGAAGTACGCGGGTACCGTGATGACCGCCTCGGTGACCTCTTCTCCCAGGTAATCCTCGGCGGTTTTCTTCATCTTGCGCAGCACTTCGGCCGAAATTTGCGGCGGCGCCAGTTTCTTGTTGCGCACCTCGACCCAGGCGTCGCCGTTGTCGGCCTTGACGATGCCGTAGGGCATCAGGCCAATATCCTTCTGCACTTCCTTTTCCTCGAAGCGCCGACCGATCAGACGCTTGACCGCGTACAGCGTGTTTTTCGGGTTGGTCACGGCCTGGCGCTTGGCCGACGCGCCAACGGTGATCTCGCCATCTTCCATATAGGCGATGATCGAAGGGGTAGTGCGCGCGCCTTCGGCGTTCTCGATCACCTTGGGCGTGTCGCCCTCGAGAATCGCCACGCAGGAGTTGGTGGTACCCAGGTCGATGCCGATAATTCTTGCCATGTCAGTCTCCGTAAATGCGCTAAGTCTTCAATGAAATCGATATGCCGCTTTAACCCGCGCTTTTCAAGGGGGCAATTGCACGGCAGCCAGTCGATCTTTCAGGCCGCGCGCGCCTTGGCCACCGTCACCAGGGCGGGGCGCAGCACGCGGTCGTGGATCTGGTAGCCTTTTTGCAGCACTGCGACCACGTGATTGGGCTCGATTTCGGCGTCAACCATCGAAATCGCCTGGTGCATGCGCGGATCGAATTTGGCCCCCACCGGGTTCAGTTCGGTGATCTTGGCCCGCTCGAAAGCGGCCACCAACTGCTTCAAGGTCAATTCGACCCCGCTTTTGAGCGTTTCCGGCGAGGCGGTCTGGTCGTTCAAGGCTGCTTCGAGACTGTCCTTGACTGGAACCAAGCTTTCGGCGAAATTTTCCGCAGCATACTTGTGGGTGTTGGCAATATCGGTCTGGGCGCGGCGTCGGGTATTGTCGGTTTCGGCTTTGGCGCGCAGGAAATTCTCGTGCGCCTCGGCCAACAGCGCTTCGAGTTCGATGATCCGGTCCTCATTGCTTTGAAACGGCAGCGCGGCCTCGGCCGCCGGTGCTGCGCTACTTTCTTGAGGCTTTGCTTCGTCCGCCATGAAAAACTCCACTGGAAACAGGGCCAATTACTGCTCGTGCCGTCCATGGTGGGGGCGCGTGCCGGCTTTTCAAGCCCCCGAACGGTACTTCGCGGCTTCGTTGTAAGCATTTGATTTTTGAACATAAAGCAGGCTATAATTACGGGCTTCGCCGATAAAACGTAATCAAGAAGCCAGGCCACTTTGGGGCATGGCCAATTCGGCGAACCCCTGCCGCACCGTTTCCTTGTTGCCTTTTTGGGTGCCATGTGCATCGCACGGCGTGAGGATTATCGGGCGGCCTAGTCCCAACTAGTCCACAAGGAGTTGCATAGATGCGTCACTACGAAATCATTTTCATCGTCCATCCGGACCAGAGCGAGCAGGTGCCGGCGATGGTCGAGCGCTACCGCGGCCTGGTGCAGGGCGGCGGCGGCAAGATCCACCGGATCGAAGATTGGGGGCGACGTCAGTTGGCCTACCCGATCAACAAGATTTTCAAGGCCCATTACGTGCTGATGAACATCGAGTGCGATCAGAAGATGCTCGATGAACTGGAGCATGGCTTCAAATTCAACGATGCGGTGCTGCGCCACCTGGTGGTGCGCATGAAAAAGGCGCAAGTCGCCCCTTCGCCGATGATGAAGGAAGAGAAGTCCAGGAACCTGACCGCCGGGCCGGCACCGGTGGAAGCCGCGCCAAAGGTGGACGAGTCGGTTGCCGCGCCCGAAGTACCGGCCGTGGTGCAATAAGGTTTCCCGGACTGTTCCATTTGGAGGCGCACAACCGGATTGAACTCACCGGCACACTCACCGCGATGGACGCGGTGCGTTACACGCCGGCGGGCATCCCGATCATCGAGATCAAACTCTCCCACCAATCCGCGCAGACCGAAGCCGGTCGCAAGCGGGAAGTCGTCGTCGAAGTGATGGCGCTGGCGGCGGGAGAGGCGGCCAACAAGCTGGCGAAAAGCCCGCTGGGGGCGCAGGTCAGACTCAAGGGATTCCTGGCCCACAGAGGCAAGAGTCGGGTTCAACTGGTACTGCACATCAACGATTTCGAATTCATTTAAGGAGTATTCACATGCCACCAGGACGCTCAGGCGGTCGCTTCGGCAAGCCGGCCTTCAAGAAGCGCGATAACCCCAACAAGGGCTTGTTCAAACGCAAGAAATTCTGCCGCTTTACCGTAGCCAAGGTCGAACAGATCGACTACAAGGATATCGAAGTGCTCAAGGACTTCATCCAGGAAAACGGCAAGATCATGCCGGCCCGCGTAACCGGCACCAAGTCGCGATACCAGCGCCAACTGACCGAAGCGATCAAGCGTGCACGTTATCTGGCCCTGGTGCCTTACACCGACCTGCACCTTGTGCGCTAGGAGGATCACGACATGCAAGTAATCCTCATGGACAAAGTGGCGAACCTGGGCGAGCTGGGCGACATCGTCAAGGTGAAGGACGGTTTCGCGCGCAACTTTCTAATCCCGCAACGCAAGGCCAAGCGTGCCACAGCGGCCAACCGCGCTGAATTCGATACGCGTCGTGCCGAGCTTGAGAAAGTCGCCGCCGAAAAATTGGCGGTGGCGCAGGCGGCCGCGGCCAAGCTCGATGGCCTGATGGTGCAGATCACCGAGAAAGCGGGCGTCGATGGCCGCCTGTTCGGTTCGGTCACCAACTTCAACATCGCCGATGCGCTGGTCAAGCAGGGCCATCAAGTGGATCGCTCGCAGATCCGCATGCCGGCAGGGCCGATCAAGAGCGTGGGCGACAACGACATCGTGGTGCAGTTGCATACCGATGTTCTGGCCACGATCAAGGTCTCGGTGTTGGGCGACGCCACCTGACCGGGCGTTTAGTACCGCTTAATCAAGCACTTGCAAATAGTATAAAAAGGCCGCCTTCAAGGTGGCCTTTTTGTTTATAGTTTTGCTTCAATCTGGAGTAAGCCAAGCCATGTCCGCAGTACCGTCGCGCCAGAGTGCAGGCCAGGATTCGCAGGTCGAGGCACTGAAGATCCCGCCGCATTCGATCGAGGCCGAGCAGTCGACCCTGGGCGGCCTCCTGCTCGACAATCATGCGTGGGACAAGATCGGCGACCTGCTGCGGGAAGACGATTTCTACCGCACCGATCATCGCCTGATCTGGAAACACATCTCGCGGCTGGTGGAAAAGGGCAAACCGGCGGACGTCATCACCGTCTATGAGTCGCTCGACTCGGAGAAAAAGGCCGAAGACGCCGGCGGCCTGTCTTATCTGAACGCGCTGGCACAGAACACCCCGTCGGCCGCCAACATCCGTGGCTACGCGCAGATCGTGCGCGATCGTTCGATCCTGCGCAAGCTTTTGATCGCCATCGACGAGATCGGCGGCCTGGTCTACAACCGCCAGGGCCGTGAAGTGCGGCAGATACTGGACGAAGCCGAGTCGCAGGTGTTCCAGATCGCCGAAGACGGTGCACGCGGTCGCCAGGGCTTTGTCGAACTCGGGCCCTTGCTCACCCAGGTGCGCGACCGGGTGCAGGAACTGCATGATTTGAACAGCCCCGACGTCACCGGCGTGCCGACCGGCTTTCTCGACCTCGATCGCAAGACTTCAGGGTTCCAGAAGGGCGATCTGATCATCGTCGCCGGCCGACCGTCGATGGGCAAGACCGCGTTTTCGCTCAATATCGCCGAGCACGTGGCGCTCGAAGGCGGCATAGTCGGTGTGTTCTCGATGGAAATGGGCGGCACCCAGTTGGCCATGCGCATGCTGGGCTCGATCGGTCGTCTCGACCTGCACCGCTTGCGCACCGGCAAGCTCGATGATGCAGAGTTCGGCAAATTCGCCACTGCGCTTGAGCGGCTGCAGGATGTCAAGCTGCACATCGACGAGACCCCCGCTTTGACCGCGCTGGAACTGCGGGCGCGGGCGCGACGCCTGCACCGGGTTTACGGCAAGCTCGACCTGATCGTCATCGACTACCTGCAGCTGATGTCGGCCTCGGGTGGCAGCAGCGAGAATCGCGCCACCGAGATTTCCGAGATTTCCAGGTCGCTCAAGGCCCTGGCCAAGGAGTTGAGCTGCCCGGTGGTGGCGCTGTCGCAGTTGAACCGCAGCCTGGAGCAGCGCACCGACAAGCGTCCGATGATGAGCGACCTGCGCGAATCCGGCGCCATCGAGCAGGACGCCGATGTGATCCTGTTCATTTATCGCGACGAGGTCTATAACCCCGACAACGAGAACGCCAAGGGCATCGCGGAGGTGATCATCGGCAAGCAGCGTAACGGCCCGATCGGCAAGGTCGAACTGGCGTTTCTGGGCCAGTACACCAAGTTCGAAAACCTCGCGCGCCCGAGCGGTTACAGCTCGTACAGCAATGAATGAAATCGCCAAGCCACTGGCCCGCTATGCCGCCTACCGCCGCGCCGGCGACTACATTTTTCTCTCCGGCATCATTGCCGTTGACCCGGCACGCAAGCTCATCGTGCAGGGTTTCGACGACATTCCGCCGCAAGCCGCCGCCGCCATCGGCGCCACTGGCGAGTTCTCCACCGATTTCAAGCAGGGACCGATACTGGCGCAAAGCTGGTATGTGCTCGACCGCGTACGCCAAACCGTGGAAGCCGCCGGTGGCGGCATGGCCGATGTGGTGAAACTGGTGCAGTACTTCACCAACCTTGACCACTTTCCGCTTTACTCGAAGGTGCGCGGCATGTTCTTTCCGGGCGAGGCGCCGGCATCCACCGTGGTAGGTGTATCGGGGCTGATGCCGTCCTCTGCGGTACTGGTGGAGGTTGAGGCGACAGTCTATCTGCCGCGGGTATCGGTGTAGTCGGGGCGTTCAATCCGATCGCCATGCCCGGACCAGTGCCGCCGGCAGCGGTTTCGGCAAAGCTGCTGCGCGCGAACTTGGCGGACATCTGGTCGACTTGATCCGCCGCTAACAGCGCCGGGCGTCGATCGTTGCGATCACATTATCGGCTGCGACCGTGAACTCGAAGCGCTGCTGCCGGCTTCTGGCGCTCAACGCGCACTCCGCCGATGCGTCTTCGACCAGGCAGCGACAAACGCTTGTCTGGTCTTATTGCGGCCCGTCGATGAGCGCGAGCGCCCGGGCCATCTCGGTACCGTCGCGCGGGCGCACCAGCCTTCCGACTTCGTGGCCGTCATGGAGGAAGATAAGGGTCGGCCACAGCCTTACCCCGAACGAGCGCCCAAGCGGGCGGCCACGCCCGTCTTCGACCTTTATGTGCTGCAGCTTGGGGTGCCCGGCCAGGCTTGTCGCCAGGAGGGGCTGCGCGGCGCGGCAGTGGCCGCAGCCGGGGCTGCCGAATTCGAGCAGCACCGGGCCTGGCAGCCTGTCGATCGCACTGCGCAAAGGTTCGGTGATGGCGTATTCATGGTTCATCGCTGTTTCCTTCAATGCACTCAAGGTGGC
>CAYYFR010000134.1:0-15748 GCA_964470865.1 uncultured Burkholderiales bacterium | reverse complement strand
ACTCCCGACATCCTGGTCCCAAACCAGGCGCGCTACCAGGCTACGCTACACCCCGAGAACTTCTGATTATATCTCGCCAGCGGCGCCGAAACAATGCGTTTCGCGTCAGGCCGCTGGCGCCGCGGTAGCGGCATCGGCCATGGCAGCCTTCATCGACAGGCGCAAACGACCCTTGTCGTCGGCTTCCAGAACCTTGACCTTGATGATCTGGCCTTCCTTGAGATAGTCGGCCACCGCATTGACTCGCTCGTTGGCAATCTGCGAGATGTGCAGCAACCCATCCTTGCCGGGTAGCACCTGTACGATCGCGCCGAAATCGAGCAGGCGCAACACCGGGCCTTCGTAAATGCGGCCGACTTCAACTTCCGCGGTGATCTGCGCGATGCGTTCCTGAGCGGCACGTCCGGCTTCGGCCGAGACGCTGGCGATGGTCACCGAACCGTCATCCTTGATGTCGATGGTGGCACCGGTTTCCTCGCACAGTGCGCGAATCACCGCACCGCCCTTGCCGATCACGTCGCGGATTTTTTCCGGATTGATCTTCATGGTGATCATGCGCGGGGCGAAATCGGACAGTTCGGTCTTGGCCCCGCCTACGGCCTGCTTCATTTGCGCCAGGATATGCAGGCGCGCCTCAAGCGCCTGATCGAGCGCAACCTTCATGATTTCCTTGGTGATGCCCTGGATCTTGATGTCCATCTGCAACGCGGTAATCCCGGTTTCGGAGCCCGCCACCTTGAAATCCATGTCGCCCAAATGATCTTCGTCACCCAGGATATCGGTCAAAACGGCGAATTTGGCGCCCTCCTTGATCAGGCCCATGGCGATGCCGGCCACATGCGCCTTGAGCGGCACGCCGGCATCCATCAGCGAGAGGCAGCCACCGCAGACCGATGCCATCGACGATGAACCGTTGGATTCGGTGATTTCCGAGACCACGCGCATGGTGTAGGCGAAGTCCTCGTGTTTGGGCAGCACCGCCAGCAAGGCGCGCTTGGCCAGGCGACCGTGGCCGATTTCGCGGCGCTTGGGCGTTCCCACGCGGCCGGTTTCACCGGTGGCATAGGGCGGCATGTTGTAGTGAAGCATGAAGCGATCGGAGAATTCGCCCATCAGGGCGTCGATACGCTGCTCGTCGCGAGCGGTTCCGAGCGTTGCCACCACCAGAGCCTGGGTTTCGCCACGGGTGAAAAGTGCCGAGCCATGCGAACGCGGCAGCACGCCGGTACGAATCGCGATCGGCCGCACGGTGCGGGTATCGCGGCCGTCGATGCGCGGTTCGCCCTCGAGAATCTGCGAGCGCACGGTCTTCGATTCAAGCCCGAACATGATGTCGCCCAGCGCGTTTTCGTCATACGCCGTGTTGTCTGCAGTCAGGCCGGCCACCACCTTGTTGTGCACTTCCTTGAGCGCATGGGTGCGTGCCTGTTTCTGCTTGATCTGGAATGCGCTGCGTACATCGGCTTCTGCCAGCGCGGTGACCTTGGCAATCAGGGCCTCGTCTTTTTTCGCCGGCTGCCAATCCCACTCCGGTTTACCGGCATCGACCACCAGCTCGTTGATCGCCTTGATCGCTGCCTGCATCTGCTCGTGGCCAAAGACAACCGCGCCCAGCATCACATCTTCGGGCAACTGGTCGGCCTCGGATTCCACCATCAGAACGGCTTGCGCGGTGCCGGCAACGATCAAATCCAGACGGGTCGTGGCAAGTTGCGACTTGGTGGGGTTGAGCACATACTGGCCATCGATATAGCCCACCCGCGCCGCGCCGATCGGGCCACTGAATGGCACACCGGAAATCGCCAACGCGGCCGAAGCGCCCAACAGCGCAGCGATGTCGGGGTCGATTTCCGGGTTGCACGACATGACCGTCGCCACCACCTGGACTTCATTGTAGAAACCATCCGGAAACAGCGGGCGAATCGGACGGTCGATCAGGCGCGAGGTCAGGGTTTCCTTTTCCGAAGGGCGGCCTTCGCGCTTGAAAAACCCGCCCGGAATCTTGCCGGCCGCATAGGTCTTTTCCATGTAATCGACGGTCAGGGGAAAGAAATCCTGGCCCGGCTTGGCGCGCTTGGAGGCAGTGACCGCCACCAGCACCACCGTGTCTTCGATACTGACCATCACCGCACCGTTGGCCTGGCGCGCGATTTCGCCGGTTTCGATGGTTACCGTGTGCTGACCATATTGGAATGATTTTTTGTGGATATTGAACAAGGTGGTTTCCTTAATCGGTTGAATCGGCAGACCGGATCAATCCGCTGCTGCGGCGCACGCGCCGCAGCAGCGGATTGCCTGATTTCACTTCCCCTGGAAGCGTTGCAAGAACCGGTAGACCGCGTGAAATGAACGGGAACGGAAGCACAAATGCCTGCGCACGAGAAGCCGCAGGCATTTGGTCAGTCCGTCACTTATTTGCGAAGACCCAGCTTTTCGATCAATTGCCGGTAACCGTCGGGGTTGCGTCCCTTCAGGTAATCCAGCAGCTTGCGGCGGGTGCTGACCATCCGCAGCAAACCGCGACGCGAATGGTGATCCTTGGTGTGTGCCTTGAAATGGTCGGTGAGGTCGTTGATGCGCGCGGTCAGCAATGCAACCTGAACCTCGGGAGAGCCGGTGTCTCCCTGCGCACGTTGATAAGTCGCTACGACCTCAGCCTTGCTGAGAGCGGTGATGGTCATGAAAATCCTCTGAAGGTTGAAAATGCGTCATCCCAGTAGACCGGGCTACGTCGCTTGATGCATGACGTGCCGAGGAGGCGGCGAACCGAGAAAACCGCTCAATTATAGCAAAAAGCGCCAATTGCTCAAAGGCTTACTTGAAATATCGAACTGGAAATCGTCGCGTATCTTGCTGCGGCGGCTTCTTTTGACAACACTTGATGTGCCGGTGACCAGGCGACGCTCGCGGCATGACGCGCCTCGAAGACGCCTCGGTTCAGGCGACTTCGCCATCCTTGACCAGCATCGCACCGGTCGCTTCAGCCACTCGCTCACCGCGCTGGTTCATGCACTGCGCCTGCATGTGCACGATTCCTCCTTCGTGCCGGGGCTTGGGGTCCAGGGCGGTCACAGTCCATGTTGTCGTAAGTGTGTCGCCGGCGCGCACCGGGCCCAGGAACCGACAGTTGTGTTCAAGGTAGCCGATCGCCGTACCGGCGAAAATCATCCCGGCCGGCGCGCCGATGATCGCGCTGGTAATCACCCCATGCAGAATGCGACTACCGAAGCGCGAACTGCGCGCGAACGCTTCGTCCACATGCAACGGATTGAAATCGCCAATCAAAGCCGCGCCAAGACTCAAATGCGCGTCGGTGATGTGCATCGACTCGGTGAAGGTCTGCCCCACCAGGACTTTACTGTAGCGCCTGCCGCGAATCGTCAATTGTCTCTCCCTTCGAATGGCTTCCAACCTCGCAATATGGCGCGCGGTACATGCGACGACCCGCAAAACATACCGCGACGCGCTATCGTTCACAATCGCGGCTTGACGCCGCCTAGCAAGCCGCGCCCCTCTTTCACCCACCTCAATGAATGTCCCGACCATGCCCGTATACAGCCTAGGTGATCGCCAGCCGACCTTCAAAAGCGCCAACTACTTCATTGCACCGACGGCAAGCGTAATCGGCAGCGTAACTTTCGGCGACAAGGTTTCAGTCTGGTTCAGCGCCGTGGTTCGCGCCGACAACGAAATCATTGAGCTGGGCGACAACGTCAATGTCCAGGACGGCGCGGTACTCCACGCAGACCCGGGCTTTCCGCTGCGCCTGGCGCGCGACGTGACCGTCGGGCACCTGGCCATGCTGCACGGCTCGAGCATTGGCGAAAACACCTTGGTCGGCATCAATGCGGTCATTCTCAATGGTTGTACCATCGGCAAGAACTGCATTATCGGCGCCAACGCCTTCCTGCCAGAGGGCAAGGTGATCCCGGACAACTCGATGGTGCTCGGTTCGCCAGGAAAAATCGTGCGCCAGATCAGTGACGAAGAAGCCACGAACCTGCGTCGAATCGCGGCCGGCTACGTGGCGCGATCCGCGCGCTATGGTCGGGAGATGCAGGAAACATCGCCTTGATTGACCGCTTCACCCTGCAGGCGCAAGCGCCAACGCGGTGGCCGCGTCGCCAGCCTGGCCGGCCATCGGCCGTAGCAAAAACCTGCCTGGCCGTCAGCCGCGTCGAGGCCTTACTCAACCGGTTTCCGACCAAACAAGCCATAGCCGCGCATCATCATCACATGCTCTTCACGCTGGTTGTAGACATCCCAGCGCGACAACACCAGACCTCGATCGGCCTTGCTGGTGGGGCGTGCCTCTTCGATGGTGCGCATCACCACCAGGACGTCGCCCGGCCGCACCGGCTTGAGCCAGCGAATTTCTTCCATTCCCGGCGACCCCATGCTGGCGGCTTCGGACAGATAGGCATCGCACATCACGCGCATGACGATGGAGCAGGTCTGCCAGCCACTGGCGATCAGGCCACCGTAGATCGACGTGCGCGCACGCTCCGGATCGGTATGAAAGGGTTGCGGATCGTACTGGCGGCCGAACTCGAGGATGGCGGCTTCGGTAACCGCGTGGCGACCGATCTCAACGGTCTCACCGACGTTGAAATTCTCGAAGAAGTATTTGACTGACATCGGTTATGCGCTCACGCTGCGTCGGCAAGGGAGGCGAACGCCGCCAGATGATGCTCGGGGGTGAATGAAAAATCCATGTTCAATCCTGGTCGGTCGCAAACCCGGCCTAGAGGCCGACAAAACCGTGATCTCAAGGGCCGCGATCTCGATCTCGAGATCGGCTACCTTGCTGGCGAAGCGAATATCCTGCATCAGTGACGCGCCGCCGGACTGCTCATCGGCCGCAACGGTCTTGAGAAACGCCAGTTCGCGCTTGGCGCGACCAACCGCCGCGATGCTGGTGCGCTCGTGCCCCAGCAGATACTTGGCGCAAGTCCAGCCGCGATTCTCTTCGCCCACCAGGTTTTCGACCGGCACCTTGACATCATCGAAAAACACTTCGTTGACTTCGCAGTCCTCGTCCAGCGTAATGATCGGACGCACCGTGATGCCGGGCGACTTCATGTCGATCAGCAGGAACGAGATGCCTTCTTGCTTCTTGGCGTCCGGATCGGTGCGCACCAGGCAAAAGATCCAGTCGGCGTGCTGCCCCAGCGTGGTCCAGGTTTTCTGGCCATTGACAACGTAGTGGTCGCCATGCCGTTGCGCGCAGGTCGCAAGTGACGCCAGGTCGGAAGCGGATCCGGGTTCGGAATAGCCCTGGCACCACCAGTCGGTGCAATCGAGAATGCGCGGCAGGAAATGGCGTTTTTGCCCCTCACTGCCAAAGCGCATCAACACCGGGGCCACCATCGCCACGCCAAACGGCATGATCTGCGGCGTGCCGGCGCGCGCGCATTCGTCGTCGAGAATGTGTTTCTGTGTGGCCGTCCATCCAGTGCCGCCCCACTCGATGGGCCAGTTCGGCGCCGCCCAGCCGCGGCGAGCCATGATCTTGTGCCAGCGCACATAGTCGGCCTTGCCCATGCGCCGGTGATTGAGCACCCGGGCCTTGAGATCGGCGGGCAGATTGGTATCAAGCCAGGCCCTTGCCTCGGCCCGGAATGCGTCGTCGGCGGTGCTGTAGTTCAGATCCATTGATGTCCTTCAATCACGCGGCGCGCCGGATGATAACTGAGGCCGTGCTTCGCGCGGCGCCGAACACGCCGCAGCGGCCTAATTCAGCTGCGATTTGTCGATCACAGGAAACGGCAACTGCGCAACGGCGATACCTTCCTCCGCCAGCGACTGCGCCTCTTCCTTTGACGCGATGCCGCGAATCGCGCGCAGCGGCGCCTCCTTGTAGTGGATGCGCCGAGCTTCTTCGGAGAAATTCTGGCCCACATCTTCGGTCGATTCGATCACGCGACGGATCAATTCGCGCAAATGGCGTTGTTCGGGATCGATCACCGCAACATCCGTTGATGGTGCTGCAGGCGGCGGCGCATCCGCGGCTGCAGAAAGATTCAGGCGCGGTGCCGACAACTGTTTGGTCACCTCAGGAGAGCCGCACAGCGGGCAAGCGAGCAGGCCCCGCGTGCGCTGCGACTCGAAGTCGTCGGCCGAGGCGAACCAGCCCTCGAAGCGATGCTGGGCGGCACAACCGAGATTGAATACGATCAAAACCGGACCCTCAATGGACATTTGTCGATGGCATGGTGCCTGGGACGGGAATCGAACCCGTACAGCCGTTGCCAGCCGAGGGATTTTAAGTCCCTTGTGTCTACCAATTTCACCACCCAGGCCAAACGCGGCAATTGTAGCTTGGCCAGACCGGTAAGCCCTACCACGCACCGAGTGACCGGGCCTGGGTGACGACCAAAGAGCGCCGCTACGCAAGCTGAACAACAGTAATCGAACATTTTCAAGGAATTTGTAAATTTACATCGAAAACTCAAACTTAATCTGGCATCGCCGTGCCATCCTTAGCTTGGAATGTTTTTCACTCTTCATAGAGTATCTTTAAGTCAGCATCCGGAAAAAACTCTCATGCGCACGCAACACCGTCTGCGTCAGCCCAAGTTCATGGAAAATAGTACTTATATAACAAATATTTAATCTTTATTCTCACTGTTACACACTTGACCGAGCGAGCAGACAGGCGAAACCGTCCATTCTTAGACTCTAGTTTGTAGGACGATATATTGTGTATTGATGTTTCTTGTGCGAAACATCACATTTACCTTCCAGATCGCGAGCCTAGAATGGGCGCATTGCCTAACCCATTCGTGAACCCGTCATGAACCTGCAACTGCTTGCGAGACGTTTTGGAATCCGCCTTGCCATCGTGTTGGGCACATGGGCCATGGCCACAGTCCCGGCGGTGCACGCCACGACCTTGAATAGTGCCGGTGCCGGCATTTCCTTGTCTGGCACAGGTAAACAAGGCAGTTTCCTTGATGTTTACTTCTTCAGCCTTGGCCAGACCTTGGGCTTGAGCGAGTCCGTCAATTACAGCAATCGGGTCGGCATAGGCATGGTCAGCAACTTCAGCGCCAGCCTCTTCACGGCAACTGGATGGACCCCACTGTTTTCCGGAACAGACAGCGCGCCGGGTACCAACCTCACCAACAACCAGTTTTACGTCGCGTCGCTGGGCGCCGGTGCATACCGGCTGGAGATCGGCGGTATCGGTTCGGGCTTTTTGGGAGGCGGATATACCGGCAGCTTGACCGCGGTGCCGGCACCTGCTCCGTTGCTGGCCGTACCCGAACCGGAATCGTGGGCGATGATGTTTGCCGGCCTGGCCCTGATGCTGATTCGGGTGCGACAGATAACCAGCAAATCGCCGGTGCAAGCGGTTTCTTCAAACCACAGGTGAGCGCATGCCGAGCTTCCTTGAACCCGATAACCTCACGGCGACGCTGCAACCGGGCTTGTTGGCGCGTGTGACCCGCGCATGCCGCCTTTTCGCGCCGGCAGCCATTGCTGCGGTATGCATCGTGCCCCCAGTGTGGGCCTTACCGACCACCACCTTGTCGCCCGGCGGTGCCCAAAGCACCATCGCCCTGAGCCGCCCAGCGTCCAACGGTTCCTTCAGCGCGGATTACGACTTCGCACTCACCACGGCAGCATCGGCGATCTATAACACCGGTCGCTTCAACCTTGCCGATTCTCCGATCGGACCGCTGCGAATCCAGCAGTTCAGCGCCCAGCTTTTTCTTCTGATCGGCGACACAGTCAGCGGCAGCGCGCTCGCAACCGGCGTCGACACCGATCACCTGGGTTACATGTTGAGCAACGACTTTTTTGCAGCCAGCCTGGCGCCCGGCAACTATCGGTTGGCCATAAGCGGCATCGATGAAAACTCCGGCTACGATGGCCTATTTCGCGCAACCCCGCCGACACAGGTACACGCCGCACAGGTCCCGGAGCCGCAATCAGGGGCCTTGCTGATGATCGCACTGGGGTCACTTATGCTGGCGCGTCGACGGTCACCAGCGCGCGGGCGGCGCTTTGCTGCCTCCCCTGCCGCCTGACGTTTTGCCGACACAGTCACCGGATCATCGGCCGCCGGTGCCAAACGCCAGACGCCGGCGCGGATTGCGCGCGATCTTGGTATCCTCTACCGCATGACTCTGGCACCCCGCCACATCGCTCTGCACCTGGCTTTGATTGTCGGCGGCGCGCTCCTGGCACTGCCTTGCGCCCGCGCCGCAGTCGACAATGCCGACGGCGTGGTTTACGTACCCTCGTCGCTCAGCGCGGCACCTGCGCGGGTCGCAGAGCCCTACCAGAAGGACACCGGCTACCGCATTGCCGTAGACACCCCTGCGCCTCCGGCCGCAGCCGAGCCGCCCTCCCAGCCGAATGACGGCAAGCCATTCGACCGGGAAATCACTGCTGCCGCGCGTGATGCCGGTGTCGAACCGGCGCTGGTACATGCCGTAATCTCGGTCGAATCCGCCTACCGCCCGGACGCGATCTCTCCCAAGGGCGCGATCGGCTTGATGCAGGTGATGCCGGGCACGGCCCAGCGCTACGGCATCGGTAACCCCGCTGACGTACACAATAACCTGCGTGCCGGCAGCCGCCATCTGCGCACCTTGATAGACATGTTCGGCGATCGGCTGGATCTGGTGCTGGCCGCCTATAACGCCGGCGAAGGGGCGGTTCGAAAATACAAGAATTCGATTCCGCCGTATCGGGAAACCCGCAGCTACGTGCCGGCGGTCATGAGCAAGTACAAACCTGCCAAACCTGTGCCACTGCCGCCGCTACAAGTTTCCTTGCGGCGAGAATACATGCCGGGCACCCGCATGGAATCGGATGCGCTGACGCGGCTGCCTTAGCTGCAGGCCGCACGCCGGTGGGCGAGCAACTGGAAACGCCGGAGGGCGGCCGCGGCCGAACCGGCATCGTGCCAGCTCGCGCGATCCGAAGCGGAATAGCAATTGGCGTCAATCGACGGGTGTATCCGGACCAAGCGATTCATGGGTCACCACATTCGCGAGCGATCAGCCAAGCTCAAGCTGGGCTTGCCAGAAACAAAAAAGCGCCCCGCAGGGCGCTCGCGACGTACGCAATGCTCGTTTACGCCTTCACCTTGGATTTCCGGCGCCGCCTCGCAATGGTGCCGATCAAACCCAGACCAGCGAGAAACAAAGCATACGACTCGGGCTCGGGAATCGGGGTCACGGGCGCCCCGTTATTCGAAAGCGAAACCAGATAAGCACCGCCGGCAAGGCCACCGGTACCCGCGACATCGACGCGGTACGAGCCGCTGCCGAGAAGACCGGACAATGACAGGTTTTGTGCAGTGACGGTCGCAGAACTCGAGAAGGTGCCAAGAAGACCGTTGGTCACATCGTCATACAGCGTCGCGCCGAAGGCCGGGAAAACAAATATCGGGTTCGCCCCAATCAACACGTTCGTCGCGCCGGCGCCGACATTGCTTGGCGCACTCAACTGGAAGAAAAACGTATCAACACCCGTCACGCCGGCACCAACAGTGACGAGCGGACTTGTTTCGGTTCCGACCAGCAACCCGAAGTTGAAAGAAAACGCCTGCGCGGCACTACTGAGTGCCATCAAGCCAGAGAAGATCGCGGCAGAAAGCTGCTTTTGCATATTGAATGACTCCAAAAAACTACGAAGACGCAACACCGCAAGTATGCGACGCACCACTTAGCAGGTCAATAGCCCGTTCAGGCTATCGCATAGGGGCGATCGCTCGCCTCGAAGCACTACGCAGCGCCGATATTCATGGCGTGTGGTGTTTAATCGCCGTCGCGGTGCACAAAAACACGGTCTTGCGCCGCATTGGTGCGGATCACAACGAAGGCTGGCCTGACTACCGGTCGCAACGGTATGCGCAGCGAAAGCAGCCTGTCGGACTTGGGAATCGTCGGCTGCAAATCGACCGCAGCGGTCCATTTTTCACCGCCTTCTTGCCCCATAGCGGGGCTATGAGGCGGCGAATGTGGCAAAAACTGTCCTCCCTGGGGCCGATTTTCGCTTTCGACGCCCCAAGCCCGACAGGCTGCTGGCCAACGAACTTCGTGGAAACTACGCGCGCGCGTCACCCCAGCGCAGTTGCGTGCGCTCGTCGCCAAGGTAGAAAGTGTCACCGTCGCGATCGACGCAATAGTCGGGCGACACGATCATCTCGGTAAATTCCATGTCTGGCGCGATGCGGGTGTATTCGAACAGCACGCTGCGACGGACCTTGGCGCCGGCGCGGATATGGCTGCCGTGGCCGATCCAGGCCGGCCCGATGATTGACGCGCCCGGATCGATACGCACCGACGAACCGATATACACCGGCCCGGCAATATGCACGGTGCTCCAGGCGATCGAGGTATTGAGCCCGACCCAGATGCCGGGTTGCACTTCCCGGCCGGGCATGTTCATTTCAGCGATTTCACCGCGCAGCACGCGCTGCAGCACCGACCAGTAGTCGCTGACGCGGCCGATATCGATCCAGTTGAAAAACCGGCTTTGCGCGTAAAACGGCACCTTTTCCTGCACCAATTGCGGAAAAAGCTGCGATCCGATGTCGTAGTTGCGTCCGGGCGGCACACGCTCCAGCACCGCCGGTTCGAACAGGTAAATGCCGGTCGAGGCCAGGGTCGACTTGGCTTCTTCCGGCTTGGGCTTCTCCTGAAACGACTGGATCCGTCCATCGTCGTCTGCCACCACCATGCCGTAGTTCTGCACCTGATCCAGCGGCACATCGAGCGTCACCACACTGGCCATCGCGCCCTTGTTCTTGTGTTCATACAGCGCCGCACCGATATCCAGGTCGATCAGCGCGTCGCCGCACAGCACCAGCGCGGTCTCGTCAAAAAACCCGCTGAAATCCTGGATGCGCCGCATGCCGCCGGCCGAGCCCATCGGCCGCGGCAGCACCTCGCCGTGATCGCGCACACCCTCGAAGGAATAGCCGATCTGCACGCCCCAGCGATGACCATCGCCAAAGTATTCCTCGATGCGCCGATGGTGGTAGGCCACGTTGACCATGATCTCCGTCACGCCATAGCGCGCCAGATGTTCGATCAGGTATTCCATCACCGGCTTGCCCAGGATCGGCACCATCGGCTTGGGCAGATCACGCGTCAGCGGACGCACACGGGTGCCCTGCCCCGCTGCGAGAATCATTCCTTTTGCCATGCCTGCCTTTTTAGAATCGTTGCTACGGTTTCTTGAAACTGCGCTCAAATGCGACTGTCGGATTCGGGCCGTTGACTCGCAGCGCGCGAGGTCAAGGTCCCCTTGTTCCGATCACCCCTGATCCGCCTGCAATGCGTTGCGCGCTCATGCCGAAGCGTCATGGCCTGATGAATCCGCGATCCGCCTGTCAAGCGCCGAAGCCGCGGGGATTGCCCGATTGCCAGCGCCAGCCGTCCGCGCACATCGCATCCAGGCCGCGCTCGGCTTTCCAGCCCAGCAACTCACGCGCCAGCGCAGGTTCAGCGTAGCACGACGCGATGTCGCCGGGGCGACGTGCGGCCACCTGGTAAGGCACCGGCTTGCCGCTCGCCGCCTCGAACGCACGCACCATCTCAAGCACGCTGTAGCCCGTACCGGTTCCGAGATTGACCGCAAAGCACTCGGCATGGGTTTGCAGTCGTTCCAAAGCCTTGAGGTGCCCCAGCGCCAAGTCAACCACATGAATATAGTCCCGCACCCCGGTGCCGTCCGGCGTCGGATAGTCATCGCCCCATACGTTGAGGAAGGGGCGCTGGCCCACCGCCACCTGCGAAACGAAAGGCATCAGGTTGTTCGGCATGCCCTGCGGGTCCTCGCCGATCAGCCCGCTTATGTGCGCGCCGACCGGATTGAAGTAACGCAAAAGACCCACACGCCAGGTCGGATCACTTTGATGCAGATCGCGCAGCATATCCTCGATCATCAGCTTGGACCGGCCATACGGATTGGTTGCCGATAGCGGATGATCCTCGGTCAGCGGCAGCCGCTGCGGATCGCCGTACACCGTGGCCGACGAACTGAACACCAGCGTCTTCACGGCGCGTTCGCGCATCGCCTCAAGCAGGCGCAGCGAGCCCACCACATTGTTGTCGTAGTACTCCAAGGGCTTGGCAACCGATTCACCCACCGCCTTCAAACCGGCGAAATGAATCACCGCCGCCGCACCGCTTGCTTCAAGCGCCGCAACCAGCGCTGCCCGATCTCGGATGTCGCCGCGCACCAGGCCAAGCTTTTTGCCGGTGATGCGCTCGACGCGGCGCAGGGCCTCCGGGCTGCTGTTGCTGAAATTGTCGAACACCGTCACATCGATGCCTGCATCGAGCAACTCGACGCAGGTGTGGGAGCCGATATAGCCGGCGCCGCCGGTCACCAGTATGCTGGTCATCGGTTTCCTTGTTTGGAGGGAATCAACCGGGCGCGCGCGGCAGCGTCAAGGACGAATGCATCGATTAACGCCAGCAAGGCCGCGAAATTCAGTGCCGCCCTCCCCGAGTCGGCTGCCTGGCACGGGATTCTCCGGACGGGCTTCATTGCAACGCATGCGAAGCGGCATTGCGACCGCGCGACGACTGTGCCGTGGCTGAACGGGCTCATTCAAATACTTCCGCTGCACTGAACGCGCTGCCGAGCGCATCCTTCTTCGACAGTAATGGCGGCCCCTCAAGCTCCGGCCATTCGATTGCCAGCTCCGGATCGTTCCACATGATGCAGCGCTCGTGCTCCGGCGCCCAATAGTCGGTAGTCTTGTAAAGAAATTCGGCCGACTCCGACAGCACCACGAAGCCATGAGCGAAGCCCGGCGGTATCCACAACTGTTTCTTGTTGTCGCCCGACAGCACCTGCCCGACCCAGCGCCCGAAAGTGGGAGACTGGCGCCGGATGTCGACTGCAACGTCGTACACAGAGCCGGCGGTGACCCGCACCAGTTTGCCCTGCGGCTGGCGAATCTGGTAATGCAGCCCGCGCAAGACATTGCGCGCCGATTTCGAATGATTGTCCTGCACGAAATCGCCGGACAGGCGCGAGGCCTGGCGAAACGCACGCAGGTTGAAGCTCTCGAAAAAAAATCCGCGCTCGTCGCCGAATACCCTGGGCTCGATCAACAGTACGTCGGCAATGCCGGTTGGCGTGATCAGCATCACCTGCCCCGGCCGTCGCGCAGCAGGCCAAGCAGATACTGGCCATAGCCGGATTTGGCCAACGGCGCGGCCAAGCGCACGAGCGCGGCGTCATCGACCCAGCCGTTGCGCCAGGCGATCTCTTCCGGTGAAGCCACTTTCAGGCCCTGGCGCCGCTCGATGGTCTGGATGAACTGACTGGCTTCGAGCATCGATTCGTGGGTGCCGGTATCGAGCCAGGCGAACCCGCGACTCATGGTTTCGACATCCAGGCTGCCGCGCTCGAGATACAAGCGGTTCAGATCGGTGATTTCCAGTTCGCCGCGGGCAGAAGGCTTGATCGTGCTGGCCAACTGCACCACATCGCGATCGTAGAAATACAGGCCTGTCACCGCAAAGCGCGACTTCGGCTGCGCGGGCTTTTCCTCCAGACTCACCGCGCGGCCGGCAGAATCGAATTCAACCACGCCGTAGCGTTCCGGGTCCTGCACCGCGTAGGCGAACACCGTTGCCCCTGCAGTGCGCTGATCCGCACGCTGCAGCAAATGCACCAGATCGTGACCATAGAAGATGTTGTCGCCCAACACCAGCGCCGAACAGGCGTCGCCGATGAACGATTCGCCGATCAGGAAAGCCTGCGCCAGGCCGTCCGGCGACGCTTGCACCGCGTAGGTGAATTGCACGCCCCATTGCCTGCCGTCGCCCAGCAGTTGCTCGAAGCGCGGCGTGTCCTGCGGGGTGGAAATGATCAGGATCTCGCGGATGCCCGCCAGCAACAGGGTCGAAAGCGGGTAATAGATCATCGGCTTGTCGAAGATCGGCAGCAACTGTTTTGAGACCGCCTGGGTCGCCGGATAGAGCCGGGTTCCGGAGCCCCCGGCCAAGATGATGCCGCGACGTCTGGATGTGATCATGTTAGGGTGGGCCTGAAGACGTTGTTGGGTTGGCGCCGACAATCAGGAAAACGCTGAATAAGTTCCTGGCGTGCAGGCTCTCGAACGGAAGTTGTTTTCAATTCAACGGGTTGCAGAAGCGGCTTTCTCAACCTACGGACATGTTCAATGTTTCCTTGATTGCACGCAGCGACGTCGGGCGCAACTGCGGCACAGCCTGCTGCGCGATAACGGGCGGGCACTAGCCGCATATCTCATCGACCATGCGGTCGACCTGAATCTGCCAATCCGGCAGGTGAAAGCCGAAGGCGGCGCGTACCCGGCTTGTATCCAGGCGCGAATTGAGCGGCCGCTGCGCCGCAGTCGGGTATGCGCTGGTGGGAATCGGCGCCACATCGTCCGGCCCGGCCTTGAGCACCTGCCCGCGTTCGGCCGCCCGCGCCAGCACATGGCGCGCATAGCCGTGCCAGCTGGTCGCACCGCCAGCCACCAGGTGATACAGGCCGGCCAAGTGCGGTGCGGCGGCCACGGCGCGAATCGCGTGCGCCGTGCAGTCGGCAAGCAGCTCGGCTGCGGTCGGCGCGCCGATCTGGTCGGCGATGACCGTCAACTTGTCGCGCTCGCGGGCCAGGCGCAGCATGGTCCTGGCGAAATTGCCGCCGCGCGCGGCATACACCCAACTGGTGCGAAAGATCAGATGGCGCGCCGTGCCGGCGACCGCCACTTCGCCTTCGAGCTTGGAGCGGCCGTAGACCGACAGCGGTGCCGGTGTGTCGCTCTCTTGCCAAGGCGTGCTGCCGCTGCCATCGAACACATAGTCGGTCGAGTAATGCACCAGCCAGGCACCCAGCGCCGCAGCTTCGCGCGCCAGCACCGCCGGCGCCAGCGCATTGAGTGTGCGCGCCAGTTGCGGCTCGGCCTCGGCACGGTCGACTGCCGTATGCGCCGCCGCGTTGACGATCACATCCGGCCGCACCGCGCGCACCGTTTGCGCAACGCCGTCCAGATCGGTGAAGCTGCCGCATAGCCCGGTGCTGTCGAAATCAAGCGCCACCAGTTCACCCAACGGCGCCAGGCTGCGCTGCAATTCCCAGCCGACCTGTCCGCCCTTGCCGAACAACAGTATCTTCACCCTGCCGCTCCCGCGCCACCGTATTGCCGGTCGATCCAGTCGCGGTAGCTGCCGCTTTGCACATCGGCCACCCATGCCTGGTTCGCCAGATACCAGGCTACCGTCTTGCGAATGCCGCTGTCGAACGTCTCGGCGGGGCGCCATCCCAGTTCACGCTCGATCTTGCCGGCATCGATGGCATAGCGCCGGTCGTGACCCGGCCGATCCTTCACATAAGTGATCTGCTCCTTGTAGGGCCTGGCATCGGCGCGCGGCTGCAATGCGTCCAGCAGTGCGCAAACGGTGTGCACGATGTCGAGATTCGGCTTCTCGTTCCAGCCGCCGATGTTGTAGGTTTCGCCCAGCCGCCCGCCTTCGAGCACCCGCCTGATGGCGCTGCAATGGTCCTTCACATACAGCCAGTCGCGGATTTGCATGCCGTCGCCATACACCGGCAGGGGTTTGCCGGCGAGCGCGTTGACGATCAGAAGCGGAATCAGCTTTTCCGGAAAATGATACGGCCCGTAGTTGTTCGAGCAGTTGGTGGTGACAACCGGCAGGCCGTAGGTGTGATGGTAGGCGCGCACCAGATGATCGGAGGCCGCCTTCGACGCCGAGTACGGGCTGTTGGGTTCGTA
>CAYYFR010000133.1:0-15848 GCA_964470865.1 uncultured Burkholderiales bacterium | reverse complement strand
GAGGACATCAAGGCCGAAGGGCTGGTGGCCGCGGCGATAGAGCGCAACGGGGTGCGCGGGGTGTCGGTGGCGCCGGCCGCATAAAATCCATCAGCGGTCAGTCGGCGCCAGTCAGGCGAAAGGACAGAGGAAGTCGAAGTAGAAGTCGATGGCGCGTATCGGGCTAGCTCTTGGCTA
This sequence comes from uncultured Burkholderiales bacterium, assembly GCA_964470865.1. Classification (GTDB taxonomy): domain Bacteria; phylum Pseudomonadota; class Gammaproteobacteria; order Burkholderiales; family JAEUOS01; genus JAEUOS01. The sequence goes on along the minus strand of CAYYFR010000133.1, from coordinate 15,671 downwards.
TAGCTTTTCATGCACCAGCGCGCAGAGCCCGGCCTGATCGAGCAGCCGGGTGGCAGCCTCCTGGTCAGCGGGCTTGAGTGCGGCGAATTCCTCGCGCAGCCACTTCAGGCATTTGCCCTGATAGGGAAAGGCATTCTGCTCCCAGGGCTGGCCGTCGATGGTGGTGCGCACCTGGTCCGACTTCGCCATCAGCGCGCGCGCATTGGCCAGCATCACCGGCAGATAGGTGCGCGCGGCCTCGGCCAGGATGGCGATCAGCGTCGGCGGCAGCGCATCGCGCGTGACCCATTGATCGTCAGTCGGTGCCAGGCCGGAGAGGTCGTCAACCAGGCCCACCCAGGCATAGACGCGCGGCGCGCGCGCGAGCGTCAGGGCCGCGGGCGTCGGGTCGAAATGCGCGAGCTGCGTCATCTGGCCGTAGATGCCGAAGTCGCCCGCGCCGGGGCGCGCGCCCAGCAAAAAGGGTTGCACCTGCAGGTGCGCGCTGAACACGTCGAGAAAGCGCTTGTAACTGTTTTCGATCACCGCTGCGGTGGCGGGGCTGGAGCCGACATAGCGCAGGCGGTCGATCTGGCGGCGCGAGAATTGCGCCGAGGCCGCGTGTGCGTCGTCCTCGGGGCCGGTGATATTGCGCCAACGCGGCAGAATTTCCCCGGCCTTGTGGATGTCGTCGGCGTAATGCCAGCGATAGTGGAACATCGGCTTGGTCAGCCATTCGTCGCCATAGTCCTCCAGCACGCTGTCGATGAAGGCGATCACCGGATCATGCGGGCGTACAGGGCGCCCGGAAAACCCGCTTTCGAAGCGGCGGATCAAGGGCGTTGAATCGGTGACCGCCTGCACCACGCCGTCATCGTCGGGCAGGTAGAAGATCGGGATCAACTCGACCTTGGGCCTGGGCAGCGCGTTCAGGCGTGGCGAGTTGCGATACAGCAACTCATACGGCAAGCGGCGGTAACGCAGCAGCGCCAGCATCTTGCGGGTATAGGGCGAGCCCGGCACGCCCATCAGCAGCAGGGGGGACTTCATGCGAGATGGGTTCATGATGCTTTCCTCAAGGGTTGGCGGTGCGCGGCAGCGCGGCACGCACCAGCGGCAGGCGGTCGTTGCCGAAGTACATGTCGTTGTCGCCTACAAACATGGTGGGTGAGCCGAAGCCGCCGCGGCGAATCAGTTCCTCGGTATTGGCCTTCAACTGGTCCTTGATGTCCTGGCGCGTGATCCCGGCAAGGGTGGTCGCGGCGTCGACACCAACCTGCCGGCACAAGCAGGCGAGCACATCATCCTGCGAGATATCGCGGTCGCCGCCCCAGTAGGCTTCGAAGGCCGCGCTGGCAAAGGGCAGTAGTTTGCCCGCCGGTTCGAGCAACAGGCAGGCGCGCATCGCCTTGACGCTGTTGACCGGAAACACCGTGGGCGGAAACTTGACGTTGATGCCGGCATGGCGCGCCCAGTCCTGCAGGTCTTTCAACTGGTAGGCCGCCTTGGCCGGCAGCGGGTTCTGGCGCCCCGCATACACACTCGGATTGACGCTGTTGAAAATGCCGCCGACCAGGATCGGCCGCCAGCGGATGGTGGCGCCCGCCTCGGCGGCCAGTGGCTGGATATTGTGGAACGCAAGATAGGTCCAGGGGCTGGAAATGTCGAAGAAGAATTCAATCATGGTGTGCCTCTGTCAACCTGGTTTTTGGGTGCCGTCGCCCAGGCTTTGCGGCTGTGAATATACAAGGTACAAGGCCGGGTCTGAACGCGCCGGGCGTCTGCTGATGCGGACCGGGCCGCGCTGCGCTGCGCTTGTTCCTGCGCTGCGCAAGCGCGCAGAACTCGTTTTCCTTCCAGCCTGCCCGGCTTCGGCTGCCAAGCGAAAAAGCGGACAATTCACGTTCCATCAAACCAGACCGGTTCATCGAGCCATGACGGGCATCGATTCATGAAATCCACTTCGCCTGTCCGGTTTGACCTGCCGGGCGGTGTGCCAATGGTGAGCGCAGCGACATGAGCGGAGCCCGGGCTTTCGATTTCATCATTGTGGGCGCCGGCGCGGCCGGTTGCATCATCGCCAACCGCCTGTCCGCCGACCCGTCGCTGCGCGTAGCGCTGATAGAGGCCGGGCCCTCGGACCGGCGCTTTCCGGTCAATCTGAAAACCACCTTGCCGATCGGCAACATTTTTCTGCTGCCGCATGCGCGCTACAACTGGCAGCATGTGTTCAGCGGCGGGCCGGGGGTGGACGAGCGTGACATTCCCTGCCCGCGCGGCAAGTTGTTCGGCGGCTGCACCTCGGTCAATGGCACGGTCTACATGCGCGGCCACCGCGATGATTACGAGCAGTGGGCGGCGCAGGGCAATCCGGGCTGGAGCTATGCCGACGTGCTGCCGCTGTTCAAGCGCCACGAGAATCATGCGGCAGGCGCATCGGCCTGGCACGGCAGCGGCGGCGAACTCGATGTGCAGCGCCTGGCCGACAGCAACCCGCTGGCGCGCGCCTTTGTCGACGCCGCCTGCGCCGCCGGCCACCCGCGCAACGAGGATTTCAACGGCGAGCGTCAGGAAGGCTTCGGCCTGTTCGATCTGAACCAGCGCAATGGCGTTCGCCTGAGCAATTCGCGCGCCTTCCTGCACCCGGTGATGCAGCGGCCGAATCTGCAGGTGTTCGCCGACACGCTGGTCGAGCGGATCAACCTGCGCGGTGCGCGCGCCACCGGCATCACCATCCACAACAAGGACGGGCGCCTTGAACTCGACGCTGCGGTCGAGGTGGTGCTGTGCGCGGGCGCGGTGAACTCGCCGCAACTGCTGATGCTCTCGGGCATCGGGCCGGCTGCCGCGCTCGAACGCCACGGCATCAAGATGGCGCACGCGCTGCCCGGGGTCGGCGCCAACCTGCAGGATCACCCTTCAGTGTCGATCGCGATGGAAAATCCGGGCGCCGAGTCGTACGCGTTGTCGTGGCGCACTGCGGCGCGGGTGGCCATGGCGCCCCTGCGCTACCTGTTTAATCGTCAGGGCATGTTGGCCTCGAACGCGGCAGAGGCGGGCGGCTTTTTCCACAGCCGGCCCGGCCTCACAAAACCCGACGTGCAGATGACCTTCATGGTCGGCATGAAGGAAAACGCCCGCACCCTGCCGCGCCGGCACGGCTTTGTGCTGCACGTGGCCATCCTGCGCACTGCCGCGCGCGGCACCCTCGAACTGGTCTCCGCCGACCCCACCGCCCGCCCGCTGATGCGCCCGCGCTTCATGGATGATCGCGCCGATGTCGACACGCTGATCCGCGGCGTGCGCGAGGCCAGACGCATCATCGCGATGCCGGCGCTGGCCCGCTACGCGGGGGCGGAGTGGGGCCCGGGGAGCGCGGTCGATGACGATGCCGGGCTGACGAAATTCATCCGTGCCACCACCGGCACCACCTACCATCCGGCCGGCACCTGCAAGATGGGGCCGGCGCGTGACCCGATGGCGGTGGTCGATGCCGGCCTGCGGGTGCACGGCATCGAAGGATTGCGCGTCGCCGATGCCTCGATCATGCCGGACATCGTCGGCGGCAATACCAGCGCGCCTGCCATGATGATCGGCGAGCGCGCGGCGCAGTTCATGCTGGCCGGGCGCGGTGCGACCTGACAGGCCAGCCATGGGATGGTTTGGCCAGCGCCGGTTTTGCCGCGCAACCCAAATTGCAAGGCCGCAATCCGGGTCAATCAAATCACGCGATGCGCCTGCGCAACAAGCGTGGCAGTAGCAGCACCAGGGCGATCACGCACAGCAAAAACAGAGTGCCCGGTCGTTCGATGAACACCGACCACCTGCCTTCGCCGATCGACAGGGCATTGCGCAATTGCGTTTCGGCGAGCGGCCCGAGGATCAGGCCGATCACCACCGGTGCGGTAGGGAAATCGAAGCGGCGCATCAAGAGGCCAAGCAGGCCGATACCCCACAGCAGCACCAGGTCAAAAGAGCTCTGGCGCATGCCATACACCCCTACGGTGGCAAAGATCAGAATGCCGGCGTACAGATGGGCCTTGGGAATCCTGAGCAACTTCACCCACAGGCCCACCAGAGGCAAATTCAGGATCAACAGCATCACGTTGCCGATATACAGCGAAGCGATCAATGCCCATACCAGTGTGGAAGAGGTGGCGAAGAGTTGCGGGCCTGGCTGGATGCCATAGTTCTGGAAGGCGCCCATCAGCACTGCTGTGGTGTTCGATGTGGGGATGCCCAGAGTGAGCAGCGGAATCAGGGTTGCTGTGATGGCGGCGTTGTTGGCCGCTTCGGGTCCCGCCACGCCTTCGATCGCGCCGTTGCCGAATTCTTCCGGGGTTCTTGAGAGCCGGCGTTCTGCGGCGTAGCTCAAGAAAGTGGGAATCTCGCTGCCGCCGGCGGGAATCGTGCCGAACGGGATACCGATGGCCGTGCCGCGCAGCCAGGCGGGCCAGGAGCGCTTCCAGTCCTGCCTGGTCATGTGCACCCTGCCGAGCGGGCTCCGGGTTTGCGCCTCGCTGCCCTGATACAGCGCCAGATAGAGCGCCTCGCCGATGGCAAACAGGCCAACGGCTACCAGCACGATCTCAACGCCATCGAGCAGTTCGGGCATGCCGGCGGTGTAGCGCGCTTGTCCGGAAATCTGGTCCAGCCCCACCAGGCCCATGGCCAGCCCCAGCAGCAGCGCCACGACACCGCGCAGGACGCTGCCGCCAAGTACCGCGCTGACCGCGCAAAAAGCCAGCACCATCAGCAGAAAATACTCTGGCGGACCAAGCTTGACGGCATGCTCGGCAATCAAGGGAGAGGCCAGCGTGACCACAATGGTGGCAATGGTGCCTGCCACGAACGAGCCGATGGCGGCGCTCGCCAGGGCCGCGCCGGCGCGGCCGTTCTTGGCCATTTTGTTGCCTTCCATCGCGGTGATGAGGGAGCCGGCTTCGCCGGGCGTGTTCATCAGGATCGAGGTGGTCGAGCCGCCATACATGGCGCCGTAGTAAATGCCCGCGAAGAAAATCATCGAGGCGGTCACCTCGACCTTCGCGGTGATCGGCAGCAGCATCGCCACCACCACCGCCGGGCCCAGGCCGGGCAGCACACCCACTGCGGTGCCGATCACGCAGCCGAAAAACGCCCACATCAGGTTGACCGGCGTGATCGCAGTTGCAAACCCCCCCATCAGGGCGTTCAGGATATCCATGGGTTCGCAGGCGGCGTGCGTGGCATGACGTCAGAGCCAGCCACTGGCAGTCAGACCGGGCAGGCTGACACCCAGGACCTTGGTGAACAGCCAAAACACCGGGGCGCTGATGGCCGCGCCGATCGCGGCAGTGCCGATCCACAGGCGCAGACCCGGGCGCGCACGCCCTTGGGCGATATGAAAGCCGCGCACCGCCAGCACAAAGGCAAGGGTACAACTGCCGATAAAGCCGATTCGCGTGATCAAGAGCGCGTTTATCAGTAAAGCGGCGCTGACCCACACGAACGGCAGCCAGTGCCCGCTGCGGGCACCGGCGGGAGTCTCGCGCCCGCGAAACCCGCCGCAGCGCGCCTGCCGGAGCAGCAGGGCGCCGCACACAAGCAGGCCTGCGGCGATCAGCCAGGGCAGAAAGTTCGGGCCGATTCCGCCGTATCCGGCCTCGCCGGAAATCGCGATCGCACCCCATGCGTACAACGCCCCCAGCAGCAGGCAAGCCGCGGCAACCGCCGTCTCGGTGCGCTTGGTGGCCATCGCTGCGCCATTGCTCTAGAGCATGCCGGCCTGATACATCGTGCCGCGCAGGTTGGCGAAATCATTGTCGACAAAATCGCCAAAGGCCTTGGCGGTCAAGAGGGCGGAGGTCCAGCCGTTTTTTTCCAGCGCTTCCTGCCAGAACGGGGTCCTGGTGGCGGCCGTGACGGCCTTCACCAGTTCGGCCTGCTGCGCGGTGGTGATGCCGGGCGCACCGTAGACGCCGCGCCAGTTGCCCATCACCACGTCGAAGCCTTGCTCCTTCAAGGTGGGTACATCAACGCCCTTGAGGCGCTTGTCGCTGGTGACGCCGATGGCGCGCATTTTTCCGGATTTGATGTGCTCGGCAAACTCGCTGTAACCGCTGCCGCCCACGCTGACGTTGCCACCGAGGATGGCGGAGATGGCCTCGCCGCCGCCGCGGAACGGCACATAGTTCACGCGCTTGGGGTCGACGCCGATGGCGCGCGCCATCATGCTGGCGGCAATGTGTTCGGTCGAGCCGCGCGAGCCGCCGCCGATCTTGACACTGCCCGGATCCTTCTTCATTGCCTCGGTCATGTCCTTGATATTCCTGATGGGCGAGTCGGCCGGCACCACGAAGACGTTGTACTCGCTGGTCAGTCGCGCCACCGGGGTGCATTGGGTGATGTTGACAGGCGGCTTGCCGGTGATGATGCCGCCCAGCATCACCGCGCCCATCACGATCAACTGGTTGGGGTCGCCCCTGGCGCTGTTGATGAATTGCGCCAGGCCGATCACCCCGGCTGCGCCGCCCTTGTTCTCGTACTGCACCGCGTCGAACACCCGGGCTTCGGTCAATGCCCGGCCCAGCGCGCGGCCGGTGCCATCCCAGCCACCGCCCGGGTTGGCCGGGATCATCATCTTGAGTGACGCGGCCGCAAGAGTGACGCGCGGCAGGCTGCCTATCGCGGCAGCCGCGAGCAGGGTTCTGAGGAATTCGTCGCGGCGCATGAGGGTCTCCCTTTTCCTTGGGTGCCGACGCTTGTGACCGCGCAATTTTCGCAGCGGCCCGGCGTGTCGGACTGTTTTGAGAAAACGCTGAACAAGTCACTGGAATTCGGAGCCGCAAACGTAGAGTCGTTTCGATTCAACGTCCTGCGAGAGCAACGCTTTCGACCTGCGGACTTGTTCAGTGTTTCCTTGATGGCAGGCGGATTCTAGAACCGATTGCTTGCAAGCGGCACATTAGTTTCCCAAGACGCCTGCGGCTGTGAGGCGCTCAAGTTCCTTCTCGTCAATCCCCAGCATGTCGCGCAGCGTCGCCGCGTTGTGCTCCCCCTTCTGCGGCACCGGCGAGCGCAACTCCGAGGGTGTGCCCGACATGCGATACGGTGGATTGACGCCGATGAATTCGCCGGCGCCGTCGGTGACGCGGGTGAACAGGCCGCGGGCGATCAGGTGCGGATTGGCGAGGGCATCGGCGGGATCGGCATAGAGCGAGCACGGCACGCCGGCGGCTTCGAACACCTGTACGCATTGGCCAGCGCTGCGGTTGCCGACCCAGGCCTCGACGCTTGCCATCAACGCCGGCCAGTTGGCGCTGCGCGCGGCAACGGTGGCAAAGCGCGCATCCTGTTTCAGTTCCGGTTGGCCGATGGCGTCACACAGGGCGACGAAATTGCGCTGGGTGATCGGCGCGATCAGCAAATCGGTGTCGGCGGCGCGGATCGGCCCGTAGGTGTGGCGTTTGCCCGGCACCGGGAACTGGGCCTCCTGCAATTCGTAGACCAGAAGATTGAGCATGCAGTCCATCAGCGCCACATCGATCTGCTGGCCAAGGCCGGTCCGCGCGCGTTGCAGTAGCGCGGTCTGAATGCCGGAGAAGGCGTAGATGCCGCCCAGCACGTCGGCCATGAACACCGCGCCGGCGGCCGGGCGATCGCGATCGCCGGCGTAGCGCATCAAGGCGCGGTCAAAGCCGCTGCCGGCGTGCACCACTGGTGCATAGGCGGGCTTGTCGGCATCCGGACCGCTCTGGCCATAGCCGGAAATCGCGCAATACACCAGGCGCGGGTTGATGGCGGCGAGCGTGGTGTAGTCAAGGCCTAATCGCCGCATCACGCCGGGGCGGAAGTTTTCCAGCAGCACGTCGGCTTTTTCGACCATGCGTTTGGCCAGGGCTACGCCCGCGGGGTTCTTCAGGTCCAGCGTGAGGCTCTTCTTGCCGGCGTTGAGCTGGCCGAAATAGGTGCCGTGGCCATTGCGCAATGGCGCGCGCTGGCGCATGTCGTCGCCTTCGGGCGACTCGATCTTGATCACATCGGCACCGACGTCGGCCAGGAGGCGCGCGGCGTAGGGGCCGGCGATCATGCTGGTGAAGTCGAGTACGCAAAGGCCGGCGAGGGCGTCGGTTTTTATTGTTGCGGCAGTCATGGCGGCGTGTTGGTCAGGTCGGAGAGGTGAGAGAGGTCGCCAGGCGTGCCTCAGGCGATGCTGCGGCGGCGCGCCTTGGTTCGCGGGCGGGTGGCGGATGCGGGCAGGGCCTTGGGGCTTTCCTTGAGCAGCCGGTGCACCGATTCGAGATGTGAGTGCATCAGGGCACAGGCGCGATCGGCATCGCGGGCGCGCAGGGCCGCCACGAACTCGCGACGCTTTTCCGTAAGCCGCGGCTGCGGCTTGCCGCCGGCGGCCACACGCAGCGTAACGAAGTGCATCAGGATTTCGGTCAGCGAATGCACCATCATCGCCAGCACCTGGTTGTGGGTGGCGCCCACCAGCAGGCGATAGAACTCGCGCGAGCATTCGACCCGGTCGAGATAGCGGCCGGCGCGCGTCATCGCCTCGGTGCGTTCGATGTTGGCTGCAAGTGCGTCGAAATCGGCATGCGTGGCGCGCGCGCAGGCCAGGCGCACCACCAGGTCCTGGATATGCAGCCTGGTCTCGGTCAGCTCCTCGACGGTGATCGATCCCAGCGAGAGCATGTCCTGCATCACCTGGTTCATCTGGCCGCTGTTGCCGTGGCGGATGAAGGCGCCGCCCTTGACGCCCTTTTGCAGGCGCACGATGCCGGCCATCTCCAGGCTGCGCAGGGCTTCGCGCAAGGCATTGCGGCCCACGCCCAACTGGGCCGCCAGGTCACGCTCGGCCGGCAGCTTGTCGCCCGGTTTGAGCAGGCCGGCGTCGAGCTGATCGCGGATGCGCTGACAGATCTCCTCGAATGCGCGGCGCGTGTGGATGGGCGCGAACGCGGCGGCGCTCGAGGCTTCTTCGGTCACGCTGCGCGCTCTTGGCATGACGGAATCGTAGCGCCGCTCAAGCCTAACGGCCGGTGTATTGCGGCTTGCGCTTCTCGACAAAGGCGCGCACCGCTTCCTTGTGGTCTTCGGTCTGGAAGGTCACCATCTCCAGCGCATAGGAGGTGTCGAGGATCAGGTTGAGTTGCGCCTTCAACTGCTTGTTGACCGAAAGCTTGGTCCAGCGAATCGCCCAGGTGGGGCCGTTGGCCAGCTCGTCGGCGATCTCGCGTGCCTTGGTGTAGACCTCTTCGACCGGTACGGCGTGGTTGACCAGGCCCATGCGGGCGGCGTCGATGCCCTTGATCAGGGTGCCGCGCATGAGGAACTCCTTGGCGCGGTTCGGGCCCACCAGCAAGGGCCAGATCACCGCGCCGCCGTCGCCTGCCACCAGGCCGATCTTCACATGCGGGTCGGCGATGCGCGCGCCTTCGGCCGCCACGGTGATGTCGCAGAAGAGCGCAACGGTGGCGCCCAGGCCGATGCAGTCGCCGTTGATGGCGCAGACAATCGGCTGGGCGCAGTCGAGAATGTTCTGCACGATGCGCATGCCGCCCGAAGGCTCGATCATCTCGCCCTCTTCGAACACGTCGCCACCGGGGCGTTCCAGCATGCCCTTGACATTGCCGCCCACCGAAAAATACTTGCCCGAGCCCTGCAGCAGGATGGCGTTGACCTCGCGATCGCGCGCCAGGTCGGCCCAGATGTCCTGCAGCTCGACATGGAAGCGGTGCGCGATGCGGTTGCCGGTCTCGGGCTGGTTGAGGGTGACGATAGCCAGCTTGCCTTCTTTCTCGATCTTCAGGCACTCGTAGCGGGAGTAGTCGATGCTGGCGCTGGACATGGCGGTGTGGGCCCGCTGGCGGGCTTGACAGTGATTGGACGAGCGCTTATGCTAAATGGTCCTACCATTAATTGCAAGCGCCAAAGCCGGCAAACCGACCCATGAACTTCACCGAAGAGCAACTGGCCTTCCGCGACAGCATTCGCCGCATGGTCGAGAAGCACATCGCGCCGATCGCAGCCGAGATCGACGAGACCGACCGCTTTCCCGAAGAACTGCTGCCGATCATGGGCGAGATGGGGCTGATGCAACTGTGGGTGCCGGAGCAATACGGCGGGCCCAACGGCAACCTCACGCTGATGTGCATGGCGCGCGAGGAGATCTCGCGGGTGTCGCCGGCCTGCGGCTCGCTGGCCGGTTTGAACACCATGTTCATCATGCCGCTGCTGCATTTCGGCTCCGAGGAGCAGAGGCAGCGTTTCCTCCCCATCATCGCCCGCGGCGGCGTGCCCACGGCCATCGCCATATCCGAGCCGCAGGCCGGCTCGGATGTGGGCGCCATGAGCACCCGCGCGGTGAAGGATGGCGACTCCTACGTGATCAACGGCCGCAAGCAATGGTGCAGCTATGGCGTGGTGGCCGACTACATTGTGCTGATGGCCCGCACCAGCGGCGATACGGGGGCGGACGGCATTTCCGCCTTCATCCTCGAGCCCAAGAAGATGAAGGGCATCACTTTCGGGCGCCACGAGCGCAAGATGGGCTGGCGCGGTGCGCCCAACACGCCGATTTTTCTCGATGACGTGCGGGTGCCGGTGGAAAACCTGGTGGGTGAGGAAGGCAAGGGTTTTCGCGCCTCGATGCGTGCGCTCGACCTGAACCGGCCGACCATCGGTGCACAGTCGGTAGGTCTGGCGCAGGGCGCGCTCGATGCTTCGGTGGCCTATGCGAAGGAGCGCCGCCAGTTCAAGCGCGCCATCGGCGAATTCCAGGGTGTGCAGTTCATGCTGGCCGATATGGTGATGAACATCGAGGCCGCGCGTGCGCTGGTGTACGAATGCGCACGCGCCGGCGACGCCGGCGACTGGAAGCGCCTGAACGTGCTGGCGAGCATGGCCAAATGCTTCGCCAGCGACATGGCGATGAAGGTCACCACCGACGCGGTGCAGATCTTTGGCGGCTACGGCTACACGCGCGACTATCCGGTCGAGCGCATGATGCGCGACGCCAAGCTGGCGCAGATTTTCGAAGGCACCAACCAGATTCAGCGCATGGTGATCGCGCGCGATTTGCTCAAATAGAAAACGGAGACCGACATGCAACGCCTGAAAACCCTTGTTCCCAACCTGCTTGTCGCCATCGCCTGCGCCGCACCCTCCGCGCTGCTGGCGCAAGCCTTTCCGAGCAAGCCTGTGCGCATCATCGTGCCCTACCCCGCCGGCGGTACCACCGACCTGATGGCACGCGCGCTGCAGGAACCGGTACAGAAAATCCTGGGCCAGCCGCTTGTCATCGAGAACAAACCCGGCGCCTCCGGCATCGTCGCCGCGCGCGAAGTGGCGCGCTCGACTGCGGACGGCCACACGCTGCTGTTCATCAACAGCGGCATCGTGGCGGTGACACCCTATGTGGTGAAGGATGCCGGCTTCGACGGCGTCAAGGACTTCGCGCCGGTGGCGCTGGTCTCCACCGCGCCGCTGATGGTGGTGGTCAACCCGGCGGTGCCCGCCAACGACCTGAAGGGCTTCATCGAATACGTGAAGCAACAGCCAAACCCGGTTGAATTCGCCTCGGCGGGCACCGGCTCCTTCGGCCACCTGGCAAGCGAACTGTTCGCCCGCAGCGCGGGCCTGAAGATGACGCACATTCCCTACAAGGGGCAGGCGCCCACCACCAATGCGATCGTCGCCGGTGAGGTGAAAATGCTGATCACCACCGCCTCGGCGGCGATGAACGGCTTCATCGCCAACGGCAAGCTGAAGCTGCTGGGTGTCACCTCGCCGGAGAGCTCGCCGCTGGCGCCGGGCGCGCCCCCGGTGGCCTCGGTCCTGCCGGGATACGCCGCCGAAACCTGGTTCGGCTTCATCGCCGCGGCCAATACGCCGGCCGAGGTGGTGGGCAAGCTCAACGAGGCCATCAACCGCGCGCTCGACACGCCGGAGATGCAGAAGCGCTTTGCCGGCTTCGGCGTGCTGGCGAAAACCGCCACCCCCAAACGGGTGGGCGAGATGATCGCCGAGGACGTGGCGCGCTGGGCGCCGGTGATCCGCGACAACAACATCCGCGCCGACTGACCGCGGCCGGGGCACGCGCGACGATGAACCATGCCGCCCAGCCAGGCCAGGCGGAGCGCGACCTCCTGCGCGACTCCCTGCGCGGCTTCTTGGGCCGGCATTGGCCGGCGGCACGCGCGGTGGGCGGCCATGCCGACGCGGCGGCGCTCCGCGCGATCTGGCGCGGTCTGGCCGGCCAGGGACTCACCGCGCTGGGCAGCGACCCCGAGATCGGCGGCATGGCCGAGGTACTGGTTGCCATGGAAGAGCTCGGGCGTGCGGCCTGCCCGGTGCCGCTCTACGACGCGGCGCTGGCCAACCTGGCTTTGAGCCAGTCAGTCGATCCGCAGGCACGCCGGCTTCTTGCGGAACTGCACGCGGGCGATGCCATGTTGGCGTGGGCCTTCGGCGTGGCGGATGGCGATGCCGGCGCAGGTGCTGTCATGGTGCGCGGCAATCATGCCGACGGCGTGTTGCGCTTCGTCGATGCCGGGCTGGCGGCAACCCATGTGCTGACCCCCGGCGCTCGAGCCGGGGTATTGACACTGCTTTCCTGTGCCGGGCCGGCTTGCGTGGCCAACCCCGCACGAGCCATGGGCATGGACGGGCAGGCCGAGCTCACGTTCGCGAACGCGCCGGTACTGGCGCTGCCGGGCGCGGCGGTGCGGCCGGCGGACCTGCACCGGCTGCGCCGCCTGTGCCTGATCGCCCGCGCGCACGGCGCGGCGCGGCGCGCCTTTGAAATGGCGGTGGATTACGCGAAGGAACGGCAGCAGTTCGGCAAGCCGATCGGCAGCTTCCAGGCGCTGCAGCACAAGCTGGCCAATTGCCTCATCAGCCTCGAAGGCGTGCGCCTCACGGCGCACAACGCGGCGGCGCAATACGAGCGTGGCTCGGCCGACTGGCGCTACTTCGCATCCGCCGCCATCGCCTACGCCGGCGCTGCGCTGCGCCAGGTGTCGCTGGAAACCCACCACGCCTTCGGCGCCATCGGTTATGCCGAGGAACACGAGGCGCCGCGGCATTTCCGTCGCGTGCACCTGGACTGCCTGGCGATGGGTGGCGTGCGCCGCGCCCGCGAAGAACTGGCGGCCCACTATTTCGACCAGGCGGGCAGCCTGCCGCGCCATGACCTGGGCGCAGCCGGCAATGCCTTTCGCGACGAGGTGGCGGCCTGGCTTGCCATCCACTGGTCGGGCGAGCGCAAGGCGGCGTTCGACGCACGGCCATTCCACGAGCGCGAGTTCGATTCCGCCTTCGCGCGCGACATCGGCAAGACCGGCTGGATCGGCCTGGCGTGGCCGCGCGAACACGGCGGCCAGGCGCGCACGCCCATCGAGCAGATCGCCTTCATGGAGGAAATGGAGCGTGGCGAGGCGCCGCGTATCGGCGCCTCTGTCCAGGCCACCGCGCTCATGCTGTTCGGCACGCCGGCGCAGCAAGGCAAATACCTGCCCGAAATCCTCGCCGGCGAGGCCATGCACGGCATGGGCTACAGCGAACCGAATGCCGGCTCGGACTTGGCTGCGCTCAAGACTTCGGCAGTGCGCGATGGCGATGGCTGGGTGATCAACGGCCAGAAGATCTGGACCACCACCTGGTGGGGCAAATACATGTTTCTGGCCGCGCGCACCAACCGCGAAGCCCGCCCCGCGCATGCCGGCATCAGCATGTTCATCGTGCCCATGGACTCGACCGGTATCCAGGTCAAGCCGGCCGCCACCATGTACGACGGCACCTTCTCCAACATCTTCTACGACAACGTGCGGGTACCGGCCGATGCGCTGGTCGGTGAAGTGGATGGCGGCTGGAAGGTGCTGACCGGCGCGCTTGCCACCGAGCGGGGGCTGGTGGGCGGCGGCATCGTGCTCAAGGTGGCGCACGGTTTCAAGCAACTGTGCGACCTCATCCGCGCCAGCGCGCGGCAAGGCCAGCCACTACGCGAGGACCCCCTGGTGCGCGAGCGCATCGCGCAGTTCGCCGCCGATATTGAGGTAGGGCGGCAGTTGATGATGCACTGCGCCGAACTGGCCGGCACCGGCGCCACGCCGCCGGAGACCGGGGCGATCAGTAAAGTGTTCTCCGGCGAATTGATGGAACGCATAGGCGAGGGCGCACTGGAGATTCTGGGCATGGCCGCCACGCTTTCCCAAGGCGCGCCAGGCGCCATCCAGAACGGCCGCTTCGAGCAGAACCTGCGCCACTCGCTGATGTGGGTGATCAGCATCGGCACCAACGAGATTCAGAGAAGCCTGATCGCGCAGCGCGGGTTGGGGTTGCCGCGCTGAAGCGGTAACAGAGCCTCGGACCTTGACTTGCTTGCGGCTGGCGCGCCGGCGTGCAGACCTGAAAGTTTAAAAGTGTGGCGCAAGTCTCGAAACCTGCTTTGTTGTTTCGTGCATTCGACATCGTGACTTGAGACCGCGCTCACGCTTGACCTGGATGTCGTTGTTTCTGGATTTCCATCTGGTGTAGTGTTCGACAATGCCAGCCTCCGGCTCCATCGAATCATCTGTCATCAGCTACCTCACGGCCCGTCCGAGCCGAGATGTTGTTGCGGCGAGCCGACAGGCCATCACAATCGACCGGTGGCGAGAGAATAGGGGTCGCTTTGAGGTCTATGTTTCAGCCTTGGTACTGGAAGAACTCTCTGCAGGCGACCCGGCGGCCGCTGCAGCTCGGCTTGAGGCCGTGGATGGCATCCCAAGCCTTGAAATCGGGGCCGAGGCCGTTTCGCTAGCGCAGGCCTTGTTGGCAGCTGAAGCCGTACCAGCCAATAGCCAGCGCGACGCGCTCCACATTGCGATAGCAGCGACTCAAGGAACAGACTATCTGCTGACGTGGAATTTTCGGCACATCAACAATGCAGAGACACGAGGCCTCATTGCTGAGGTCGTTGCTGAGCAAGGATTGGCGTGTCCAAGCCTATGCTCGCCTGAGGAACTCGGAGGTGGCTTCGATGCAACTTGATCCAATCGTGGAGGAGATGCGACAGAACGGGCAGGCCTTTGCCAAACGCCACAAGAATGACCTGGCGGCAATGTGCAAGGCTCTTCGAGAGAAAGAGGTGCAAAGTGGCCGTCCAGTCGTCAGCCGGCCCGCTCGGCGGTTACCTGCGCGCGCTGCAGGCTAGTGCGAGAACGGGCGGCTGCGCTTCGCCGCCGCGCTGGCGCCGGTTCTGCCTGCGTATGCGTCCAGACACGTGCCACCCGCATGAGGTGGCTTCAGACACTTGCCTTGCCGATCCGTCACACAGCGACTGCCTGTGTGTCTCGAGATTCTGCGCGCCGGCTGCGGGAACCGGTGCTCGCACGGACTCGAATCGGTTCGCGCATCGTGTCCCGCGCGTCGATTGTCACTGGTCGTACACGTTTGGGGCACCGTGGCGCGCTACTCCGAACCTCGCGCCCCAGGCTTTTGTTGCGTGATGCGCAACACGGTATACTTTAGCGATGATCCAGTCGTTCCGGCACAAAGGATTGAGGAGGTTCTTTGAGTCGGGAACTGCGGCAGGCGTCCAACCCCACCACGCAAAGCGGCTCCGTATTCTGTTGGCGGCCCTGGATACGGCCAAGTCTATTGACGACATGGACGTTCCAGGATTTCGACTACACCCTTTGAAAGGGGACGAGAGAGGCCGCTGG
>CAYYFR010000132.1:0-15856 GCA_964470865.1 uncultured Burkholderiales bacterium | reverse complement strand
GACGCCTACTTGCCGTCGCGGTCCGAGTCGCCCGGGGTCGCTCGCTCCACCGTATCGCTGGCGCGTTGCCAGGCGTCGCGCGCGGCATCTTTTGCATGGCTCCAGCTCAAGCTCGAAGTGCCGCGTGCATCACCCCAGCCACGTGCCAAGTCGGGCTCGGCGTCGTCGAAGCGCAGACCCGGGCGTTGACCATAGGCGCTGACGCCATAGCCATAAGCCGGGCCGTAGTCATCGAAGGTCGATCCGGCGGCCACATAAGGGCGGCTCGTAAAGTTGTCGCGCCAGTGCGCGGCTTCGCGGGTCGGGTCGATCGATT
Organism: uncultured Burkholderiales bacterium; assembly: GCA_964470865.1. Lineage (GTDB taxonomy): Bacteria > Pseudomonadota > Gammaproteobacteria > Burkholderiales > JAEUOS01 > JAEUOS01. Next base: position 15,540 of record CAYYFR010000132.1, on the reverse strand, counting down.
CGGCAACGCCCTTGCCTGCAAGTCCACCGACGATCGCGCCGACGGCTGCACCGATCACAGTGCCCACCGGACCGGCGACGGTGCCGGTAGCCGCGCCAGCGGCAGCGCCGCCGAGCGCAGCGCCGATGCCGGTGCCCACGGGATGCGCACCGGGTGCGTTGGTAATCGGGTCACGGTTGGTATGCGCTTCGTTTGTCTTGTCGAGAGTTTTCATCATTGTTTCCTTGAGTGAGGATAAAAGAGAACGTTCATGGCAGCTTCGCGCTCTTTCTGGAAGGTGGCTGTGAGGAACTGTTATCGCGTTGAGGCTGCGCCTTCTTCTGCTTGGCGTTGCCGGCAGGACCGGGTTTCTTCGCGCGCGGGGCATTGTCTTTGGTATTGTTGTTAGTTGATTGTTGGCCATTGGTCGACATTGATTTCTCCTGAAGTGCGTTCGGATGCGTGGATACGTGACCAGACCGATTGGTCAAAGTCATCGTGGCCCAATTTTGGAGCATCGAGAACAGCAGTCTGTGCGACAGCGTACTCATTGGCGAGGGCATAAACGCTAGAGTTGGGGATCGGCGAGGCACATAAAGATGCGCGCCGTGAATGCCATTCCCCTGGAGCTTCGTGCCGATGAAACTTGCGACATTCAAACCACGCCCGCTCGCGGTTGCCGCCGGCGCCGTCGTGCTTACGCTGGCCGGCATCGTATTGGCTTTCAATTTCATCGGCGGCGAAAAGAAAATCGAGCGCCGCATCGAGCGCATGTATGCGCTCGACGACCCGCGCTTTCACCAGGAACTAGGCGTGCTGCTCGGCCCGCAGTTCGTGCCCGGCAACCGGCTCCGCGTGCTGAGGAACGGCGACGAGATTTTTCCCGCGATGCTGGCCGCAATCCGTGGCGCGACCACCACTATCACCTTCGAGACTTACATTTACTGGTCGGGCGACATCGGACGCGAATTCACGCAGGCACTGGCCGACCGTGCACGCAGCGGGGTGAAAGTGCATGTGTTGCTCGACTGGGTCGGCAGCGCGAAGATGGACGACGCACTGCTCGAAACGATGAGGTCTGCCGGTGTGCAGATCCACAAATTCCACCCGCCGCACTGGTCGCACCTCGGCCGCCTGAACAACCGCACGCACCGCAAGCTGCTGGTCGTCGATGGCCGCATCGGCTTCACCGGCGGCGTGGGCATCGCCCCGTTGTGGACCGGCGCGGCGCAGGACCCCGGGCATTGGCGGGACACGCACTTCCAGGTCGAGGGCCCGGTGGTCGCGCAGATTCAGGCCGTATTCCTCGACAACTGGATCAAGGTCAGCGGCGAGGTGCTGCACGGCCCCGCGTACTTCCCGCCGCTGGCCGCGGCCGGCAACGGCCTGGCGCAGGTATTCAGCAGTTCTCCCAGCGGCGGCAGCGAGAGCATGCAGCTGATGTACCTGCTCGCGATCACCGCGGCGTCGCGTTCGATCGATCTCTCTGCAGCTTATTTCGTGCCCGACGAGCTGGCCTCCAAGGCGCTCGTCGCCGCGATGAAACGCGGCGTCAAGCTGCGCATCATCGTACCCGGCCCGCACATCGATAGCGAGACCGTGCGCAGAGCTTCGCGTGCGCGCTGGGAACCTCTGCTTGCCGCCGGCGCGCTGATCGCCGAGTACCAGCCGACGATGTACCACTGCAAAGTGATGATCGTCGACGGCCTGCTGGTCTCGGTGGGTTCAACCAACTTCGACAACCGCTCGTTTCGCCTCAACGACGAGGCCACGCTGAACATCGTGGATGCCGAGTTCGCGGCGCAGCAGACGCGCATCTTCGACGATGACCTGAGGCTCTCGCGTCCGGTAAGCCTGGCCGACTGGCGCGAACGGCCGTGGCGCGAGCGACTGGTCGAACGCTTCGCTTCGCTGCTCGGCTCGCAACTCTGAGCCGCGCGGGTGTGTCGCGATGCAACGCCGCGCCAAGCGTTCGCTGCCGTTCCGACGGCTCATCGCAATCGACCTAACTGCCTGGCCATGCGCGACGCCGCGCAAGGCCCCATGGCTATCTGATATAGCCACAAGCGCGCAAGAACGCCAGGTCGTGTTCGACCAGCTTCTTGCCGATGTCGCGCCGGTATCTGATATTGGCGACAAGTATCTGATCGGCGAGCCTGCAAGCCTGAAGCCGTGCGGCCTCGACCGTCGCCCCCTTTCCGGTCGCCACCGCGATGCAGCCCGTGGTACCGCTTGCGATGAGCTGGCCCTCATCTTCAGCCACCTGGCAAAAATGCAGCCGGGACCGCTGCGCTTCGGTGAGCGGACTGCGAAAGAACACCGGCGCGCCCTTGGAGAGCAAGGCGTAGCCGTAGGCATAGGGAAACGGCGGCACCGTGAGCACGATGCCCGCAGCGAAACCCGGCCGGGTGGCGATACGCTCGCCGCCGCGACCCAGCATCTTCCTGAAAATGCTGTCCCAACGCTCGCCGTGCAGGGTCTCGCAAATAGCAAAACCGGGATAGCCGAAGCGGCTGGTGAATTCGAGCGGCCACAATCCCTGCCGATTGGCGATCAGGTTGAGGTTGATGTAACCGACATAGCCGCCGGCGCGCAGCTTACCGGCCATTTTCGCGAGCGTGGCTTCGAAGATGGTGGTGGAGTGCCGATACGTGACGATGGTGCCCATCTCGCCGGTCAATTCCCCCAGGTCATCCGGAAAGAAGCGCTTGTGTTCCCAGTCAAGGCATGCAGGCGCCAGAAAGGAGTCGCCGTTGAAATACGCGCCCACGCCGACTTCGACCCCTTGCAGATGCCGCATCAGGACGAAGCCGGGCTGCAGCGCGCCATCGCACTGCGCGGCGTACTGGTGCAGCAACGCGATCACGTCCCGGCCGTCGTCCATCTGGCCCACATAGTTGCGCGTGCGCAGGGAGTCTGCGCCATTGCTCTTGAAGACGTAGCGCCCGGGGTGTGCGCGCACGAAATCCATTCCTGCGGCATAGTTGGTGAATTCCCGCGAGGCGGCGGTTTGAATGCCCGCTTCGCGCAGCTCGGCTTGTCCAAATTCCCGATCGCCCTCCAGGCGGTCGCCGTAGCGGCTGCCGCCGATGACCTGATAGCCCTCGGCTCTGAGGCTGTCCTGGAGCGCACCCTTGAGCGCCGACTCGAACAGGATGACGCCGTCACCGCCTGCTTCCTTTATCCAATGCAGATGTGCGTTCCAATCGGGCACCCGCTCGATCATGTTGCCGAACACATCGTGCGAGGCTTCGCTTTCGATGAACACGCGAACCTCGTGTCCGGCCTGGGCCAAGCGCTGATACATGTCGCCCAACTCGCACTCCTCGCCAATCCCGAGGAATCTCATCCGCGGCAGGCCGATGGAGGGAGGGGGCGAGCGGCGGGCGCGGCGTCCATCAGTCCGCACGCTTGGTCACCACCAGGGCCACCACGGCGATCCGCTCCACACCGGCGTAGGCGTCGCGTTCCAGTTCTTCACCGAACACATCGGGATCGATCTCCTCATACGAGACCGCCGCTGCATGGGTTCGCAGAATGTCCTCCACCGATGCCCTGAAGAGGTCGCAACCGTTGATGATGGGCACACCGGTGTAGAGAATCATTTGTCCACCGGGCATCAGCTGTTCGAGACCTTCCGCCAGGATGCGGGTGGAAAGCGCGGAGCCCCACTCGCCGCCGCCGTCGCGGTACAGCCGTCCTTCGGCGTCGAGCAGGTAGGGCGGATTAGCCACGATGATGCTTACCGGTTCATCCACAGCCTTGAGAACGTCGCTGTTTCTGAGGCGGGCATCGGCCACGCCTGCAAGAGCGCAATTGACCCATGAAAAATGCAGTGCCTTGTCGCTGATGTCGCACAGCATCGGCCGGTGACCGTAGCCAAGGCGGCTGGCGACGATGCCGCCGGCGCCACTGCCGCAGCCCACATCTACCAACCAGGTGTCCGGCGCCGCTGCGCCGGTTCGCTTCAAGCTGTGCTCGATGAGGCGCGCGAATCGATAGGTGTCCGGGCCGAAAAAGACCGCGTCGTGATCGGTGGTCGGATACGCCGAATGCGCGAACAGCAGGCCCGACAGGGACGAAAAGCGGACCTTGCTGCGCAGGCTAGCGACGCCATTCTCCAGCGCATCGGCCACCCCCAGCAGATCGACGATGAAAGGCGGGAGAAAGCCGGGCTGGAAAGGCCTGCTCCAGCCGAAGACGTCTTGCAACCGCGTCGCGGCGCGGCCGACCGCCCTGGCGTTCACCCGGGCATGGGTGGCGGGCGAGGGGGTGACGAATGCATAAGCCTCGCCGCGCAGCCAGACTCCAACGGCCAGCAGGGCCTGGTCGGCGGCGTTGCCTGGTGACTGCGGGTCGCCTGATTGCGGAACATGGGGCGGACTTCCGTGACTGAGCATGGGCAATACAGTCTCAGTCCACGACGCGAAGGTCGGTTCGCTATCGCACAGACCATCGGGCGTACCAAGCATATCTTTTCACGCACCCAACCACCACACTTGGAGGACTTTCAAATGGCTTCACCCAACGTAATGCCCGCTGACGGCCTTCCCCGTCGCGATCTCTCACTGGTCCGCAGCGACGGCGAGGTGTGGCCGGTGGCGCGTGCGGTCTCCTGGAGCGCGATTCTGGCCGGTGCCGCTGCTGCGGCGGCGTTGTCGCTGATCCTGCTGATCCTGGGGACGGGCCTGGGCCTTTCTTCGGTGTCTCCGTGGGCGTATGAGGGGGCAAGCGCGACCACGATCGGTATCTCGGCGATTATCTGGGTCACGCTCACCCAGATATTGGCGTCGGGAATGGGTGGCTATATCGCCGGCCGCCTGCGCGCCGCGTGGGACGGTGTAAACATTGATGAAGTGTATTTCCGCGACTCGGCACACGGGTTTCTGGCCTGGGCGGTGGCATCGCTCCTGACCGCGGCGCTGCTCAGTTCGGTGATCGGGTCGATCATCGGCGGCGGTGTACAGGCGGGTGCGGCGGTAGCCGGTGGAGCGACGAGCGCGGCGACCTCGGCTACCGCCGCGGCGGCTGTGAGATCCATCGCTCCAGCCGGCACTGACAGCATGTCAGGCGGCATGGGAAACACGAGCTACCTGATCGACTCGATGTTTCGCCGGGACTTGAGCGTCCCCGCCACCTCCGTGAGCGGCAACGCTGGGAGCCTGGCGCCGGACGCGGAGCGTTCCAACACAGCGATGGCGGCGGAAAGCACGCGCATTTTGATGAGCGCGTTGCGTTCGGGCGCATTGCCACCCGAGGATGCCCGTTACTTGGGCCAGGCCGTCGCCCAGCGTACCGGCATCAGCCAGACCGACGCGGAGAAGCGTGTTGCTTCCACCTTCGCGCGCATGAAGACCGCGCTTGCCGATGCGGAACTCGCGGCCCGTGAGGCGGCGGACAAGGCCCGCAAGGCTTCGGCATATTCGGCACTCTGGTTGTTCATTTCGCTCTTGATCGGCGCGTTCGTCGCCAGCCTCGCGGCTACGTTCGGCGGGCGCCATCGCCTCACCTGAACCGGCTTTCAACTTTTTCTTGAGGAGTCCACCATGCGTTCACTGCTTCTGCTGTTTCTCGGCATTCCGATACCCATCATTATCCTGATTGCCCTTTTTGTCCGTTGAACGCAGCAAATGAGCCTGCCCGCCGGATGCGCCCGGTCCCTCAAGGCGATGCGACCGAGAAGGTGTCGCAATCCTGTGGGCGGCCGGATTCCATGCCCTTCTTGAACCAGCGAACGCGCTGCTCTGAGGAGCCGTGGGTAAATGACTCCGGCGAGACCCGGCCCTGGGTCTGTTTCTGCATGCGGTCGTCCCCGATCGCGCTCGCGGCATTGAGCGCCTCGGCGATGTCACCGGCATCGAGTTGCTTCATGGTGCCCGCGTGATACCCCCATACGCCCGCGTAGCAATCCGCCTGCAGCTCCATTCGCACCGAGTTTTGATTAGTCTCCGCGCGGGAGCCGGCCCCGCGCGCAGCTTCCATTTTCTGGAAGGTTCCGGCCAGCTTCTGCACATGGTGACCCACTTCGTGCGCGATCACGTAGGCCTGGGCGAAATCGCCGGGTGCGCGAAAGCGACTTTGCAGTTCGCGAAAAAACGACAGGTCGATGTACAGCTTCTCGTCGGTCGAACAGTAGAAAGGGCCGGTGGCCGATTGCGCCATGCCGCATGCCGATCGCACCTGCTCCTCAAACAGCACCAGCGTCGGCGCGCGGTACTTGCTGTTTGATTGCTGAAAGATGTTGCCCCAGACCTTTTCGGTGCTGCCGAGAATCTTCGAGACGAACTGGCCTGGTTCATCTGCGGGCATGCCCTTTTGCACTTCGCGGGACTCGCGCTGCGGCATGACTTGCTCCGCCACATTCACCACCGCGGCGGGGTCGAAGCCGAAGAAGTAGGCGACGACGGCAATGATGATGCCGCCTACGCCCAAACCGCCGCCGATACGCATGCCGCGCCGGTCTTCGACGTTGTTGCTGCCCTGCTGGTCACCAAGTTGCATGCCATCCTCCGCTCATTCCGGACTACTGGTTCAGCGCTGCGCAGCGCCTTCAGATTCAGCCTCTCGCGCCCGATTTCACCCGTGCCCGCACTCTGGGTTCAGCCGGTCCGAGTCGTCGGAAGCCCGGCCCCGCGCCTGACCTCGCGTCGCCGGGCGTGATTTTCGCTGCGCTCAGCGCAGCCCGATGAACGACAACAAAGCGAGAATGATGACGACTGCGCCGACGATGTAGACGATGCTGTTCATGAGATTGCCTTTGGTGTGGATTGAAGTATCAAAAGGTGTTGATGAGGTGACTCACCCTGAGCCAAGCTTCACAATACCTGCTTCGTTTCGGCGGCACTGTGCGCTAGCGCGCGTTGTGGTGATGGCCGGCGCCGGCGATGAAAGTCGATACGGCGCGCAACGCCGCGCAGGCACGGCCTCGGCGCTGGTGTTCACCGCGCTGTGTGCGTCGACAACGGCCTGGCCAAGTGCGCAGGCGGCTGCAATGCAGAAGCGCGGAACTGCCTGGCCGCGAACGCCCAAACCATGCGCGATGCATCGGGCCCCTTTGCATCGCCGTAAGGCTCGCCGGCGGCGCCCCCGCTCCACGCGTGGCCCAGCCGCGCGATATCCACCAGCGTGGCCACCGTGGTCTCTTTGCACTTGAAGTCGGTCACGGTCATGGCATGGCGCTTGCCGCGTTGAACCGCGCGCTTGGCGCGTGGGTCCGCGCCGGCCGCATCGGCCCACACCTGCGCGGCCGCGTGGCCGTTTGACGCGGCCACCACGTCGTCGCGGCCGCCGTGAATCACCAGCAACGGCGGCAAGGAAGTCGGGTTTGACGAGCGCGTCGCACGCAGCGGCGCCGATGCACGGTGGCCTTGCATGGCGCCCAGAGCGGTGAGGGTGGAATGCGCCGTGCCGGGCGGAATTCCCGAATGCATCACCACTGCCTTGAAACGCGCAGGATGCCGTGTCGCCAGCAGTGCCGCCATGCTGGCGCCTGCCGACAGCCCGGCCACGGCGATGCGTTCGCTGTCCACCGGGTATAGCAGGCACGCCTGGTCGATGGCCGCCATGATGAGAGCCGCTTCGCCGTAGGCCCGGCCTGACTTGGTGTCAAACCAGTTCCAGCACCTTTGCGAATTGGCCAGGCGTTCCTGCTCGGGGTACAGCACCAGGAACCGCTGGCGAGCGGCAATGCGGTTCATGCGAGTGCTGGCGGCAAAGCTGTTCGCGTCCTGCCCGCAGCCGTGCAGCATCACCACCAGCGGTACCCGCTCGCCAGCCTTAAGTCCCGGCGGACGGTAGAGCCGGTAGCGGCGTGCGCCGGTTGGGCCGAGGGCGACACCTGGCAGCCAGTGCCCGGAGCCGACAGGGCGGACCGCGCCGGCGTGGGTAGCCGGACTGCGCTTTCGCCCCAGGGTCTGGCGTTTGCGAGGCGCCGCCCGAGTGCCTCTGGGCACGGCCCGCCTCAAGGCCGCGAGGCCCTGCGTCATGCTTTTTGCCCACATTGATATCCATGGTCGCCTGGCCATTCAGTTCATTCCGCGGGCCGATTTCGCACGTGGGGGGTGAACGCCACGCGAAAAGGCTCGCCTCCGGCAAGTCTTTGCATGGCCGAAGATTAATGTCGCCGACTCAGGCTTCTCTGTGCCGTATCGAACAGAACGCGCACCACCCACCATATATTCTTGCAACAGCAGGCGCCGATTTCCAGTTGCGGAGCCTCGCTCATTCCATGAAACGAACCCACAGGAGCTGAACATGAATTATCTCGATCGCGATACGTATGGCATGTACAAAGGCAACACCAGCGGCGGAGACGGTCCCGGGCCCGAGTTGATGGGTGCCGACACCCTCTCCGGCAATGACGTCTACAACCAGAAGGGTGAAGATCTCGGCGACATCAAGGAAATCATGCTGGACATGCGCAGCGGCAAGGTGAGTTACGCGGTGCTGTCTTTCGGCGGCTTTCTCGGCATGGGTGAGAAGTTGTTCGCGGTGCCGTGGGGCGCATTGACGCTCGATACCGAGAACAAGCGCTTCGTGCTGAACGTCGATAAGGAACGCCTCAAGAATGCGCCGGGCTTCGACCAGGAAAAGTGGCCGAACATGGCAGACCAGGCCTGGTCGAATGAAATCCACACCTACTACGGCACCAAGCCCATGTAGCAGGCGAAGGGCGCGCCTCCGATGTAGGCTTCGCGCCGCTTTTTGACCCTTGGGAGGGGAACAGTCAGCCGGGCTGATCGTTCCCCGCAGTGAAACGGCGGATCGGAAACGACATGGGCATCAGGCAGGAGTGGGGCCTCGTGCGGCGGACAATTGGCGCGTGGCTCGACGACTATGCGCCCAGCATGGGTGCCGCCCTTGCCTATTACACGATATTTTCGATTGCGCCTTTGCTGCTGATCGTAATCGCGGTCACAGGCTGGTTCTTCGGAGCTGAAGCTTCACGCGGCGAAATCCTGGCACAGCTCGAAGGGCTGATGGGCAGGGACGGCGCGATGATGATCGAAGGACTCATCAAGAGCGCGAATGATCCATCAAAAAGCGCCTGGGCCACCGCGACAGGTGTCGTCCTCCTGCTGATCGGCGCCACTACGGTATTTGGCGAGCTGCAGGACGCGCTTGACCGGATCTGGCGCGCGCCTGTCAAGGTCAACAGCGGCGGTATTGTCAAGCTGCTGCAGACGCGGCTGCTGGCGTTCGGCATGATCTTCGGAATCTCTTTCCTCTTGATGGTTTCACTGATCGTTTCGGCCGGATTGTCGGCGCTTGGAAAGTGGTGGGCGCCGCTGTTCGCCGGTTGGGAAGTCGTCGCGCAATTGGTCAACTTCTTCGCAAGCTTCGCCCTGATCACGGCGTTGTTCGCGCTGATCTACAAGTTCATGCCACGGGTACGGGTGGCGTGGCGCGACGTGTGGTTCGGCGCGGCCTTCACCTCGCTACTGTTCACCATCGGCAAGCTGCTGATCGGCCTGTACATCGGCAAGAGCGGCGTGGCCTCCGTATTCGGTGCGGCCGGCTCACTGGTGGTTCTGCTGCTGTGGGTGTATTACTCGGCGCAGATTTTTCTGCTCGGCGCGGAATACACCTGGGTCTATGCACACGAACTTGGTTCGAGAAAGAACAGCGTGGAGCCGCTTGTCGCCGACGATCAGCCGAGCCGTTCGACCAATCATGACCAATCGCGTAGCGCCGGGTAGCCGCCGAAGGCGGCACACGCGTTCTCGTGACAATGCAGAAACAACTCCATGATCTGCTCCACTATGAGCTCCAGATACATGCGCCGGCCATGTCGTTTCGATGCGCGGAGCGTTACTCCCCATTGCTGCGTCCGTTCAACGTTGGCGCCGCGCTGACCCCCGGCGCGGTGCCACGTCCGCGGCCTTTACGCCGACCTCGGCTTTCGCCTGCGCGGTCAAGAGGGCGCACTGGCTTTGCTTTTTCTCGCCGAATTCCAGCAGGGGAATCAGCGCGCCGATCCCTCCGGTGAGGACGCCCAGAGCGACAGCGAGCCCGCCGCGCGCGAACACGTTGCCCATTTCCGGACGCACCACCGGACGCATGAGCGGTCCGGTGATGTTGATCGGTCCGCGTAGCGACGCCAGGCTGAATCCCTTGGATTCGGCCACCAGGTGCAGGTTGATCTCCTCGGTGCGCATGTTCACATCGCCCGTGCCGTGCAGATCCACCTTGGGCGTATCGAGCACCATGGCCTGGATCTGGAAGTCGCCATCGACCGCGTTCCAGCTACTCACCATGCAGCGGATCGGCGCCTGCTTGTCGCCCCCGATCAGGAGCGCGAGGGAATTGGCGATATCCAGATTCGACAAGCGCAGCACCAGCTCGCTCACGGAGCCGCCGTCCATGATCAGCGCGGCCTTGCCGTTGGCCGACCCCAGCATCAGGGAGACCGAGTTTCCGTTCATCGTGAGCTTCGCGCGCCCTCCCATGGTGCCCGCGCTCACAGCGCTCAACTTCGCAGTCGGCATCAGTTTGTCCAGATGCAGGCCTTTGGCCGCGATCTCGGCGTGCGTGGTGATGCGTGGCCCACGCCCATCCATCAGAATCTGCGTTTCCAGGCTGCCCCCGGCGACGGAAAAGTTGAGTGGCGCGAGTTTGAGCGTGCCGTCGGTCACCAGCAGGTGCGCATCCATCTTTTCCAGAGGCAAGGTGCGCGTCACGATCCTGGCGCCGCGGAACCGCACGTCGGCATTCGCGGCGCGCAGTTTTTCCAGACTGAACGCTTCGGTCGGCAGAAGCTTGTCGGCGGGCGGCGGTTTGTCCGCCGGTTTGCCGCCGCGATCCGCACCGATCAACCCGCCCAGATCGGCCATGTCGAGCTTGTTGGAGACCAGGTTGGCGGCGATGAACTGGGGTTTGCGTCCGACGTCGACCGAGAAGTCTCCTTCGAGATCGCTCTTGCCCACCACCCCCTTGAATCGCCGCAAGGTCCACACGTCCCCGGCGTGATCGAGTGTACCGGCGATGCGGTACGCCGGGGTTGGCGGAAGCGGCAGGCCAAGGAGCGGATAAAGCAACGCAAGGTCGGCGCCCTCAAGTGTGAAGTTGAGGTTTTCGCCCTTGAGGTGCAGCGGGTCGATCAGCACCCCCTCAAGGCTGGTTTTTGTGCTGCCGAACGTGGCGCGCATGGTGAGCGGATACGGCTTGCCGGCATCGCGCAAGCCAAGCAGCGAGCCGCCGCGCGCATTCATGGTCGACGCCATGCCTTTGAAGCGTCCCTTGCCCTTCATCTCCACCATCGATTCGGCGCCCTTTTGTCCGGCCACCGTATCGACGTCGAAAACCAGGTCGGTATCGGCCGGCGCATCGCGATAGATCAGGCTGCCGCCCTCGATGGCGAGCGCGCCGACCCGCGGGAAGGGGAACGGCTTGTCCCGGTCTAAAGCCTTGAACACCCAATTGGGCATCCCCTCCTTGTTCACCTCCAGCACCACGCGCGGCGCGGATAACGCGATTTCGGGAAAGTCGACACGCCCCATCAGTAGCGGCAACAGTTTCACCGTGAATTCGAGGCGCTTGACCTCGGCCATGTTCGGCACACCGCTCCACTGGGCGTTGCCCATCACGATATCGTTGGCGACAATGCGGGGGTTCATCGACAGGTGCACCTTGAGGTCGCCATTGATCGCAAAGCTTCTTCCGGTGGCGGCGGAAACCTGGCGCGAAATAAAGGGGCGCAGCAGGTTCCAGTCGAGCCAGACCAGCGCGACGCCTGCAATTACCAGGAAGCCGGCAGCGCCGGCCAGCCATTTTTGTGTTCGGTTCACCTGTCACTCCACGCGCATTTTCGCGCCTGCGAAACAAGCGGGAACTGTGACGGAAAAGGTGCCCGCGCTCTGTACGCCGACACACCGAAATCGCGCGGCGGGCAGGCCGAAATTATTCGGCGGGCGGGCTTGAAATGTTGTCATGCACCATCCATATGGATTGCACCTGGATGTCTCGAGCCTTGCACGATGAGCCGAAATCGCTTCGCCGCCGCCCCCGTAGCCACTCCGGCCGCCGCCCAAAATGCCAAGCTCGCCGAGTCGGAGAAGATCACCATCAACCTCGGCTTCGTCGATCTGGGGCAGATCGACCTGCTGGTGGCAGAGCGCTTTTACGGCAACCGGACAGATTTCATTCGTACCGCCATTCGCAACCAGCTCAGCACCCATGCGGAGGTGGTCAAGCAGGTCACTGCCCGCAAGATGCTCGTGCTGGGCATGCAGCGCTTCAATGTCGAAGACCTGCTCGCGGTCAAGGCCGCCCGGCAAAAGCTGCGAATTCGCGTGCTGGGCCTGGCCGTGATCGCGGACGACGTCACACCCGAGCTGGCATTGGCCAGTATCGAATCGATCGAAGTGCTGGGCGTGCTGCACGCCACGCCCAAGGTCAAGGCGGCACTGGCGGCAGGTACGCTTTAGTACGCCATCATCGAAAGCATGCATGACCCTGATCCTGAAAAACCTGATGCACAAGGTCACCAACCTGACCCGTGCGGGCCGGTTGAACGAAGCCACCGCGGTGATCCAGCGGGCACTCGCCGGCGCTTCGTCGCGCGCATCGCCACCGCCCGGCGCCGCCCCCGAAGCGGCCGGCGCCCGGCCTCGCGCCGCCCGTCAAGGCCGTGTGTTCGACATGGAGCGGGCCTCGATTGCGAACGCGGGCGCGGGCCTCCGCGCGGATGGCGAGCACGCGCCGGCAGGCGACGCCGGCAACCTCGAACCGCGCTCCCGCGCGCGTGCAGACCGCGACGCGGGGCGCCATGGCGGGGCGCAGGGCCAGGCGCAGTGGCTGGCCGGATCGCATGCCGAAGGAGCGGAAACCCGCGCCTACAAGCTGTTCGTCCCGCCCGCCTTATCCGGCCGGGCCCGGCCGCTCCTGGTGATGCTTCATGGTTGCACACAGGACCCCGACGACTTCGCCGCAGGCACGGGCATGAACCGGCAGGCGCTGGAGCTCGATTTTCTGGTGCTCTATCCCGCGCAGCCGCGCAGCGCCAATCCGAACCGCTGCTGGAACTGGTTCAGGCCCGAGCATCAGCGCCGCGGCGAAGGCGAACCGGCCCTTGTCGCCAGCATGGCACGCTGGGTCGCGAGCGCCTACGGCGCGGATCCGCAGCGTATCTACGTCGCAGGGCTGTCGGCCGGCGGCGCAATGGCCGCCTTGCTCGCCGACGTGTATCCCGACCTGTTCGCCGCCGTCGGCGTGCATTCCGGGCTGCCGTCCGGCGCGGCCCACAATGCCATGGCCGCGCTCGCGGTGATGGGAAGCGGCGTTGCCGCGGCACCGCGCAACGGGATGGGCAAGGCCGGCTCGGCAAACTTCGGCGCGAACAGCGTGCACCCGCCTCTTCCGCTGATCGTCTTTCACGGCGAGGCTGACGCCACGGTACATCCGCGCAATGGCGAAGCGCTTGTCGCCGCGGCGTTGCGCGACAACATCAAGGAAATTGCCGAAGCTGCGGACGGCGCGGACCTCGCGAGCCCGCGCATCGAGCAGGGCGCGTCCAGTCCCGGGCGTACCTTCACCCGCTCGGTGCATGTCGGACGCGGCGGCGAGGTGCTCGCCGAGCATTGGCTGATCCATGGCGCCGGCCACGCCTGGTCGGGCGGTAACGCGGCGGGAAGCTACACCGACCCCGCCGGTCCGGATGCGACGCGCGAGATGTTGCGCTTTTTTCTGCAGCACCCGCGCCGCGGCACGGCGTGAATCAGCCGGCGGGCGAGTGGTTGGTTCGCCATCGAACAGAACGCCGGTCACACGGGTTCTACACTGCGTTTGGTTAATCGAAGACATGCGCCATGGATGCAACCGGCTCTCGCTGCGGGTGCACCGAACGCCATGTCCGGCCTGACGCGACCTGCAACCTGCCAACCTGAACTGGAGCCACCATGGAACCCGTCCTACATTCGAATCCCGCTTTTCCCGTCGGCAACATCAATGCCGGTGACGGCGCGGTCGGCAAGGCCGTCGCCGATGCACACGGCGCCGTAAACGCCGCCGCCAAAGTCGCCGATGAAACGCTGCAAAAGGCAAAGCCGGTAATCGACCGCGTTGCCGAAGGCGCGCATGAGGCCGTCACCAAAGTAGCCGGCGTCATCGAGCCGACGGCCGATTGGCTGAGCGAGCAACGGGAGAGTCTCAAGTTAACCCAGCAAAAGTTGCTAGACGACGCGCGCCAGCGTGTCACGGCAAGCCCGCTTAAGACGGTGCTGATCGGGCTCGCCGCTGGCATGCTGATCGGTCGTTTGCTGCGCTGAAGTAGCCGGACGCTCAGGCGGGAGGTTCCTCGCAGTAAGCGTTCCCAATTCTTGCCCGGAGCGTTGCCAACCTTGAACTCGGCCACCAAGACGAGCCGCGGCCCGACGATAGCGAACGAAATCCCACGCCTACCACGGGACCAAGCCCATCTGGTAGGAGAGGGACGCGCCTCCGATGCAAGCTTGGCGCCGCTTTTGCAGCGACACTCGGAAGGGAAACAGTCAGCCGGGCTGATCGTTCCCCGCCGTGCGTGTCGTGAGAGTTGCGGCCTTGCCATTGCAACCGGACATTTTTCAGCGTGCGCGCGTGGCCTGCGATGCGCCATGACTGCGCCGGATGGCTGCCGCAGTCGCGCGCATTGTGATCGCGGTATGCAGGTCGCCGGGCATCGTCAACGGTGGATCCGAAAAAACATGGGCATTGGGCCCGATCGCAATGTCACCACTACGTCGTTTGCTGCGTAGAACCAGGTTTTAAAATGCCGACATCAGTTATGCGATACGCATGCGCGACCGGCGGGGCAGCGGCCGGGGCGGAGAGTTCCATTGGGAGCACGCAATTCCTGCGGCGGCCGACCAAGGTTGCGGCCGCAGCGCTCATGCTGGCTGCGCTGTGCCTTTCAGCCTGCGGTGACCTCGCGCGGCTTCCGGTGTCTGCCGGAACCGGGCCCGCGCCCACGCTCCCCAAGCCGCGCAGCACGTTGCTTCCCACCGTCAACATCGCGCCCGCGCAAGGCTGGCCCGTGGCCGGCGCGCCGATCGGTCCCGCCGACACCCGGGTGCAGCGCTTCGCACAGGGCCTGGACCACCCGCGCTGGTTGCTCGTGCTGCCCAATGGCGACGTGCTGGTAGCGGAAACCAATGCCCCGGCGCGCCCCGACGACGGCGCCGGCATCCGCGGCTGGATCATGGGTTTGGTGATGCAGCGCGCCGGCGCCGGCACGCCGAGTGCAAACCGCATCACGCTGCTGCGCGACTCACAAGGCACGGGCGTGGCCGACCAGCGCTTCGTGCTGCTCGAGGGATTGAATTCGCCTTTTGGCATGGCCTGGGTGAATGGCGCGCTTTACGTGGCCAATACCGACGCCGTTCTGCGCTTTCCTTATGCGCCCGGCGAGACGCGCATCGCGGCGCCGGGCGTCAAGGTCGCCGATCTGCCGGCGGGGCCGATCAACCACCACTGGACCAAGAGCCTCCTGGCAAGCCCCGATGGCCGCCGACTCTACATCACGGTCGGCTCCAACAGCAACGTGGGCGAGCGTGGCATGGCCGCCGAGGAGGGCCGCGCGGCCGTCCT